>JANXZA010000118.1 GCA_025355745.1 Rhizobacter sp. | reverse complement strand
GCCGCTTGCGGCATGGCACCGATGGCCGACAAGGCGCCGATGGTGTCGGCCGACAGCGCCGCCTTCACGGCCGCCCTGTCAGGCGGTGCCGAAGTCCCGGCCAACAGCAGTGCCGGCTCGGGCACGCTCGATGCCACGTTGAACAAGAGCACCAGGGTGCTGACCTGGAAGGTCACCTACTCGGGCTTGTCCGGCCCGGCGACCATGGCGCACTTCCATGGCCCGGCACTGGCCGGCGCGAACGCCGGCGTGGCGGTGCCGTTCCCGAGCGCGGCCAGCCCGGCGCAAGGCGAAGCCACATTGACGGCAGCGCAGATCGCCGACCTGATGGCTGGCAAGTGGTACGCCAACATCCACACTGCCGCCAACCCGGGTGGCGAGATTCGCGGTCAGGTGATGGTGAAGTAGCAAGCGCGAAGCCGATGGCGGCAACGATGCGGAACCTCAGTCGAGCTTCCACTTTCCGCCTTCGACCGTGACGATCACGCGGGCTCGCTGGTCGAGCCCGAGGTGGTCGTTCATCGACATGTTGCTCACGCCGTTCGAGACCGGCAGGTCGCGCACGCCTTCGAGCGCGTCGCGCAGCGCGACCCGGAATTCGCGCGTACCCGGCTGAGCCGTTTTCAGCGCCACCGGAATCGCCCGGCCCAGCAACAGCCCGGCGTCCCAGGTGTACGCACCGAAGGCCGACACCGTTCCCGCGCCGTACACCGCTTCATAGCGCTTCACGTAGTCCATCGCCTGCGCCTTCGCCGGGTGGTTGGCCGGCAGCGCGGCGGCCACGACCACCGGACTGGTCGGCACGAACGCGCCTTCGATGTCCTTGCCGCCAACGCGCAGGAAGTCGTTGTTTGCCACCCCATGGTTGAAGTACACGCTGCCCTTGTAGCCGCGCTCGTTCAGCGCGCGCGCTGGCAACACGGCGGGCGTGCCGGAGGCGCCGATCACCACCATGTCGGGCTTCGCCGCCGCGAGCTTGATGACCTGGGCGGTGACGCTGGTGTCGCGCGCCGCGAAGCGTTCATTGACGACGATCGTGATGTTGCGAACCGCCGCGAACTTCTCGAACTCGGCGTAGAACGATTCGCCGAGCGCGTCGCTGAAGCCGATGTAGCCCATCGACTTGATGCCACGCTTCGCGGCGTGTTCGAGGATCGCCAGCACCATCATCGTGTCGGTCTGCGGGGTCTTGAAGACCCAGGCTTTCTTCGCCGTCATCGGCTCGATGATGCGCGCCGACGAGGCCAGCGAGATGGTCGGCGTCGACGCCTCGGCAACCGCGTCGGTCATCGCCAACGAGTTCGGCGTGGTGGTCGAGCCGATGATCGCGTCGACCTTGTCCTCGAGCGCCAGGCGGCGCGTATTGACGACCGCCGCGCTGCTGTCGCTGGCGTCGTCGAGCACGATGTACTCGACCGTCTTGCCGCCGATGCTGCGCGGCAGCAGCGCGATCGTGTTCTTCTCGGGAATGCCGAGCGACACCGCCGGGCCGGTGGTCGACAAGGTGACGCCGATCTTGATCTGCGCGAGCGCGGGCGCGGCGTAAAGGGCGAGCACGGCGAGTGCGATCAGGCGATGGGTGGGGCTGTGATTCATGATTTCTCCAGAAATGGCTGTGACACGTCAAATACTGAACTCACCACCGCAGAGGCGATCTCTTCATCCTGCGCCGCGCTCATCCGAGCAAGTCGCAAGGCAGTTCGATGTGGCCGCGAAAGCGCACCCGCTGCGAACGCAGCGCCGGGCCGCTCAGCCGGTAGTGTGGGAAGCGCGTCAGGAAGGCCGCGATCGCGACACGCCCTTCGAGCCGGCCCAGACCCATGCCGACGCACTGATGAATGCCCGAGCCGAACGCCAGGTGGCGGTTCGGGGTGCGCGAGATGTCGAAGCGGTCCGGCTCGGGGAACTGCGCCGGGTCGCGGTTCGCCGCTCCGATGCACAACGTCACCTGGGTACGCGCGGCCAGGGTCACGCCGCCGATCAGCGCCTCGCAGGTGGTGATGCGGTTGCCGAGTTGGTTCGAGCTTTCGAAGCGCAGCACCTCTTCGATGGCGCTGTTGATGAGGCCGGGGTCGGTGACCAGGCGCTGCTTCTGGTCGGGCCGGTCGAGCAGGCATTTGAGGCCATTGCCGATCAGGTTGGTGGTGGTTTCGTGGCCGGCGTTGAGCAGGAAGATGCAGTTGTGCAGCAGTTCTTTTGCCAGCAGGCGTTCGGGGCCGGCGGCGGCACTGTGGCCCGCCGGGTGCGGTGTGACCTCGCCCTGGATCAGGCGCGTGAGCACGTCGGTGTCGGGGTCGAGCGGCGCCTGCGTTCGCGCCGCCACCAGGCCCTCCAGGTAGTTCAGCATCTGATCCACCGCCCGGTTGCCGCAACGCAAGGCCTCGGGGGCGAGGGCCGGCTCCAACGCGCCCAGGATCGCCAGCGACCAGGCGCGCAGTGGCGCGCGTTCGGCCGGCGGCACGCCGAGCAGGTTGCCGATGATCTCGACCGGGATCGCCGCCGCGAAGGCCTCGATCAGATCGACGCTGTGGCCTGCCTCGGCGCGCGCCTGCATCGCGTCGAGCAGCGCGCCGACAAGCCGCACCAGCCCGCCTTCCAGGGCGGTGATATGGCGCGGCGTCAGCGCGGCTGCAATCAGGCGGCGCACCCGCGTGTGCAGCGGCGGGTCGTTGAACACCAGGCTCGTCGTGTGGTGCTCGAACAGCGATGAACCGCCGTACTTTGGGCCGAACCCCTCGCGCTTGTCGGAGCTGAAGGTCTTGCTGTCCTTGTAGATCGCAGCGATGTCGGCGTAGCGGGTCAGGAACACGCTGGCGTCGGGCATGCGCTTCACCGGCGCGTGCTCGCGCAGCGCGCGGTAGGTCGGGAACGGGTCGGCGTAGAAGGCGCTGCTCAGGGCGCGCAGATCGAAGGCATCGGCCAACGCGCGATCGTCCAGCGCTGCCGCAACGTTCATGTGTGCCAGCCTGTTTTCATGCCGCCGGCGGCGCTTCCGCTTCCTGATCCTGCAGCAGCCGCCACATCACCTTGCCCGAACCCGACTTGGGCAGCGCATCGACGAACTGTACGAGCTTGGGCACCTTGTAGGCTGCCATGTTCTCGCGCGCCCAGGCCGTGATCTCTTCAGGCGCGGTCTTGCCACGCGCTTCGGTGCGCAGCACGACGATGGCCTTGACCGTCTCGCCACGGTAGGCGTCGCGCGCTGAAATGATGCAGGCTTCCTGCACCGCCGGGTGTTTGTAGAGCAGCATCTCGACCTCGGCCGGCCAGACCTTGTAGCCGCTCGCATTGATCATGCGCTTGAGCCGGTCGGTCATGAAGAAATAGCCTTCGTCGTCCATGCGGCCGAGGTCGCCGGTGCGGAAGAAGGTCTGGCCGTCGTGCTCGATGAAGGCTTCCCTTGTCGCTTCCGGGTGGCCCCAGTAGCCCTTGAACACCATCGGGCCGCGGGTGATGATTTCGCCCACCTCGCCGACCGGCAGTTCCTGCAAGGTCAGCGGATCCACCACGCGCGAATCGACGCCGAAGATCGGGATGCCCAGGCACTGCAGCTTGGCGCGTTCGGGCGGGTTCGCATGCGACGGCGCGGCGGTCTCGGTCAGGCCATAGCCTTCGGCAAACGTCAGGCCGAACTCGTCTTGCAGGCGCTGCGCCACAGCGTGCGGCATGGCCGCGCCACCGCCGCTCAGGTAGGTCAGGCTGGTGAGGTCGAAGGCCTTGTAGTTCGGGCTGCCGAACAGGTCGATGATCATGGTCGGGATGCAGGTCCAGTGCGTGACCCGGTACTTCGAGATCAGGCGCCCGGCCAGTTCGCGGTCCCAGCGCGGCAGCAGCACGCTGGTGCTGCCGATGTACACATTGCCGACCACGCCGTACATCATCCCGGTGATGTGGAACATCGGCACGACCGCCAGGCTGACGGTCTCCGGGCTGGCATGGCCCCACTGTCCGCCGCCGACCGAGTTGGCCATCAAGGTGCGGTGGGTGTGCATGCAGCCCTTCGGCAGGCCGGTGGTGCCCGAGGTGTAGGGCAGCAGCGCCAGATCGTCGGGCTGGGCCGTGAACGGGCCGGGCGGCAGGCCCAGGGCCAGCACCTCGGTCCAGCGCAGGAAGCCGGCGGGCAGGCCGGGGTCGCTGCGCAGCCAAGCGTCCATCGCGGGTGGCGGGGCGTCGTCGGCTTCTACCACGTCCGGCATCGCATCGGTGTAGCGCGTCACCAGCACCTGGCTCAGGCGCTGAGCTGGCGGCACGGCCGCATCGGCCTGCGCGACGATGGGTGCGAGGTCGGCAGTGCAGATCACGACCTTGGTCTGCGGGTCGGTGATGTAGTGCTTGAACTCCTCGACCCGGTTCATCGGGTTCACCGGCACCACGACTGCGTTGGCGCGCAGGATGCCGTAGTACGCAGCGGCGTACTGCGGGCAGTTCTGCATGAAGATGGCAACCCGGTCGCCGGCCTTCACGCCCACGCTCCGGAGCCAGCCGGCCACCGCTTCGGCCTGCGTGCGCAGGTCGCCGAAGCTCAAGGCCCGGCCGAAGAACAGGTAGGCGGCCTTGTCCGGAAAGCGGGTCGCCGTGACCTCGAGGTTGAACCACAGCGTGGTCTGCGGAATCGCGAGTTCGCGCGGCAGCCGCTTGGGCCAGATGCGATGGTGCGGGCGGGGGGATTCGATGGTGGCTGCGGCTGTGGTGGCGGCTGCGGTGGCGGTGTCGGTGGCGGCGTTCAAGGTCACATGAATCTCCGGGGCGGGGCGTGCGGCAAAGGGCGCCGCGATGGTCGGGGCGGTGCAAGCGAAGGCGAAGGCGAAGGTATAGCGCAGGTCGCGCCCGCTTCCTACGGCGTGAACCCGGACCGAAGTTCGATGATGCGTTGCAAAGCGCACATCGCACCTCAAGCCAGGCGTGGCGCGCCGCGCTGTGGCGCCTATCCTGTGAGGATGATTCCTGACCCAGCCGCGGGCGTGCCCGCCACTGCCACTCCGTTCGAAACCCAGCCCGCACTGAGCATGGAAGCTTCGGGAACCGGGCCCGGCAGCTTCCCCATTGAAATCGGCTTCGTGCTGCCCGACGGCGTGAGCTACTGCACCCTGATCCGCCCGCTGCCGCACTGGATTCACTGGGACGCCGAGGCCGAACGCAGGCACCGGATCGCCCGCGAGACCGCAGTGAAGCACGGCCGCGACGTGGCCGAAGTGGCGCTCCAACTGAACACGCGGCTGGCCGGCCGAACGCTATATTGCGATGGCGCGACGGACGCCAGAAGCTGGCTTCAACTGCTCTTCGACGCCGCTGCCGTGCGGCCGGAATTTGTCATCGAAGATTTGCGCGCATTGCTCAGCGAACGCGAGGCCGCGTTCTGGCATGTGCTGCGCCAGCAGGTCGCCACGGAAATGCGCCTGCAACGCCACCGCGCCAGCGCCGACGCGAAGATTCTGCAAGCCACGCTGGCACGCATGCGCGGACCGCTCGGCACGGGGCGCTGACGCCAGCACGCGCCGGGTTTCAGCGCTCGTCGCGCTGGCGCTTCACGTTCAGGATCCGCACGCACTCCGGGTAATCGCGAAATTGCGGCTGCTCGCATTCGCGGTCCATGCAGATCGCCAGTGCGATGAAGACACGGGCGCCGCAAGCCTCGCGCGCAGTGAGCGGGCCGCTCGGGGCCGGCACGGCCGCTGCCCGGGCTGGGGGCGTCGTCTCGCGCGTGCTGCCAACGCTGGTGGGTCGGGCCGGTGCGTCGTCGGCGGCAGATGCGGGCGGCGCTGGGCGGGTACTTGCCAACGTGCCATCGGGGTTGCGCAGGTTGACTGGCCGAGCCGTGGGGCGGGGCCGCGAAGCTGCGGACGAAGCCGCTGCAGCTGCCGCAGCCGCTGATGCAACGGGGCCTGCTGCAGCGCCACCGGCCAGCGCCGTCAGCGCCTGGATCGGTGTCGCCATGGCCAGCGCGGCGGGCTGCGCCGCTGCCTGCGATGCCTGCACCGCAGTTGGCAAGGCCGCAGCCGAGGCTGCCACCCCAGAACGTGCAGCGGCGGCCAGGGTCGCCGCCGAGCTCGCAGCCGATGCTGCCGCCGCCAGGCCACCCGCACCGTTTGGCCGCGAACCGCCGAGCAGGCCGATGAATTGCCACAGCACCACGGCAGCCACCACGAGCCCGGCCGCAAGGCCGGCGACCATCAGGTTGCGACGCGGCGTCGAGGCCATCGGTGCTGCCGACGCAGCCGCCGCGTGATCGGCCGGCGCAGCGCCGCTGCGGCCCAGCACCATCGTCGGCTGGAACGCGGCGGCGACCTGCGTCGCAGGGAACGAGGTGACGGCCGGCGCCGACGGCCTGAGCACGGTGTCGTCACCACTCGATTCACCGAACCCTGACGCCGGCGGCAAGGTCGATATCGCGGTCGGCGGCGCTGGCGTCGGCACCGCGCCCTGCCCGTTCAGCACCGCGCGCAACTCGGCCACGCTTTGCGGGCGATCGGACGGGCGCACACCCAGCATCCAGGCGACGATGGCGATGAAGCGCGGCGACACGCCAGGCACCACGCGGTACTCGATCGGCAGCGCGTCGCTTTGCAGCGCCCGCGTCGTGGCCGGGGCCGGCGGTGCGGCGAAGAGCAGGAAGTGCAGCACCGCGCCGAGTGCGTAGATGTCGGTCCACGGGCCCTGGCGCATCGCCGTCATTTCGGCGTACTGCTCGATCGGCGCGTAGCTCGGTTTCAGGATCGCGGTGAGCGACTGCGTGCGGTCGCTGATGACGCGCCGCGCCGCGCCGAAGTCGAGCAGGATCGGGCTGCCGACCGGTGGCAGCAGGATGTTGTCGGGCGCGATGTCGCGGTGGTACACGCCCTCGCGGTGGAGTTGCTCCAGCGCGTCGAGCATCGGGTCGAGCACGCTGCGAATCCAGGCCTCGTCGGGTGACCGCGCCATGCCGCGGCGCGCGTCGCGCAGGGTGATGCCTTGCAGGTAAGGCATCACCATGTAGGCAGTCGCGTTGTCTTCCCAGAAGCGGTAGACCTTCACCAGCGCCGGGTGGTCGAAGCGCGCCAGCAGCCGGGCCTCGTTGATGAACGAGCGCAGCCCGATCGCATAGGTTTCGGTGTGCGAGCCGGAACGCACCGTGATCATCGGCCCGTCGCCGCGCTCGGCCAGCGACGCTGGCATGTACTCCTTCAGCGCCACCTGACGTTCAAGCGAATGGTCTTGTGCCAGGTAGACGATGCCGAAGCCACCGACACCGAGCACGCGGATGATCTCGAACTCGCCGAAGCGCGTGCCGGCTGGCAGGGCGTCGTGAGCCGCCAGCACGGCCGTGGGTGCGGCAGCGGGCGCGTCCGTCAGGGCGGCATCTCCGGGCGGCGGGGGACGGGGCGGTTCGGTGCGCATGGTCGGGGGTCAATGATCCAAGTCAAGGATAGGGGTCAAGGCTCGGGGCTCGGGGTTCGATGACGCGGCAAGGCCGGCTACGAACCGCGCGCAAGCTTAACGCAGCGCCTGCGCTGGTTGCACCCTCTGATGAGGGGTCCGGCCGGCCTTCTAGAATCGACAGCTTCGCTGCAACCCCACGCCCCCAGACCATGGCCACGATCCTCCAGAACCTGCCCGTCGGCCAGAAAGTCGGGATCGCATTTTCCGGCGGCCTGGACACCAGCGCCGCGCTCCACTGGATGCGCGACAAGGGCGCGATCCCCTACGCCTACACCGCAAACCTGGGCCAGCCGGACGAGCCCGACTACGCCGAGATCCCGCGCAAGGCGATGCTCTATGGGGCCGAGAAAGCCGTGCTCGTCGACTGCCGCGCGCAACTCGTCGCCGAAGGCATCGCGGCATTGCAGGCCGGCGCCTTTCACATCTCGACCGCCGGGGTCCCCTACTTCAATACCACGCCGATCGGCCGCGCCGTCACCGGCACGATGCTGGTCGCGGCGATGCGCGACGACGCCGTCAACATCTGGGGCGACGGCAGCACCTTCAAGGGCAACGACATCGAGCGCTTCTACCGCTACGGCCTGCTTGCGAATCCGCACCTGAAGATCTACAAGCCCTGGCTCGACCAGGCCTTCATCGACGAACTCGGCGGGCGCGCCGAGATGTCGGAGTTCATGCGCTTGGCCGGCTTCGACTACAAGATGTCGGCCGACAAGGCCTACTCGACCGACTCGAACATGCTCGGCGCCACGCATGAGGCAAAAGACCTCGAGTTTCTGAACAGCAGCATGCAGATCGTCCAGCCCATCATGGGCGTGGCTTTCTGGCGCGACGACGTGGTGGTGAAACGCGAAGAGGTGCGCGTGCGCTTCGAGGCCGGCCAGCCGGTGGCGCTGAACGGCGTCGAGTATCCCGACCCGGTGGCGCTGCTGCTTGAGGCGAACCGCATCGGCGGGCGCCACGGCCTGGGCATGAGCGACCAGATCGAGAACCGCATCATCGAGGCCAAGAGCCGCGGCATCTACGAAGCGCCGGGGCTGGCGCTGCTGTTCATCGCCTACGAGCGGCTCGTCACCGGCATCCACAACGAAGACACGATCGAGCAGTACCGCATGAACGGCCTGAAGCTCGGCCGCCTGCTGTACCAGGGCCGCTGGTTCGACCCGCAGGCCATCATGCTGCGCGAGACCGCGCAGCGCTGGGTGGCGCGCGCGGTAAGCGGCGAAGTGGTGCTCGAACTGCGCTGCGGCAACGACTATTCGATCCTCGACACCACCTCGGCGAACCTGAGCTACAAGCCCGAACGCCTGACCATGGAAAAAGGCGAATCGAGCTTCTCGCCGCAAGACCGCATCGGCCAGCTGACGATGCGCAACCTCGACATCAGCGACACCCGCGACAAGCTCATCGCCTACGCCCGCGCCGGCCTGCTGGCCCCCGGCTCGGCCAGCGGCTTGCTGCGACTGGGCGACGAAGACGCAAGCTGACGCGTCCGCTCACAACCTGATACGAAGCCGGGGCGGATCAATGGCAGGGCGGGATGCCGGGCCACTTGCCCATGCCAGAATCGTTGCGATGAATGGCACGATGCAATTTCGGCGGCGCGCCTTGATTCGCATCGCCACCACCCTGGCAACCGGTGCGTCGGCCGGCCTCGTGGGGTTCGATGCTGCGGCACTCGACCGGCCCGCCGGCCCGGTCATCCTGACGGTCAGCGGGGCCTTGAACACCCACAACGACGCCAACACCGCCGCCTTCGACCTGGCGCTGTTCGAGCGCCTGCCGCAGCACAGCTTCTCGACCCGCACCCCCTGGTACCCGCAGCCGCGCAAGTTCAATGGCGTGCTGTTCGCAGAGTTGTTGAAGGTGCTCGACTCGCAGGCGAGCTCGGTGCGGGCCGTGGCCCTCAACGACTACCGTGTCGACATTCCCGCCGACGACCTGCTCCGCCACGACGCGATGATCGCCAGCCGCCTCGACGACAAGCCCATCGCAGTGCGCGACAAAGGCCCGCTGCTGATCATCTACCCCTTCGATGCCCGGCCCGCGTTGCGCACCGCCGTGCACTACAGCCGCGCCATCTGGCAGCTCAGGGGTCTCGAGCTTCGATGAGCGCGCTGCGGGGTGCCGACGAGCCGGCGCAAAGGGCGGTGCCTGCGGCAGCGAGCGCGACTGCGAAGGAGCAAGCACAGGAGCCGACACCGGCCTACTCGCGCCGGCTCTGGCCGATCATCATCGGCGCCATCCTGGCGCTGGTGCTGCTCGCAGTGGGCTATGTGCAGTGGCGCCAGTTCAAGCTGCTCGACGCGGCATCGTCGTTCCGCAACGATGCCCTCGGCTGGAGCTTCTCGCAACTCGAAACCGAGCAACTGCGGCTGCGAAACCAGATGCAGCTCAGCCTCGATGACCCGGCTCGCTACCCGCCGGCCAGTGTGCAGCTGCGCTACGACATCTTCGTCAGCCGGGTCGGCCTGGTGGACCACGAGCGCGCCGCCCGCATCATGCGCGGGCAGGCCGCGTACGGGCCGGCCATCGCGCAGGTTCACGACTTCATCCGGGAGGCTGACCGCTACCTCGCGGAACACCCGACGCAGCCGCTCGACGCCGCCGCGCTGGCCCGCCTGCTGCCGCTTCTGGTTGCGCTCGGCGTGCCGCTGCACGATCTCTCGCTCGGCGCCTCGCACCTGCTATACCAGCGCGCTACCGAGCGCAACAACGCAGTGCGCCAGCAAAGCCAGTTGAGTATCGCGTTGACGGCCTTCCAGTGCGTGCTGCTGCTGGTGCTGGCGCTGATCGTGCTGCGCCAGTTCGCCGCGCTGACCGAGCGCCGCCGCAGCCTCGAAAGCCTGGCCAACAGGCTGGGCGCGGCGCGCACCGATGCCGAGGCCGCGAGCCGCGCGAAGAGCGTCTTCCTGGCCAACATGAGCCACGAGATCCGCACCCCTTTCCACGGCATGCTCGGCATGATGTCGCTGCTGCAGGACAGCCGGCTCACCCCGCAGCAGGCCAGCCACCTCGACACCGCGCGCGACTCGGCGCATCACCTGCTGCAGATCCTCAACGACATCCTCGACATCTCGCAGCTCGAATCCGGCAAGCTGCAGGTCGTGCCCGTCACGATGGACCTGCCGCAACTGGTAGCGCAGGTCGAAGCATTGATGCACGTCCAGGCGCTGACGAAGGGCCTGACGCTGACGGTCGAGGTGGCGCCCGACGTGCCGCGCTGGGTCCATGCCGACGCCACGCGGCTGAAGCAGATCCTCTTCAACCTGCTGAACAACGCGATCAAGTTCACACCCGCCGGGACGATCGAGCTGCGGCTGGCGATGACGCCGGCCGGCGCCACAGCGGGCTCGAGCGGGCAGATCGTCTTCACCGTTGCCGACTCCGGCATCGGCATGCCGCCGGCCCTGGTCGAACGACTCTTTCAGCGCTTCATGCAGGGCGATGAGACACCCTCGCGTCTCGCCAACGGTACCGGCCTGGGGCTGGAGATTTCGCGCGACCTGGCGCGCCTGATGGGCGGCGACATCACGGTGCACAGCGAGCCCGGCGAGGGCAGCACGTTCACGCTGGCGCTGCCGCTGGCCGCCGTCGGCGCACCGATGGCCAGCGAATACGCAGCGGCAGTCGCGCCGGGCGGCCCGCAGCGCGCTCTGCGCGTGCTGGTCGCCGAAGACCACGCGGTGAACCGCGCCTACATGGAGGCCGTGCTCGACAAGCTCGGTCACCACGCCGTGTTCAGCGCGAGCGGCGACAGCGCCGTGCGCGCGATGCAGAGCCAGCCGCCGGGCGAAGAATTCGACATCGTGCTGATGGACCTGCACATGCCGGGCATGGACGGTTTCGCCGCCGCCCGGGCGATCCGCGCGCTGGCACCGCCGCGCGGTCGCGTGCCCATCGTCGCGCTGACTGCCGATGCATTCCACGAGGCCCGCGACCGGGCGCGCGAGGCCGGCATGGACGGCTTCCTGACCAAGCCCGCGCACCTGCCGCAATTGCGCGAAGCATTGGCGCGCTATGGCGGCGCCGGGTTGCCAGCTGCGCAGCTGGCGGTTGCTGATGCCGTTGCCGTAGCCGACGCACCGACGCCCACTGGCCACCTCAGTGATGCCTTCGACGAGCACATCGTCGGCGACCTCATCCGCTCGCTGTCAGCCGCGAAATACGCGCTGCTGTTGACGACCTTCTTCGAGGCTCGTGCCCGGACCGTGAGCGACCTGCGCCAGGCTGTGGCCGACGGGTCGCGCGCCGAGCTCGGCCGCCATGCGCACGGGCTGAAGGGCGCCGCCCTGAGCCTGGGCTTGCGCACGCTGGCCGGCCTGGCCCAATGCGAGCCCGTCGCAGGCGCCGACGCCGACACGCTCGACGGCTGGATCGACGCCATCGACCGCCATTTCGTCACCACCCGCGCCGAGTGCGTGCGGTGCGGCTACCTTGATGGCTGACACTAACTTTACTTCGCTGCGCCGGTCACCCGACGCCCTCACCAGCAGGCACCATTGCCGCTTGCGAACGGCTTTGAGATTCGAGGCTGCGGTGATGGCTGGGGCACAGCGACTCGGCGCAGCGCACGCGCCGACTTTGAAAAGCGTGAGAACCCCGCCCCTCAAACCACCACCGGCTCCGACTCGAGCCGGATGCCGAAGCGCCCATAGACGCTTTCCCGGATCGCCTGCGCGAGCAGCATCACTTCCGAACCGGTCGCGCTGCCGCGGTTCACCAGCACCAGCGCCTGCTTCTCGTAGACGCCGGCCTGGCCGACGCTCTTGCCCTTCCAACCGCAGGCGTCGATCATCCAGCCGGCCGCGAGCTTGACGCTGCCATCGGGCATCGGGTAATGGACGATTTCCGGGTCGCGGCCGATGATGTCGCGGCATTGTTCGGGGGTCACGATCGGGTTCTTGAAGAAGCTGCCGGCGTTGCCGATCTTGGCCGGGTCGGGCAGCTTGGCGCGGCGGATCGCGCAGACCCAGTCGAACACCTGCTGCGCATCGGGCGCATCGATGCCGGTCTCGGCGCGCTTGCGTTCCAGCTCCAGGTAGCCGAGTACCGGCTGCCACGGCCGCGGCAGGCGAAAGCGCACGCGCGTGATCACGCTGCGACCGGCCAGCGCGTGCTTGAAGATGCTGTCGCGGTAACCGAAAGCGCAGCCCGGCGCGTGCAGGGTCACGCTGCGGCCGGTGACCAGATCGACCGCATCGAGCGACTCGAACCGGTCTTGCAGCTCGACGCCATACGCGCCGATATTCTGCACCGGCGCCGCGCCGACCGTGCCGGGGATCAGCGCCAGGTTCTCCAGGCCGGGCCAGCCGTGGGCCAGCGTGAAGGCGACGAATTGGTGCCAGCCTTCACCGGCCCCGGCCTCGACGATCCACGCGTCGGCGCGTTCTTCGACGAGCCGCATGCCGCGCACTTCCACCTTCAGCACCAGCTGCGGCATGTCGCGCGTCAGGATGATGTTGCTGCCGCCGCCGAGCACGAACTTGGGGGCCCGGCCGAGCTGCGGGTGGTCGGCCACGCGGCGCACATCGGCATCGCTCGCGACCCGCACCAGCGTGCGCGCCACGGCCGGCAGGCTGAAGGTGTTGTAGGGTTTGAGGCTGACGCCCGACTCAATTTGCATGCCACAATTTTCACTCATTCACGCCCTGCCGCCCGCCTTGTTCGGCGCTCGCGCGGCCACCTCCGAGCCATCACCATGCCAAGCTTCGATACCGTCCTCGAACCCAACCTCGTCGAGGTCCGCAATGCGGTCGACCAGAGCGCCAAGGAAATCGCCACGCGCTTCGATTTCAAGGGCTCGTCGTCGCGCGTCGAGCTGAAGGAAAAGGAGCTCACGATCTGGGCCGACAGCGACTTCCAGATCGGCCAGGTGATGGACATCCTGCTGGCCAAGATGACCAAGCGCAACGTCGATGTGCGCTTCCTCGACCGCAGCGCGAAGGTCGAGAAGATCGGCGGCGACAAGGTCAAGCAGATGATCGTCGTGAAGAGCGGCATCGACACCGAAACTGCGAAGAAGATCCAGACCGCCATGAAGCAGAGCAAGCTGAAAGTGCAGGCCGCCATCCAGGGCGAATCGGTGCGCATCACCGGCGCCAAGCGTGACGAACTGCAGGCCGCGATGGCGCTGGTGCGCAAGGAAATCCCCGACGCCCCGCTGTCGTTCGACAACTTCCGGGATTGATGCTTCGCGACCGATTGAATGCCGAACTCACGCACCGCAGAGACGCAGAGGGCGCAGAGGGTCGCCGAGGAAAAGTCTGAATCTTCTCTGCGGTTCCTCGGCGATCTCTGCGCCTCTGCGGTGCGTGAGTTGATCTTCGCGGCAAAGCCCGGCGCACCGGTGGTGGCGGGAACGTTGATCTAGAGTGCGCTTGTCGCAGCAGGGACATCAGAAAACCGCACGGTCGTGCTAAAACGCGGGTCGCATTGACATGCCCGGAGACAGCCATGGACCTGACTTTCACTTCTGAGGAACAAGCCTTCCGCGAACGCATTCGCGGTTGGGTGGCGCAGCACTTGCCGGCGGACATCAGCCACAAGGTCCACAACGCCCTGCATCTGACGCGTGACGACATGCAGCGCTGGGCCCGCATCCTGGGCAAGGAAGGCTGGCATGGCTACGGCTGGCCGAAGGCTTTCGGTGGCCCGGGCTGGACCGCCATCGAGCGCCACCTGTTCGAGGAGGAATGCGCGCTGGCCGGCGCGCCGCGCATCGTGCCGTTCGGCCCGGTGATGGTGGCGCCGGTGATCATGGCGTTTGGCACGCCCGAGCAGCAACAGCGTCACCTGCCCGGCATCATGAGCGGCGATGTGTGGTGGAGCCAGGGCTACAGCGAGCCGGGTTCGGGCTCCGATCTGGCATCGCTCAAGTGCAAGGCCGAGCGGCGCGGCGACTATTACATCGTCAACGGCCAGAAGACCTGGACCACGCTCGGCCAGTACGGCGAATGGATCTTCTGCCTGGTGCGCACGAACAGCGAAGGCCGCCAGCAAGCCGGCATCAGCTTCCTGCTGATCGACATGAAGACGCCCGGCGTCAGCGTGCGCCCGATCGTGCTGCTCGACGGCAGCGTCGAGGTCAACGAGGTCTGGTTCGACAACGTCGAAGTGCCGGCCGACAACCTGGTCGGCGAAGAAAACAAGGGCTGGACCTACGCCAAATACCTGCTCGCCCACGAACGCGCCGGCATCGGCGAGGTGAACCGGGCGAAGCGCGAACTGGAACGGCTGAAACGCATCGCGCAACTCGAAGGCCTGTATGAAGACGGCCGCTTCCGCGACCAGATCGCGCTGCTCGAAGTCGACATCGTGGCGCTCGAAATGCTGATCCTTCGCGTCGTCTCGGCGAGCCGCTCGACCGGCAAGGAATCGGGCAAGCAGACGCTCGATGTGGCCGGCCTGCTGAAGATTCGCGGCAGCGAAATCCAGCAGCGCTACACCGAGCTGATGATGCTCGCCGGCGGCCCGTTCAGCGTGCCCTTCGTGGCCGAGGCGATGGAAGGCGGCTGGCAGGGCGACGTGGTCGGCGCGGCCCATTTCGCGCCGCTCACGGGCAGCTACTTCAACTACCGCAAGACGACGATCTACGGCGGCAGCAACGAAGTGCAACGCAACATCGTTGCCCAAACCGTGCTCGGGAGCTGACATGAATTTCGACTTCTCCGATGACCAGTCTTCGCTGCGTGACGCGGTTGCCCGCTGGGTCGAGAAAGGCTTCTCGTTCAGCCGCCGCCACGCCATCGCCAAGGCCGGCGGCAAGACCCGCGAGGTCTATGCCGAACTGGCCGAACTCGGCTTGACCGGCCTGGCCGTTCCCGAGGCGCAGGGCGGCATGGGCTTCGGCGCCATCGAGGCGATGGTGGTGATGGAAGAGCTCGGCCGCGGCCTCGTCAACGCGCCGTATGCAGCAGGCGCGTTGATTGCGCCGACCTTGCTGTCGGCCGCGCCCGCTGCCGTGCAAGCCGCCTGGCTGCCGAAGATCGCCTCGGCCGAGGCGCTGGTCGTGCTGGCTCATCAGGAACGCGCGGCGCGCTACCGGCTGCACCATGTGACGACCCGCGCCGCAGCCGCAGTCAGCGGCCACACGCTGACCGGTGCGAAGAGCGTCGTGCCGGCCGGCGACGAGGCCGATGCCTTCATCGTGCCGGCGCGCTTGTCGGGTGCCGATGGCGACGCCGCCGGCATCGGCCTGTTCCTGGTCGAGCGCAACGCCAGCGGCGTGGCTCTGCGCGGCTACCCGACCCAAGACGGCGCGCGCGCCGCCGAGCTGACGCTGGCCGCAACACCGGCCACCCTGATCACCGGCGACGGCGGTGCACTGCTCGAGCAAGCCGTCGATGTCGGCATTGCCGCGCTCTGCGCCGAAGCGGTCGGCCTGATGGACAAGCTGGTCGCCATCACCGTCGACTACATGAACACGCGCAAGCAGTTCGGCGCCACGCTGGCCAGCTTCCAGGCGCTGCGGCACCGCGTCGCCGATGTGAAGATGCAGCTCGAGCTGGCTCGTTCGATGAGCTACTTCGCGAGCCTCAAGCTCGGCGAGGCAGCGCCCGCCCGGCGCCGCGCGCTGGCGCAGGCAAAGCTGCAGCTCGGCCTGTCGATGCGCTTCGTCGGCCAGCAGTGCATCCAGTTGCACGGTGGCATCGGCATGACCGACGAGTACGTCGCGAGCCATTACTTCAAGCGCCTGACGGTGATCGAGATGAGCTTCGGCGACACGCTGCACCAGCTCGGCGAGGTGTCGGCGCGGATGCAGGACACGGCGGGCGTGTTTGCCTGAGCCGCATCGTGGTGAACCGGTGGACCGGTGAGTCGGTGAACCCCGCTGGCTCGATCACCGACGTCGCCGGGCTGCGCGTCGGCCACTTCACCGACTTGCGCCGGCCGACCGGCTGCACCGTCATCTTGACACCCGAAGGCGCGGTGGCCGGTGTCGATGTGCGCGGCGCGGCGCCCGGCACGCGTGAGACCGAATTGTTGTCGCCGCTGAACGCGGTCGAGCAGGTGCACGCCATCGTGCTCGCCGGTGGCAGCGCCTTTGGGCTGGATGCGGCGAGCGGCGTGATGCGCTGGCTCGACGAGCGCGGCTTCGGCATTGCGGTCGGCCCAGCCAGGGTACCGATCGTCCCGGCCGCGATTCTGTTCGACCTGTGGGTCGGCGATGCGTCGATCCGCCCCGATGCGGCGTCGGGTTATGCGGCCTGCGAAGCCGCCAGCACACGGCCGGTCGCCGAGGGCAATGTCGGTGCCGGCAGCGGCGCGACGGTCGGCAAGCTGTTCGGCATCGAGCGTGCGATGCGCGGCGACATCGGCACGGCGTCGGTCACGGTCGGCGGCATCACGGTGGGCGCACTCGTCGCGGTGAACGCGGTCGGCGATGTGGTCGACCCGGGCACCGGCCAGGTCGTGGCCGGCGCGCGCACCGCCGATGGCTCGCAACCGCTCGGCACGATGCGCGCGCTGCTGCGTGGCGACATGCCGGCGCTGTTGCAGCCCGGCATGGCCACCACCCTTGGCGTGGTCGCGACCGACGCGGTGCTGACCAAGGCTCAGGCCAACAAGATGGCGCAGATGGCGCACGACGGCCTGGCGCGCAGCATCAACCCCGTGCATACGATGAGCGATGGCGACACCGTCTTCGCGCTCGCCACCGGCCGCAGCGGTCACAGCGCCAGCCTCACGCTGATCGGCGCACTCGGTGCCGAGGTGATTGCCGCCGCCGTGCTGCGTGCGGTGCGCGCGGCCACGCGCCTGAGTGGCCCGGGCCTGCCCGACCTGCCCGCTGCGGGCGACCTCTGAAACTTTCTGCGGCACGCAACCACCGCATTGCCAACGCCGCGATCGAGACATCCCATGAACTCACACCTGACCCGCCGTGCGCTGCTGCTCACCACTGCTGCCATCACCGCAATGCTCGCGGCCTGCGCGAGCACAGCGGTGTCCGAGTTGCCGCCGCCGCCGATCGTCTTCGTCCACGGCAACGGCGACAGCGCTGCGCTGTGGACCACGACGCTGTGGCGCTTCGAATCGAACGGCTGGCCGCGCGAGCGGCTTCACGCGATCGACCTGCCCTACCCGCTGGCGCGCGACGACGACGCCAAGCCGCAGGAGGGCCGCAGTTCCACAGCCGAGAACCTGCAATACCTGGCCACCGAGATCGACAAGGTGCTTACCGCCACCGGTGCAAAGCAGGTCGTGCTGATCGCCAACTCGCGCGGCGGCTACGCGGTGCGCAACTACATCGCCAATGGTGGTGCAGGTGGCGCGAGTGGAGCGAGCGGCGCGGCCAAGGTGTCGCACGCGATTCTCGGCGGCACGCCGAACCACGGCGTGTGGGCCGATGCTGCCGTTCGACCGGGCAGCGAATTCAACGGCGCCGGCCCCTTCCTGACGGGGCTGAACAACGTGCTGACGATGAACGGCATGGAGGTCACGCCCGGCCCGAAATGGCTGACGATCCGCTCCGACAACAACGACAAGTTCGCCCAGCCCGACGGCGTGTGGATCGGCTCGAAGGGCACGCCGACGAACGTCGGCTTCGACGGCCCGGCCTTGAAGGGTGCCGAGAACGTGGTGATCGCCGGCATCGACCACCGCGAGACTGCGTTCAGCCCGAAGGCCTTCGAGGCGATGTTCCGTTTCATCACCGGCAGGCCGCCGGTGTCGCTCGCGGTGGCACCCGAGGCGCGCGTGGTCCTAACGGGAAAAGTGAGCGGCTACGGCGTGGCCAACGAGCAAGGCAGCGGGCCGAGCAACCTGCCGCTGGCCGGCGCCGTGGTCGAGGCCTACGCCACCGACGCGGCCACCGGCGCGCGCCTCGGGCCCGCGCTGCATCGCAAGACGATAGGCGCCGATGGCGCCTGGGGGCCGTTCAGCGCCGACGCGCTGGCGCGCTACGAAGTCGTCGTCACAGCACCCGGCTATGCCACCACGCACATCTACCGCTCGCCGTTTCCGCGCTCCTCAGGCATCGTCAACCTGCGCGCCGAACGGCTTGCCGATGCCGACAAGGGCGCCGCATCGGTCGTCACCTTGACGCGCCCGCGCGGCTACTTCGGCGTGCCGCGCGACCAGGCCAGCCTCGATGGCCAGAGCCCGTTGCCCGGTGTGCCGCCGGGCACGGCGGGCGTGTCGGCGTCCAAGTTGAAGCTGACCGAGGGCGTGGGCCGTGCGGTGGTCGGCGAGTTCAACGGCGAACGCATCGTCGGCCGTGCCTGGCCGGCGGCAAACAACGAGGTCGTGCTGCTCGAGTTGACGCACTGAACGACTGACTGACTGACTGATTGACTGACTGAATGGCGAACCCGCAGCCACCGGTCATGGTCTGGCGGATCGTCTTCGTCTGCACCGGCAACATCTGCCGCAGCCCCACCGCTGAAGGTGTGCTGCGCCGGATGGCCGCTGCACACGGCCACGCCAGCCGTGTCGAGGTGGCTTCGGCCGGGCTGGAAGACTGGCACGTCGGCGCGCCGCCCGATGGGCGCAGCCAGGCGCACGCACTGCGCCGCGGCTATGAGCTTGCGACGCTGCGCGCAGCGCATTTCACGCCGCTCGACTTCGAATGCTTCGACTGGGTGATTTCGATGGACGCGGGCCACCACGACCGGCTGCGCCGCCTGTGCCCGCCGCAGCAGGCCCACAAGCTGCGCCGCGCCGCCGACTTCAGCGCCCGCGTTCCGGCGGGTGGCGTGCCGGACCCGTACTACGGCGATGCGGGCGAGTTCGAAGCGGTGCTCGACCAGATCGAAGCGGTGTGTGAAGGGGTGTTGGCAGAGGTCGGGCGGCTCGGCGAGTAGCCTCGGGCAGCAGCGCGGCACGCTTTGCGCGAGTGACTGAAGTCGGCCGACGGACTAAACCGCTCGCGCGGTAGGCGCTCCGGCCAGAGTGGTGGCGTTCCGTTGTGGCGCCGGTTCTGTGATGTTGGTGATCGAGGCAATCCGCCTCGTTCATCGACTGGAGCAGGACCATGGACATCTCGACTCCCACTGTCTTGCCGTTGCGCCAACGCATGCTCGACGACATGCGCATGCGCAAGATGGCCGAGCACACCCAAGACGGCTACATCCGCGCCGTTCGCAAGAGAGGTGGCGCCGGTTCTGCGATGTTGGTGATCGAGGCAATCCGCCTCGTTCATCGACTGGAGCAGGACCATGAACATCTCGACTCCCACTGTCTCGCCGTTGCGCCAACGCATGCTCGACGACGCCGTTTCACCGTCCACGATCAGACTGAAACGGGCGTCCACGATCACTGAAATACGCATCAGTGAAGCGCAAGGCAAGTTCGGGCAATTGGAAATGCGCCTTGCGCGGACGCATCCGAACGGCACTGAATCGCCGCGCACCATGAACGACATCCCGCCATCGCCGCACGTTGCGACACCCTTCGGGACGCTCGACGCTTTCAACCGAGTGTGTTTCTGCATCAGTCTCGATCAGGAAGCATTGGCACGAGCGCTCGATTCAGAACTTGGCCAGCTCGGCCTTTCAGCGATGGTTCGGCGGCGCTGCCCGTTCCTTTTTGCAGCGCTTCCCGTCTTTGTGGCAGCGCCGCAGCTGCAGCGCATGACACAGGTGATGCTTGGCGTCGAATCGGTGGTGGCCTGGCCGGCCTGTCGCGAGCACGCGGTGGCCGAGCAGCCAGCGCGAGCTCTCGATCGCCGCCCCACCACCCCCGCCTTGCTCGAACAGATCGGCCCACGCGCCCGCCATGCCGTGCATGCGAAGTTGCTTGAGTTCGCCGAGCTCGAAGGCCAGCGGCACGAAGGCCTTGGTGGAGATCGACTGGCCTTCGCCCTGGCGCCACGCACGCACGAAGTCGGTGACGCGGCTGTAGCAGCCGGCGTAGCCGTCACGCCGAATCTGCTCGTACAGCGCGCGTGCCGTGCGCCGCTCGTGCCTTGGGCGGTGGGCGTCTGCCTTGAGCGCCAGCTTGAGCGTCTCGTGGTGCGCCGTGAGCTTGCCCGGCGCCTCACTGCGCCGGTACTTCGGCTCCTCCAGCACCGCCGTCTTGAGCCACTTGCGCACCGTGTTGCGCGACAACTGGTCAGCCGCACGATCTCCCGTACAGACCGCTTCTCGCGGAAATGCATCCGCTTGACTTTGCCATTCATGGCCATGGTTTGGCCACGGCCACCGGTTCCTTCTGGTCACTCAAATCTGGCGGTGGGAGTCAAGTGGATCGATGCCACGGTCCAGCATGGACCGAAACTCGAAAAGACGGTCTCGGGCATCTGCAACACCCACCTCAGAGCGTGTGAATTTTTCAGGAATCATTCGCACTTGTCATACGGCTCAGAAATCGACCGCGTAGAACGCGCCAGGATCGATTTGTTTGGGATGACGAAGGGTTGGAGCACCCCCGAAATGCGTCCAAATCGAACATTTCGAAAAATTCACATGCTCTCAGGGTACTTGCCAATCGTGACCTTTCTGCGGGCGCCGCCGAACCGGTATTGGTACCGCCAAGTCTTCAGGCCCGCCGCGCTGACCTCGACGAACAAGCCCCCACCATCGGTAAGTATGTACAGCTTGCCTTTGGCCTTGGCGTTGTTGATCCGGGTCGGGGAAAAGGTGTAGTTGCAAAGTCTCATGTTGCCTTCCCACGTCCAATTTACGGCCCCTCCAAATGAAAGAATTTGGAGGATTTCCCTCCGCTTCACCCGCCTCATTCCCCTCCAAAATGACGGGGTTTCGTGGTTTTCCGTGAGACGATCTGAAAAGCAAAAGCCCTCCTGATTCGCGACATTCCTCAGCCCAGCCCGGTGTAGCTCACGCCATGAGCTAGTCGAGGAAGAAGATGGCCTCATCAACTTCAGGGGTGGGTCATGGCAATGAATCAAGTGCAGTTCCAACGCGGTTTGTCGTTGGCTGAATTTATGC
>JANXZA010000116.1 GCA_025355745.1 Rhizobacter sp. | reverse complement strand
CAGCCAACGACAAACCGCGTTGGAACTGCACTTGATTCATTGCCATGACCCACCCCTGAAGTTGATGAGGCCATCTTCTTCCTCGACTAGCTCATGGCGTGAGCTACACCGGGCTGGGCTGAGGAATGTCGCGAATCAGGTCAAGGATAGCCATACCGTAGCCGAACCCCATCACTTTCCGCCGCCCCTTTCCCCGCTCAACCTACAGGATCCATCAATGAAACTCTCCATCAACTCCCTTGCCATGGTCACCGGCCTGTTCGTGTCAGTCGCAGTGTGCGCGCAGGCACCTGCGGCCGCACCGAGTGGCTCGACCGGCCTTTGCAAGGATGGTTCATACACGTCGAATGAAACGAAGAAAGGCGCGTGCGCCGGCCACAAAGGAGTGAAGGACTGGTTCGCCGTGGCGGCTGCTGCTGCGATCCCGGCCAAGACCACCGCTGCATCGGCTTCAGCACCCGCTGCGACGACCATGCCAACAAAAACCACGCCTGCCTCCACCAAAGCCGCAACGGCGGCATCCTCGACGGCGCCGGCTGCCGGGGGCGGCCCAGGCCAGGTCTGGGTCAACACCAGCTCAAAGGTCTATCACTGCACGGGCACGAAGTATTACGGCAAGACCAAGCAGGGCGAGTACATGACGGAGACAGCGGCGAAAGCGGCGGGCAATCACGCCGATCGCGGCAAGGCCTGCTCCTGAGGGACTCCGTCCGAGCTGCCGGTATCGACACCGATGACGTCGCCTGTCAAAGGCGTCGCGACGGTCAGCAAGCTTCGTCAGACGCAGGCGGAGTATTCCGCTGCCCGGCCCGCGTCTGAGCCGGATCGGAAGTTCCGATCCGGCTCGAAGTTGTACGTGTGCCGCCGCTGCCAAGCAAACTTCAAAACAGGCGATGGGAAGCCTGACCCGCGACAGTCCGGTCTATGTGTTTGCAACGCTTGCCTGGCAACGCCTCGCTTGAGCGCCGAGCGCCTCTGACAGCGCGAAGACGCACTGACCGGCGCCGTGTCGTTCGCTGTGCTCCGGAATCCGGAGGTTTCGAGCGAACCGCGGAGGGCCGTAAAGATGGATGAATGCGAAGCCGTCGAGGTTTTCAACTATCTCGCCTTCGATGTCGAAGCGAGGGAGATGCGCCTGTCTAGATACAAGGCGCTGCGTCTAGTCGTCTCGCGCTTGGACAGCCGAGTGCTCGAAGGTACGTCGGAGATGGTTGCGCGCTCCGATCTCGACTCCTACGGACGCTGTTGCCCGTGCGCAGATGGGTTGGAGTTCAACGGCCCGAGCCTTCATCCGAACTGTCAACGACCGATCTCAGCTGGCTCCGCATGAACGACCGAAATCTTGTCCGAGGACTGTTCCTCATAGCGATTTCTCTGGCCTTCGGCCTACAGTCGCTGCGCTACACGATCGGCGGATTCAGTCACGCCGGGCCCGGGCTGTTTCCCCTGATGGTGAGTTCGCTTCTGCTCCTCATCGGGTTGATCACCGTGGTGCGATCGCGCTTCGTCGAACGCGTCCATCTGGAATTCAACACGAAGAACATCGCCGTCATCCTGGCGAGCCTGGGCGGATTCGCGGTGATCTCCCAGCACCTGAACATGACCGCGGGCATCGTGTTTATGGTGTTCTGCGCGTCGTTTGCCGGCACCGCGGCGTACTCCGTCACGCGCAACCTCAAAATCGCGGCTGGCCTGATTGCCGTTGCCCTGGCTTTCCAAAAGCTGCTTGGCTTCAACCTGCCCCTCTACTGATGGACGTCCTGCACAACCTCGCCTTCGGCTTCGGGGTCGCGCTGACCTGGCAGAACCTCATGTATTGCGCCATCGGTTGCACGGTCGGCACTCTGGTGGGCCTGCTGCCCGGACTAGGCCCGTTGGCCACGATCAGCATCCTGCTACCCCTGACCTATTCCATTCCTACCAGCGGCGCGCTCATCATGCTGGCGGGCATCTATTACGGCGCCCAGTATGGCGACAGCGTGAGCGCCATCACGATGAAGATTCCGCACGCCAGCAGCATCGTGGCCTGCATCGACGGCTACCAGATGACGCTCAAGGGCCAGACCGGACTCGCCCTGTTCACCGCGGGTGTGTCCAGCTTCATCGGGGGCACGGTGGCGATCGTGGTGCTGTCGTTCTTCGCGCCGATGCTGGGCGAGGTGGCGTTCCTGTTCGGGCCGGCCGACTACTGCGCCCTGATGCTGGTGGGCTTTGTGTGCGTGAGCTTCGTCACCACCGGCAGCCTGCTCAACGGCATGGCCATGTGCCTGGTCGGTGTGTTGCTCGGGCAGATCGGCACCGACGTCAACAGCGGTACGCCGCGCTTCACGATGGATCTGCCCTTCCTCGCCGACGGCGTGGGCCTGGTGAGCATCGCCCTGGGGTGCTTCGGCATCGCCGAGATCACGAAGAACCTCGACAACCGTAACGAGCGCACGCCGTTCAACGGCAAGATCCATCTCATTCCCACGTGGTCAGAGTTTAAGCGCATCATTCCCAGTGCGCTGCGGGGTAGCATCGTCGGCTCCATCCTAAGCATCCTGCCCGGCGGCGGGCCGGTGATCGCGCAGTTCGCCGCCTACGCGGTCGACAAGAAAGTCAGCAAGTACAAGCACGAGATCGGCAGTGGCGCGATCGAAGGCGTGGCCGGGCAGGCAGCTGCCGACGAAGCCGCGGCGCGCACCAGCTTCATCCCGCTGATGAGCATCGGGATCCCCGAGAACGCGGTGATGGCCCTGATGATGGCCGCGTTCATCATCAAGGGCATCCAGCCTTGGCCGAACATGATTGCCGGCCACCCCGACCTGTTTTGGGGTCTGGTGGCGAGCATGTGGGTCGGCAACTGCTTCCTGATCACACTCAACGTGCCACTGGTGCGCTATTGGCTGTCGGTGTTCAAGATTCCGTATGCGGTGCTGTTTCCGTCGATCCTGTTTTTCTGCTGCATCGGCACCTACAGCGTCAACAGCAACCTGGACGACATCTACATCACCGCGGCCTTCGGCTTCGTCGGCTACGTGTTCATGCGTCTGGACATGGATCCGGCACCGCTCATGCTCGGCTTCATCCTTGGCCCGATGCTGGAAGAGAACTTCCGCCGCGCGCTGCTTTTGAGTCGCGGGCACTTCTCGGCGTTCGTCGCACGCCCGATCAGCGGCACGTTGCTTGCGTTGATCGGCATCTTCATCGCTTGGCAGGTGATCGCGTTCTTCCGGCAGGCGCGAAGGGCGACCGCGGATGCACCGGCAGCGCAGCTGCACTAAGGCATGTTTGTCACAGCCAATGGTCGAGCAAGTCCAGGTTTAGGTCGTCTGGGGCGGGCTTCGGTGCGGCCTGTCGGGCAACGTCAATTCGGATCGACTGGCCCCCTCGTCCACAAGCGAGGGCCACGCACACCGCGACGCCCTCAGCCAGGCGTTACGAAGAGGCGAGTCCGCTTGACCGCCGCCTTAGCATTGATTGTCTCGATCATCGGTTTGTCGGATGCAGGGATGTTGGCGGGTTTGAGCGCTGAGGCTGTCGGCCCGACAGCAATCATTTGCTGGGTGCTGGCTCTGATCAGTTCGCTCGGCCCATAGTTCGCCAACAGCCAACGCCGTCTCAAGCGTTTCGCGGTGCCATGCGAGCCAACGGTGGCGCGACCAGCGAACCGGATCACTGATCGGACACCGGCCCACCTCGTTCGTTCAAAAGTCGTAGGTCAGTCCCACCGACAAGGCTTTTGCGCTGTACCCGCTGAACGTGGCTCCGTCGCCATCCTTGTTGCGCGTCACGATGCCGTGGCCGCTGACGCCGAGCGCATAGTGGGCGTACTCGCTGTTGTGCAAGTCGGTGTAGACAACGTAAGCGGACACCTTGCGATCCTGGAACCGATGCTTTTAGCCCAGCGACAGCTGGCTGGCAGCGTTGTTGACCGACTGGCCCAACCCGTCGACTCCGCTCATGTTGGGCGGTGCGCCGTTGGGATTGCCCGGGGTCTTTCCGGCGTGTGCCCAACCGAGGTTCAATTCATCGCTTGGCGACAAGCGTTGTCGGCGCCGATCTAAATCTCACCCTCGCTGCCGGTCAGTTTTCGGCCGGCGTCAACATCCCAATCCACGAAATGGGCCAGATGCTTCCCGCCAGAGCGCACGATCTTGCGGCAAGATCGAGGAGACTCGGGAGAACGTACCAGCTTCGTGAGCCTTGTGGACATGCCTCACCCCAGCCAGCAGATTCGCTTCTGCCGCAGCCCTGACGGGGCGCGGA
>JANXZA010000109.1 GCA_025355745.1 Rhizobacter sp. | reverse complement strand
ACGCGGTCCATCACGTCGCCGCGCGCGGTCAGCATGATGACCGGCACATCGCTTTCGCGGCGGATCGTTCGGCACAGCTCGAAGCCGTCCATCTCGGGCAGCATCACGTCGAGAATCACGGCGTCGAAGGGCCGGGCGGCGTGGGCTTCAGCGCGCAGCATCGCCAGACCGATGCTCGGCCGCGTCGCGCTCGCCAGTTCGACGTCGAAGCGCTGGAAGAAGGCCGCCAGCGGGGCGGCCAGCAACTCGTCGTCGTCGATCAGCAGGATGCGGCGCATGGGTGGATTGTCGCCACGCCGCGCTGCATCGCATTGCGTCGCGCTGATTTCAGCCGGGGTCAGCCGCGCCGGCCCCAGCCGGAACGCCGCATCATGAAGTCGCGCACCTGCTGCTGCTGCGCCGGGTTCAGGCTGTCATAGAAGTCGGCTGCGGCAGCGATCACCTCCGGGCTCTTGCCGCGTACCGCCGCCGTCTTCGACTCGACGAAGGCCTGGGCCCGTTCGCGATCGAACTTCGCGCCGGCGACCAGCGCCTGGGCCTCGGCACGCGGGTCGCTTTGTGCCCCGGCAGACGTCGTCATCAAAGCGCTGCGTTGATCGCGCAGCTTGTCGGCCAGTGTGGCCAGGCGCAGCTTCTGCGCGTCGTCGAGCTTCAGCTCGCGGCCGGCGCGGTCCAGAATGCGTTCGCGCATCTTGGTGGCGTCGGCCTCGCTGGTTTGCCAGCCGCCGTGGTGGCCGTGTCCGCAAGCTGCCAGGCCGCCGACCAGTATGGTGGCGCCGAACGCGCCGATAAGGGTTCTCTTGATCCAGCGTTTCATGATGCTTTCCCTGTGAGGTGAGTGACCGTGGCGAGTGTTCTCGGCACGGAAGTCATCTTGCAGGGAGGCGAAGCGCGGGTCTTGTCGGCGCCGTATCGGCGTGTTTCGTTTTGTCTCGCGCCGGATCGGCTACCGTTCAGCGCATGAAGATGCCGTAGGCGCCGATCGCATACAGGTTGTGATGACCTGCATCGACCTGCTTCATGCGGCGTTCCAGGTCGTAGATGTCGACCGATTCGGCGAGGTAGCGGTCGTCGCGATCCTGGGCCGGTGCGGCCGAAGCAGAGAACAGATTCACGAGCGACTTGAGAAGGGAGTTCATGGCAAACCACGACAGGTTGTTGAGGGGGAAGCACGATACTAAGGGAAAACCCTAGACCCTGCTCCCCAATGCGGCGTGGTGGGGCGTAACTGCCAACGCCTGCGCCATCGGCGGGCAACCCTCAAGCTCAACCCACCCACAACGGAGATCCACGTGTTCCTTTGGTTTGAAAAACTGCTCGATCCTTACCCAGCCGAGGAGCCGCAGGTCGCACCGCGCGGCTTCTTCGCATTCGTCTGGGCCGGCACGGCCGGTGCGCGGCCTTACATGGCTGCGATGACCGCGCTCACGGCGGTGACCGGCGTGTTCGAGGCCCTGCTGTTCGCGATGATGGGCCACATCGTCGACTGGCTCGCGAAGGTCGAGCCGGCGCAGTTGTGGGCGCGCGAGCGCACCAGCCTGCTGCTGCTGGCCGGCGTGTTGGTCGCCAGCCCGCTGGTCGTGGGCTTGCAGACGCTGTTCAAGCACCAGGCGCTGGCGGGCAACCTGCCGATGCGGCTGCGCTGGAATTTTCACCGCCTGATGCTGGCCCAGAGCATGGGCTTCTACCAGGACGAGTTCGCCGGCCGGGTCGCCGCCAAGGTGATGCAGACGGCGCTGGCGGTGCGCGACGTGGTGATGATCCTGGGCGACATCATGGTCTTCGTCGTCATCTACTTCGTCACGATGGCGGCCATCGTCGGCCGTTTCGATGCCTGGCTGCTGCTGCCGTTCGCCGCCTGGTTGCTGCTGTATGCGGCGGCGGTCTGGTACTTCGTGCCGCGCATGGGGCAGGTCTCGAAAGAGCAGGCCGATGCGCGCTCGCTGATGACCGGGCGCATCACCGATGCCTACACCAACATCGCCACCGTGAAGCTGTTTTCGCACTCGCGGCGCGAGGCCGTGTTCGCGCGTTCGGCGATGCAGGAGTTCATGCTCACGGCCTACCAGCAGATGCGCCTGGTGACCGGCTTCGAGATCGTCAACCATGCATTGAGCATGCTGCTGATCCTGTCCACCACCGGCGCCTGCCTGTGGCTGTGGACGCAGGGGCAGATCGGGGTCGGCGCGGTCGCGGCGGCCACCGCGATGGCGCTGCGGCTGAACGGCATTTCGCACTGGATCATGTGGGAACTGGCCGGCCTGTTCGAGCACATCGGCACGGTGCAGGACGGGCTGAACACCTTGTCGCGCCCGCAGGCGGTGGTCGATGCGCCGGGGGCGGTGGCCTTGCAGGTGAGCCGTGGCGACGTGCGCTTCGAGGCCGTGAGCTTCGCCTACGGCGCGACCGGCCCGCAGGCGCGCCAGGTCATCGACCGCCTGAGCCTGCACATTCGCCCGGGCGAAAAGATCGGCCTGGTAGGCCGCTCCGGCGCGGGCAAGTCAACGCTGACGAGCCTGCTGCTACGCTTTTACGACGTAGGTTCGGGCCGGGTGTTGATTGACGGCCAGGACATCGCCGACGTGACCCAGGATTCGCTGCGCGCGCAAGTCGGCATGGTGACGCAGGACACCTCATTGCTGCACCGCTCGGTGCGCGACAACCTGCTCTACGGCAGGCCCGACGCCAATGACGCGCAGATGGTCCGCGCCGCGAAACGTGCCGAGGCGCACGACTTCATCCAGGGCCTGACCGACCCGCGCGGCCGCAGTGCCTACGACGCCCATGTGGGCGAGCGCGGCGTCAAGCTGTCGGGCGGCCAGCGCCAGCGCATCGCCATCGCCCGCGTGATGCTGAAGGACGCGCCGGTGCTGTTGCTCGACGAGGCCACGAGCGCGCTCGACTCGGAAGTCGAGGCCGCGATCCAGGCCAGCCTGTACCGCTTGATGGAAGGCAAGACGGTGGTCGCGATCGCGCACCGGCTGTCGACCATCGCTGCGATGGACCGGTTGATCGTGCTCGACCGCGGCCACATCGTCGAGCAGGGCGACCACCGCAGCCTGCTCGCGCTCGGCGGGCTGTATGCACGGCTGTGGGCCCACCAGAGCGGCGGGTTTCTGGGCGAAGAGGCGGATGAAAATGGCGACGCCAATGTCGATGTCGAATCGGCTCCGGTCGCGGCGGCGGGCTGAGTGCAGTCAGCTCCGGCGCCGGCGCAAGCTCCACACCAGGTAGGCGACCACGCCGATGTTCAGCGCCAGCGTGGCAACCTTGATCGGCCCCGGCTTGTGCCACAGCTCATAGATCTCCACCGGGATATACATCGCACCGCCGGCAGCGCCGAGCCACGCGGCCCAGCGCCGTTCGTGCCACAGGCCATAGGCCTCGGCTGCGCGCAAGCCCGAATACGCCAGCGCGAGCCCGGCGCCGGCCCACAGCGCAGCGTCGGTGGCGCGGCCTGCCAAGTCAAGAAAGATGCCGGCGTAGTGCGCTTCCGGGGCGATGTGCAGGCGCGTGACCAGCGCTTCCGCGACCCGGCGCACATCGCGGTGCAGCAGCGCCAGCAGGCCAAAGCCGGCGCCGAACACGATCGCGCCTTTCAGAGCCTCCATGAGCGCGACGGCGTGCATCAGGAGGGCAGGGTGGATAGTGGCGGAGCGATTCATGCGGTGGGCGAAGCGGGAAAGCGAAGCGGGAAGGCGAAGCGGGAAGGCGCAAAGTTCGGCCCGCATTGTGCCCGGCGCGGCCAATTCACCCCGCCTCGGCGCGGCGTTGCGCGCTGTGCTTTGATACTCTGCCCGGCGCCCATGTGCGCTCCCTGACCGACACCCGATGAACTCGCACGCCATGACCGACACCCGCACCCCCCGCACCCCTTTCACCCGCTTCTTCGCTGCCTGGGGCGTGGCGTTCGTGGTGATGGCCGTGCTCGATGGCCTGTGGCTCGGCTGGCTGGCGCTCGACTTCTACCAGCGCGAGCTCGGCCCGCTGATGACCAACTCGGTGCGCATCGTTCCCGCCGCCCTGTACTACCTGTTCTATCCGGCCGCCATTGTGTTTCTTGCCCTCACGCCGCGCCCGACCAGCCTGCGCGCTGCCGCGCTGCGCAGCGCTGCGCTGGGCTTGACGGCCTTCGGTGTCTACGACCTGACCAACCTGTCCACACTGCGCGGCTACAGCGTTGCGATGACGGTGGTCGACATGGCCTGGGGCACCTTCGCCAGCGCCGCTGGCGGCAGTGCCGCGTACCGCTGGGTGCTGGCGCGCCGCGCCTGAGCGAGCGGTGATGCGCGTTGAATGCAAGAGATGACTCATTCACTGCTGAGGCGCGGAGTGACGCAGAGTTGCGCAGAGTTAGAAAAAAGTGATCTGTTTTCTCGGCGATTCCTCTGCGTTCTCTGCGCCTCTGCGGTGGTGAGTTTGAATTCTCTGGAGTGACGCGCAGCGATTGAAAGGCGCTCGGGATCCGAGACCGCATCTGCCTCGAGCAGCCGCGCTATTCCTGCATCAGCCGCACCTTCACGCGCTTGCCCTTGATCTTGCCGGCCGCGAGGCGCTGCACCGCTGCCGCCGCGATCTGCCGATCGACCGCCACATAGGTCGAGAATTCGTTGACATTGATCTTGCCGATCTGACTGCCGGCAAAGCCCGCCTCGCCGGTCAGCGCGCCCAGCACGTCGCCAGGGCGGATCTTGTCCTTGCGGCCACCGACGATCTGCAGGGTCGCCATCGGCGGGCGCAGCGGCCCACCCGTCGCGGCCACCAGTTCGGCCAGCGGGTGCCAGTCGCTCTCGCGCCCCTGCATCTGTTCGATCTTGCCGACGCTGCCCATCTCATCCAGGCTCGCCAGGCTCAGCGCCAGCCCCTTGGCATCGACGCGACCGGTGCGGCCGATGCGGTGCGTGTGCACCTGCGGGTCGGGCGTGATGTCGACGTTGATCACGGCCTCGAGCTGGTCGATGTCCAGGCCGCGCGCCGCCACGTCGGTGGCAACCAGAACCGAGCAGCTGCGGTTCGCGAACTGCACCAGCACCTGATCGCGTTCGCGCTGTTCCAGCTCGCCATGCAGAGCCAGCGCCACGAAGCCGTGCGCGCACAGCACGTCGGCCAGGTCGCGGCACTGCTGGCGGGTGTTGCAGAAGGCGATCGTGCCAACCGGGCGGAAGTGGTTCAGCAGCAGCGACACGGCGTGCAACCGCTCGCCTTCCTTGACCTCGTAGAAGCGCTGTTCGATCTGGCCCGCCGGCACCTGCGCGGCCAGCGTCACCTGCTTCGGCGCGCGCAGGAACTGCTGGCTCAAGGCGGCGATGCCGTCCGGGTAGGTGGCCGAGAACAGCAGCGTCTGGCGCTGCTTCGGGCACTGCTTGGCGATGGTCGCGATGTCGTCGAAGAAGCCCATGTCGAGCATCCGGTCGGCCTCGTCGAGCACCAGCGTCTTCAGCGCATCGAGCGCCAGGCTGGCGCGCTCCAGCAGGTCGATGATGCGCCCCGGCGTGCCGACCACGACGTGCGCGCCGTGCTCCAGGCTGGCGCGCTGCGCGTGCAGTGGCGCGCCGCCGCACAGCGTCAGCACCTTGATGTTGTCTTCGCTGCGCGCGAGGCGGCGGATCTCCTGCGTCACCTGTTCGGCGAGTTCGCGCGTCGGGCACAGCACCAGCGCCTGCACCGCGAACCGCGCCTCGGCCGCCGCGGGCTTCAACGCCGGGTCGAGCGTGGCCAGCAGGGCCAGCGCAAAGGCGGCGGTCTTGCCGCTGCCGGTGGGCGCCTGGGCAATCAGGTCGTGGCCGGCGAGCGCGATCGGCAGGCTCGCGGCCTGGATCGGTGTCATCGTCAGGTAGCCAAGCTGCTGCAGGTTGGCGAGCTGGGCCGGCTCCAGCGACAGTTGGCTGAAGTGTGGGCCGGCCGCGCTTGCGAGGGCCGTCGTCGGGGCAGCAGAAGAAGGTGTTTCGGTTCGGGTCATCCCCGATTATCGGGACCGAGCCGGGCCGGTTGGCCAGCGCTGCTCGGCGCGACTCGATGCTGCTCAGCGTTTCGCGATGTCCAGCAGCTCGACCTCGAAGTGCAGCGTCGCGTTCGGCGGGATCGAGCCGCCTGCGCCGCGCGAGCCGTAGGCGATCGACGCCGGGCAGGTGAGCCGCGCCTTGCCGCCGACCTTCATCTTCTGCACCCCTTCGGTCCAGCACGGGATCACGCCGCCGAGCGGGAACTGGGCGGCTTCGTTGCGCTTGTATGAGCTGTCGAATTCACGCCCGTCCGGGAACGTGCCGCGGTAGTGAACCTTCACGGTGTCAGCCGGCGTCGGGCTGGCGCCGCTGCCGTCCTTCAACGAGCGGTAGACGAGACCGCTCGGCGTGACCACTGCGCCCGCCTCTTTGGCGGCAGCCGCGAGTGCCGGGTCGGCCTGGGCCTGGGCCTGGGCAGAGAGCGGGACCAGTGCGGTCAGCAGCGCCGCGCCGATGGCGGCAATGGCGGCGACGCTGACAGCGCGAGCGCGCAATGCGTGACGATGCGGGCGGAGGGTTTTCATGGATGCGTGTCCTGGGTGATTGATGAAAGGGTCAGCGTCTGACGAAAGGGTTCAGTGCAGGTGCGCAGCCGCAGCCGCAGGTGGCTGGTCGTTGTCGTTGTCGTAGTCGTTGCCGTTGTCGTGTTCATGTTCGTGTGCAGCCCCGGCCGCCTTGATCTGCTCGCGCAGCGTGGCGATCGGCATGTAGCCGCTGCCCACCAGGTGCAGGTGCGTGCCGTGCTCGGCCAGCAGGGTCGGGAAGCCGCGAATGCCCCAGGCCTGCGATTGGCGGAAGTCGGCCAGGGTTGCTTCGCGCATTGGCTGCGACGCAAAGGCCCGCCCGAACTCGTCGCGCGGCAGGCCGAACTGCCCGGCGACATCGGCCAGCACGGCCGGGTCGGTAACGTTGCGGGCGTCGGCATAAAAGGCCTGCTGCACCGCCTTGAGGTAGCGCCAGACGTGTTGCGGCCAGAGCGTGCGAACGGTCACCACGGCGCGGCTGGCAGGCTCGGTGTTGTACGCGAAGCCGGGCGTGTTCAAGGCCGTGTGCGGCAGTTTCGCGAACGGCTGACCACTGGCTTCTTCAACATGGTGCCAGTGCCCTGCCAGTTCGGTGACGCGCTCGGCGGTCATCGGCGCGGTGGTGAAGGGGCGCAGGCCGCCCATCACCAGCGCGAGTTGCAGTGGCGCGGCGTCTTGCGGGTCGGCCAGCAGCTCATCGAGCGGCCGGGCGAAGCCGTAGCACCACGAACACATCGGGTCGCCCACGTAGATCAAGTTCATCGTTGGTTCCGGATATTGCAGGTCAGCGCGACTGTATCGGATGCGCTGCTGCGGCTGCTCCGTGCGGAGTCAATACACTAGCGCTCCCTATCGATGCCCGACTTGATCCATTGAACCCCTTTAACCTCTTGAACCCCTTGAACCCCCGCTCGAATCTGGCGCCGCCATGACGCTGCTGCTGGCGCCGATGGAAGGGCTGCTCGACTTCACGCTGCGCGACATCCTGACGCGTGTCGGCGGCATCGACCGCTGCGTGTCCGAATTCATCCGCGTCACCGGCACCTTGTTGCCCGACCGCGTGTTCACGCGCGTCGTGCCCGAGCTGAACCACGGCAGTCGCACGCCTTCTGGCGTGCCGGTGCGCCCGCAACTGATGGGCTCCGATCCGGTCTGCCTGGCCGAGAACGCCGCCAAGCTCGCGGCCTTGCGGCCGGCCGGGATCGACCTCAATTTCGGTTGCCCGGCGAAGGTCGTGAACCGCCATGGTGGCGGCGCCGCACTGCTCGACCAGCCCGAGCTGCTGGCGCGCATCGTCGGCGCGGTGCGGCGCGCGGTGCCGGCGCCCGTGCCGGTCTCGGCGAAGATGCGGCTCGGTGTCAACGATGCGAGCCGCGCGCTCGAATGCGCACTGGCGATCGCTGCCGGCGGTGCGGCCGAGCTGGTGGTGCACGCCCGCACGCGGGCCGCCGGCTACCGGCCACCGGTGTACTGGGACCGCATCGCCGAGATCCGCCAGGCGCTGTCGATTCCGGTGATTGCGAACGGCGACATCTGCACCGTCGCGGACGCGAAAGCGTGTCGCCAGGCCAGTGGTTGCGAGATGCTGATGATCGGGCGCGGCCTGGTGTGCGACCCCGGGCTGGCATTGAAAATCCGCTCAGATGCCGCGTTAGGCGTTGCGAGCGGCGGTGCTTTTGACGATGCGTCCGTGGAAGCCGCCGGCCTGACCTGGGACGAGCTGCTGCCGTTGATCCATGAGTTCTGGCACCTGGTCGCGGCCCACATCGAGCCGCGTGGCCGCGCCGGCCGCCTCAAGCAATGGTTGAACTATCTGCGTCGGTTTCACCCGCAGGCCGACGCCGCCTTCGCGGCGGTGCGAACCTTGAACGACCCGGCTGAGGTACTGGCACGGCTGGGGCTTGGCCTGGCTCCGGGCCGGGCACTGTCGCCGGCCGACGGCCCGTCCGTGCGGACGATTGTGGCCGCGCATGCCCACGACGCCCTCATCGAGCTTGCCGAGGAAGCCGCTTGAAAAACTACCAGATCGAAGTCCAGCGCGTCAAAGGCATGACCAACAGCAACGGCCTGATCCGGGCCCAGGTGGACGCGCTGGTGCAGCCCGCGCCGCTGCGCGATGAAGGCACGCCGACGACGGTGCTGAACCTGACCGAGGCCACCGCCCGCGTGCTGCTGCTGCTGCTCAAGACGCAGCTTGCCGAGTTCGACGCGCGCAAGGCGAAGAGCCGGCGGTAACGCGCCGATGGACAAACACCTGACGTTCGACATCAGCGGATCGCCTACTCGGCGGGTCAGTGCTCCGCCAGTGTCATGAGCCACAGCAGCCAGGCCCAGACCCACAGCACGAACCCGTAGACCAGGCGGCGCCAGCGGGCAGCGACGCCGCCGCGTTCAAGGCGCAGGTTCAGCGCCCCGGCTGGCAGGAATCCGAGCGACCAGCCCATTCCGATTGCTATGAAAGCCGGCCAGACCCAATCGCCGCGGAAGTCGTCGATGGATGGATAAGCGGCGGGAAGCGCGAATGCGACGCCGTAGTAGAGCGCCGCACCCAGCAGCCCCATGCTCAGCAGGCCCAGCAGCATCGCCACCACGAAGGCCCAGCACGAGCGCTTCGTGGCCACCAGGTAAGACCAGACGGGCCGCAACCACGCACCCATGGGCGCGGCGCCTAGCCCTTGCGGGCGCGCTGCAGCAGGTAGTCGGCGACGGCCAATGTGCCTTCACTTCCGCCTGCCTGGCTGGGCGACGTGAGATAGCGGCCCTGCACGGCCAGGGCCGGCACGCCTTCGATGCGGTACGCAGCGCTGATCTTCTTCGCCTTCGACACGCTGTTCGCGACCGAGAACGAATTGAACACGTCGAGGAACTTCGCCGCGTCGATACCGTTCTTTGCCATCAGCGCGGCAATCTCGGCGGGCTTGTCGAGATGGGCACGGTCCACATGAATGGCCGTGAACACCTTGCGCTGCACTGCTTCGACCTGGCCGAGCGTCTGCAACGCGTAGTAGGTGCGCTGGAAGTTTTCGGCGTTCGCCAGGAATGGCACCGGCACACGCTGGAACAGCACATCGGCCGGCAGCTTTTTGGCCCAGGCTTCGAGCGCTGGCTCGAACGCGGCGCAGTGCGGGCAGGCGTACGAGAAAAATTCCAGCACTTCGAGCTTGCCAGCCACCTGTGGCGGCACCGGGGGTTCGATGCGGTTGAACTGCGTTCCCTCGACCGGGACAGCGCCTTGCGCCGCAGCGAAGCCGGGGATCGACAAGCCGGGGATCGACAAGCCGGCCGCACCCAGGCCGACCCCGAAAGCTTGGGCAGAAAAATCTCGACGGTTCACTGGCGATTTCCTTGGCGTGACCCTGGCCGTTCACGTGGCCAGGATGGATCGGTTGATGCGCGGCGCGCAGCAAGTGGTTTGTCCACTCGGAGGTTAACGTGGAAGCCGCGTGCGCGGTGGACACCCCGGCCCGTGTTACACCGAGGTTATTTGACCCAGTTCTCCTTCAGCCCCGTGATCCGGTTGAACACCGGCCGCCCCGCAGCGTGATCGATGCGGTCGGCGACGAAGTAGCCGTGGCGTTCGAACTGGAGCTTGTCGTCAGGCTTCGCAGTGGCCAGTGCGGGTTCGACATAACCCCGCAGCACGCGTTTGCTGTTCGGGTTCAGGCTGGCCATGAAGTCGCGGCCGCCGGCATCGGGCTGGGCTTCGGTGAAGAGCCGCTCGAACAGGCGCAGTTCGGCCGGCACCGCGTCGTGCACGCCGACCCAGGTGATCGTGCCCTTGACCTTCACCGCGTCGGCGCCGGGTGTGCCGCTGCGGGTGTCGGGAACGACCTTGGCGAACACGGCGGTGACGACTCCCTGCGGGTCTTTTTCGCAGCCCGAGCACTCGACCACCAGGCCGTACTTGAGCCGCACCCGGTTGCCGGGGAAGAGCCGGAAGAAGCCCTTCACCGGCAGCTCGGCGAAGTCGTCGCGCTCGATCCAGACTTCGCTGCCGAGGCTGAATTCGCGCGCGCCGAATTCGGCGTGCTGCGGGTGGGCGGGGGCGTGACAAATCTCGCGATGAGCCGCGCTGCCGAACACCTCGGCCCAGTTCGTCAGGCTCAGCTTCACCGGATCGAGCACGGCCATGGCGCGGGTCGCCTTGGGGTCGAGATCGTCGCGCAGCGCGATGTCCAGGCTGGCGCAGTCGGTCCAGCCGCCGGCCTTGCTGGTGCCGGCGCGCTCGCACATCAGGCGGATCGATTCGGGGGTGTAGCCGCGCCGCCGCAGGCCGACGAGGGTGGGCATGCGCGGGTCGTCCCAGCCGTCGACGATGTGCTGTTCGACCAGCGCGCGCAGCTTGCGCTTGCTGGTGATCACATAGGTCACGTTGAGGCGCGCGAACTCGTGCTGATGCGGGCGCGGTGCGCTGAGCAGGCCGAGCGTGCACAGCGTGTCGAGCAGCCAGTCGTACCACGGCCGCTGGTCTTCGAATTCGAGCGTGCAGATGCTGTGCGTGATGCCTTCGAGCGCGTCTTCGATCGGGTGCGCATAGGCATACATCGGGTAGATGCACCAGGTGTCGCCGGTGTTGTGATGCGTGGCGTGCTTGATGCGGTACAGGGCCGGGTCGCGAAGGTTGATGTTCGGGCTGGCCATGTCGAGCCGGGCGCGCAGCACGGCTGCGCCGTCGGGCAGGGCGCCTGCGCGCATCTCGCGAAAGCGCGCCAGGTTGTCGGCCGGTGTGCGGCTGCGGTACGGGCTGTCGATGCCGGCGTGGCCGAAGTCGCCGCGGTGGGCGCGCATCTCGTCGGCGGTCTGCTCATCAACGTAGGCGTGGCCGGCGTTGATCAGGGCCTCGGCCGCGCGGTACATGAAGTCGAAGTAATTGCTGGCGTAGTAGAGGTGGCTGGCGTTATAGAGATCGCTGCCCTCCAACCCCGCCGCGCCTGCTGCGCCGGTCTGCCAGTCGAAGCCGAGCCAGCGCACCGTCTCGCGGATCGAATCGACGTATTCCTGTTCCTCTTTCTCGGGGTTGGTGTCGTCGAAGCGCAGGTGGCAAACGCCGCCATAGTCGGCGGCCAGACCGAAGTTCAGCGTGATGCTTTTGGCGTGACCAATGTGTAGATAGCCGTTCGGCTCGGGCGGGAAGCGGGTGCGAATCCGTGCTGGGTCGAGCGGCCCCTGCGCGTGGTGCGCGGCGTCGCCCGGGGTGCCGGCGAAACGGCGCTTTGCGAAGGTGCCTTCGGCCAGGTCGCGCTCGATGATCTGGCGCAGGAAGTTGCTGCCGTGCGGGGAGGTGGCGTCGGTGGCGGGTTCGGCAGCAGAGGTCATGGTCGGATCGTGGTGGGCAAGGGCCCGAAAGAAGCGCCGATTCTATCGACGCAGGGTCTGTTCGCATCCTTCTCGATACCGGGCGCAGGGCGCCGGCAGCAACTTCTCTTTACCTTCGTCGGCGGCTTGCGGGTCAACGCCCGACCGGGTGCCGCGCGTTGAAATGCCACCCAGGCCGCCCTCGTGGCTTGACGAAGGAGTTTCGAATGAACAAGGTCATTGTTTGTGCACTGGTGGCCACCGCCGCGCTGGCGGCCGGCACGGCCCGGGCCGGCGGGGTGTCGTGGTCGATCGACATCAACACGCCAGTGATCGGCACGGTGATCTCGAACGCACCGGTCTATCAAGTGCCCGCGTACCGGGTGCCGGTGTATGCGCAGGCGCCGGCGTATGCAGCGGTGCCGGTCTATGCGGACCCGTATCAGGCTGAATATCCGACGGTGTACCGGCCCGCGTACCGCACCGAATACCGGCCCGTCTATCGTGACGCGTATCGCCCCGAATACCGCCCCGCTTACCGCCCGGTGCCCATCGTCTACGAGCGTGTGGGTGGCCGGCACTGGGATCGCGACGATCATCGCCACGAAGGCCGCTGGCATGAGCGTGATGAGCGCCGCGAGGGCTGGCACCGTTGAGTCTCTATCCCATGAAGGAATCCCGCATGTTCACCCGCTCCTTGCTTGCCACCCTGTGCGCAGCGACGCTCACGATGACCACCGGCTGCGTGGTCGCACCGACGCATGAGGTGCGTGAGGTGCGTGAGGTGCGTGAGGGGCGTGCCGTTCCGCCGCGTGACGTGCGCACCGTTCCAATCTCCGCGCCGGTACCGTTGTATGCCGAAGCCGGCGTCGTGCGCAACATCGAGATCATCGCCACGGCGTCGCGCAACAACGCCGGCGGGGCGGTGCTGGGGGCGGTGATCGGCGCCGTCATCGGGCACCAGATCGGCGGCGGCATGGGCCGCGCGGTGGCCACTGGTGCGGGCGCCATCGGTGGCGCCGTGGTCGGCAATGCGATCGAGAACCGGAACCGCCGCGACGACGAGGTCTATCGCGTCAGCGTGCGCTTCGACAACGGCAGCATGCGCGACTTCGACTTCCAGCGCATCGACGACCTGCGCACCGGCGACCGCGTCAAGTTCGAGGGCGGGCAATTGCACCGGCTCTGAATGCGCGCACCGGGTTGCGCGCGGCCGCAGCATTCGCGCTTGCAGAGGAAGAATCAACTCACTCACCGCAGAGGCGCGGAGTTACGCAGAGTTGCGCAGAGGAATACAGATGATTGAATTTCTCTGCGGTCCTCTGCGCTTTCTGCGCCTCTGCGGTGGTGAGTTGGCTGTTTTTTCGGGGGATCTAAGCACTGCGCAGGACCTGATCACATGGCCTTGAATAGGTGAGCGTAGAGGCGGCTCGCGGTCAGTTTGTCCGGATGGTTGCGCAGTGTCAGGTGGACCTTGCCCGACTCGTCGCGAACGGCCGAGGCGATGGCCTCGGCGCGCACCACCGTGCCGCGGTGCACCTGCCAGAAGCGTTGCGCGTCGAGCTGCGGGAGCAGCTCGCGCAACGAGGTGCGGATCAGGTACTCGCGCTGCGCCGTGATGACGCGCAGGTACTTGTCGGCCGCCTCGAAGTACAGCACCTCGGCCACCGGCACCAGATGGATCGCGGCCCCCACGCTGGCCTGGATGACGGTCAGCTTCGGCGTGTTGTCTGGCACCGCAGGCACACCAGGCGCCGCATCGAGCCCGGGTGCAGTCAGCAGGTCGCGCAGCCGCGCCAGCGTTTCTTCAAGTGCCGATGGCGTGCCAGGCGCTGCGGCCGCAACGGCACCGGCCGCAGGCGCGGCGCGGCGCTGCAATGCCGCCTGCACCCGCGTGCAGGTCAATGCCAGGCGTTCGGGCTGGACCGGCTTCAACACGTAGTCGACGGCCGCGCGCTCGAAGGCCTGCAGCGCGTACTGGTCGTAGGCGGTCACGAACACGATCAGCGGCAGCGGCGCGCCATCGGGCCAGTCTTCGGTGAGTGCCTGCGCCGCCTCCACCCCGTTCATGCCCGGCATGCGAATGTCGAGGAACACCACGTCAGGTTGAAGCGCCAGCGCCTGCTCGACGGCCGCCGCACCGTGACCGACATTGGCGACGATGCGCAAGCCGGGCCAGAGCCGCGCCAGCTCGGCTTGCAGGTTCGCCGCCAGCAGCGGCTCGTCTTCGGCGATCAGGGCGGTGGCGTTCATGGTGATGCCGGATGCTCCGCAGGGCTAACGGCCAAATCGAGCGGCAATGAAAGAGGCAGGCGAAGCGTGGCCAGCGTGCCACCCTCGTCCCCTGGCGAACTCTGCAGTTGCAGCGACGCAGCGGCGCCGTACAGGGCCGCCAGGCGTTCACGCACCTGCACCAGGCCGAACTGCGTGCCCTCGCTTTCGGCGTTCGACAGGCCGGCCCCGGTGTCGCGCACCGTCAGCACCAGGTGCTGGCCTTCGCGCGCCGCACTCACGTCGATGCGACCCCCGGCGACGACCGGCTCCAGGCCGTGCTTGATGCAGTTCTCGACCAGCGGCTGCAACAGCAGCGGCGGCACGGCGGCGCCGGCCAGCTCAGCCGGCAGCTCGAAGCGCGTCTGCAGGCGTGCACCCATGCGGACCTGCATCAGCGCCAGGTAGTCGGCCAGGCGCGCGAACTCGGCCGACACCGGGTGCAGCCCGGCGCGCGAGCCGGTCAGGGTGGCACGCAGGAACGCGATCATCTGGTCGAGCATGGCCTGGGCGCGCGGCGGCTCGATGCCGATCAGCACCCGCAGGTTGGCCAGGGTGTTGAACAGCATGTGCGGTTCGAGCTGCGATTCGAGCAGCTTCAACTGGTGCTCGGCGGCCAGGCGCTGCGCGGTCAGGATGGCCGTCTCCTGCGCCGCGAGGCGTTCGCGCGAATAGTACCAGTAGGTGATCACGACCCCCGGTACCAGTGCCAGCACCAGCAGCGACAGCGCCTGGCTGAGGCTGCCGCGCAGGAAGCCGGGCGACGGATGGCCGGTGATCCAGCCCGCCAGTGCGTTGCCGGCGCTGAAGCCGATGATGGTGCCGATGACGATGATCGGCAGCATCCACGGCCAGCCCGGCCAGCGGCCTTCGACCAGGCCGCTGGCCTTCGGGTTGTCCTGGTACAGATCTCGGCGGTACAGCCAGCGTGCCACGCCGATGCGGCCGAGGTCGATCCAGAACCAGCACGAGGCGGCGATGCACACCGAATGCACCAGACTCGACCGCAACGGCATGCCGAAGGCCAGGTGCAGGGCGACGCCGATGAATGCCCCGAAGCCGGCGCTGCGCAGGCCGCGCACGGCGAATCTCGCGCGCTGCTGCGGTGGCGAAGCGGCGTCGGCCGGGAACCCTGCAGCGGTGCTCATGAGGCTGATTCTGGCTCAGCGCTGCGGCAGGAATGCGCCGGCCGTTTTGTGCGCTGGCGCCAGGGTCGCCAGTTTGCGCAACGACCGCGAGCGCGCCAGAAACAGGCCGCTGAAGCCGCCGAATCCGAAGCTGCAAGCTGCGGCGAAGACCGCGTCGGTCGCCAGAGCAGGGTGCAGCGCGAGACTCGCGCCGGCGAAGTACTTGAGCCCGAACAGGGCCAGCATCAAACCCAGCGGCAGCCAGCTTCCGGGCACGTGCAGCAGGCCGCTGCGCTGCGAGCACCAGGCTGCGGGAACGGCCACCGCGTTGCGGCCGAATTCCAGCGCAGCGCCGACGCCGGCGGTCCAGCCAACGAGCGCGACGCCGTGCCAGCCGAAGGTGCCCACCACGCCGCCGAGCGACAAGCCGATCATCTCCAGCGGCAGCAGCGTGACGCGCACCCGGCCGATCCGTTGCGCCCGGGTTTGCCACAAGCCGAGCGCGACCAGCTTGGCCAGCACGGCCCAGACCCAGATCGGCGTGTGGAAGATGATTTCGAGGGTCATGACGATGCTCCGTGAAAGGCTGGGTCAGGTGCCAGCACGGCGGGTGGGTGCGGCTGAAGTGCACTGTGCCGCTGGCCACCGAGCGTCGCCAGCGCCATGCGACGAGGCGGCCGCTGTGGAGCGTGAAGTGGTTACAGCTGGCGTCAAACGCCACCGGGGCCGTGCTGCAAAATGGCCGAAGGATGGCGGCAGGAGCAGGCGGCATGGCAAGAGATGCGGGGGCGACGCGTTGGCGATTCGCCATCGGGCAGGGCGCGGCATGGCTGTTGGCCCTCGTCGCGAGCATCGCGGTAGCTGCGGCCGAGCCGGCGAGCGGTGCTGCCTCCGTGCCGGCAAACGTTGGCGCGGCCGGAATTCAGGTTGAACGCAGCACCGACAGCACCGCCGACAGCGCGACCGAAAAAGCGGGTGCGAGCCGCACCGAAAGTGCCGCCCTTGCCGCGCGCTTCCCCGACCCTGACATTCGCTACCGAACGCCGGCCTTCGAGCCGGGCCATGACGGCTTCACCAGCAATGCCGAACTGCGGGCCTTGCTGCAGGGCCTGGTGCGCGATGGCAGCGGCGGCCCCGGCGCCACCCGCATCAGCCTGTTGTGGCTGGGCAGTTCGCAGACCGGTGTGCCGCTCGAGGCCTTGCACTTCACGCGCAGCGCAGCCGCCGATGTGCTGCCGATGCCAGCGCTGATGCCAGCGCCGCCGGCGGCGTCGGCTTCAGCGTCGGCTTCAGCGTCAACAGCGGCGCCAAAATCGGCCCGCCCGACCGTGCTGTTGATCGGCCAGCAGCATGGCGACGAGCCGGCCGGCGCCGAAGCGCTGATCGTCATCGCGCAGGAACTTGCGCAGGGGCGGCTGCAGCCGCTGCTCGACCAGATCGACGTGCTGATCGTGGCGCGCGCCAACCCCGATGGCGCAGCACTTGGGCGGCACCTCACGGCCAGCGGCATCGACATGAACCGCGACCACCTGCTGCTGCGCACGCCCGAGGCCCAGGCGCTGGCGCAACTGGCGCGCGAGTACCGCCCGATCGTGGTCGCCGATGCGCACGAGTTCGCGGCCCTCGGCCGCTTCGTGGCCAAGTACGGCGCCGCGCCGCGCGCCGACCTGCAGATGCAGTACGCAACGGTTGCGAACCTGCCCGAGTTCATTACCCGCGCCTCGGCGCAGTGGTTTCAGAAGCCGGCGCTGCAACGCCTGAAAGCCGACGGGCTGGCCACCGAGTGGTACCACACGACCTCGGCCGACCCGGCCGACCTGCGGGTCTCGATGGGCGGCGTGCAGCCCGACACCGGTCGCAACGTAAGCGGCTTGCGCAACGCCGTCAGCCTGCTGATCGAGACCCGCGGGTCGGGCCTGGGCCGGGCTCATTTGCTGCGCCGCGTGCACAGCCAGGTGATCGCGATCAGCAGCGTGCTGAGCAGCGCAGCGGCGCGTGCGGCCGATCTGTTGAAGCTGCGCCGCTTCGTCGATGCCGAGGTGGCGGCGAAGGCCTGCCAGGGTGTGGTGACGGTCGAGGCGACCGCGACGCCGGGCGAATACGAATTGCCGATGCTCGACCTGGCGACCGGCGCCGACAAGCGCGTCACCGTTGCCTGGGATTCGGCGCTGGTGCTGGTGCCTGTGAAGATGCGGCGGCGCCCTTGCGGCTACTGGCTGGGCGCCAACCAGAGCGACGCGGTGCTGCGTTTGCGGGGGCTCGGCGTGCAGGTGCAGCGCATCGAGCAGGCCGGCGCGATGCGCGGTGAGTCGTATGCGCAGACGGCGCGCGACACCGGACGCGAAGCCGCCACGCGCAGCGACGTGCTAGCCGGCATCGCCGACGGCGGGCCGGCGCTGCGGATCAACGTGAATCTGCTGCCGGCCCTGATCGACGTCGAGGTGGGCAGCTATTACGTCGGCCTCGACCAGCCGCTGGCGAACCTGGTGGTCGCCGCACTTGAGCCCGACACTCCGAACAGCTATCTCGCGAACCGCATCGTCTCGGAAGTGAGCGGGCTGGCGCGTGTGCTGCGGCGCCCGGAAGCGCAGATGACGGCGGTGCCTTGAACCTGTAATGAATGGCTCGCCGCCGCGACAAAGCTGCATCGGTCTGCTGACCGGGAAGAAATGCAGATCCAAGTCTCGCCGCAGAGTTTGGGTGTTGACGGAGTTGACGCCGAGGAATCTCACTTCGATTCCAGGAATTTCATCCTGATTCTTATTCTGCGACTACTGCGTCAACTCCGTTACTCTGCGGTGAATGAATTCGCTCTTCCAGCTCGCCGAATCTCGCACCACCACGAAAGCACGCCCATGGACAACCTCGCGCCCGCGCCCCGCAACGCCAGCGCCGCGCCGGCCTTTTCGGCAACAGCAGCGCGGCGCTTCTACCGGCACCGCCTGCCGGTGCGGCTGATGCACTGGATCAACGTGCTGTGCCTGACGATCCTGCTGATGAGCGGCCTGACGATCTTCAACGCCCACCCCGCGCTGTATTGGGGCCGCGACTCGACCTTCGCCGACCCGTGGGTCTCGCTGATGGCGATGCAGGCACCCGGCGGCGCCGGCTTGAAAGGCGTGACGCGCATCGCCGGTCACAACTTCGACACCAGCGGCGTGCTCGGCGCCTCGCGCGGCAGCGACGGTGCAGCCGTGGCGCGCGGCTTCCCATCGTGGGCCACGATCCCCGGCGCACAGTGGTTGTCGATGGGCCGCCACTGGCACTTCTTTTTTGCCTGGCTGTTCGTCGTCAACGGCGTCGCCTACGTGGCCTACGCGGTGTTCAGCGGCCACTTGACGCGCGACCTGCTGCCGAACCGCACCGAGCTGCGCAACATCGGCCGCTCGATCAAGGACCACCTGCTGCTGCGCCACCCCAGCGGCGAGGCCGCGAAGCGCTACAACGTGCTGCAGAACCTGGCTTATCTGGTCGTCATCTTCGGCCTGCTGCCGCTCGTCATCGTGGCCGGCTGGGCGATGTCGCCGCGGCTCGATGCTGTGTTCCCGGGATGGGTCGATCTGCTCGGCGGCCGGCAGTCGGCGCGCACCTTGCACTTTCTTGCGGCGACGGGTTTGCTGGCGTTCGTGCTCGTGCACTTGTTCGAGGTCATCATCAGCGGCGTGTGGAACCAGTTGCGCTCGATGGTCACCGGCTGGTACACGTTGCCGACCACGACCATCGATGCGTCGAAGCAGGCAGGCAAGTCATGATGACACCGACACCGACGCCGAAGCCGAAGCCGATCGCCAGCGGCCACGCGCTGCGCCGCGCGCCCACGCGCCGCGCGGCCTTGCACGCGGGCCTGCGCACCGCGCTGGCCTCGGTCGGCACGCTGTCGCTGGCGGGTTGCGACAAGCTGTCGAACACGCCCGCCTTCGTCGACGCGCTGAAGAGCGCCCAGCACCTGAGCCACGCCGCGCACCGGGTGGTGGCCGGGCGCCGGGCGATGGCGCAGGAGTTCAGCCAGGCCGACGTGGCCGCACATTTCAAGGCCAACGGCACCCTCGTTCCGGCCGACGCCGACTACCAGGCGCTGATGCGTGGCGGCTTCAAGGAATGGAAGCTCGAAGTCGCCGGCCTGGTCGAAACGCCCGCCGCGTTCACACTCGCCGAGCTGCGCGCGATGCCGTCGCGCACCCAGATCACGCGCCACGACTGCGTTGAAGGCTGGAGCACGATCGGCAAGTGGAAGGGCGTGCAGCTCAGCCACTTGCTGACGCAGGTGAAGCCGCTCGCGAACGCGAAGTTCGTTGTGTTCCGTTGCGCCGATTCGATGGACGGCCCGTCGCTCGACGGCCGCGATTCGAAGTACTACGAAAGCGTCGACCTCGACGACGCCTATCACGCCCAGACCGTGCTCGCCTACGAGCTGAACGACCAGCCGCTGCCGGTCAACAACGGCGCGCCGCTGCGGGCCCGCATCGAGCGCCAGCTCGGCTACAAGCACGCCAAGTACCTGATGCGCATCGAGCTGGTCGACAGCTTCGCGAAAATTCGCGACGGCAACGGCGGCTACTGGGAAGACCAGGGCTACGAGTGGTATGCAGGAATCTGAACCCCGGCGCCCCAAGCGCCCGGCGCGACTCCGCGCACACCCCGAAGCAGCGAACCGAGGAGACCCGACGTGAGCGAAATTGATGCGGCCGCCGCCAGAGTCATCGACGCCTACAAGACCGCCGTGGCCACCCGGGACATTGCCGCCTTCATGCGCCTTTACGATCCTGCGGTGCGTGTGTTCGATGCCTGGGGCATCTGGTCCTATGAAGGTGCATCCGCCTGGCAAGTGGCCATTGAAGGCTGGTTCGCGTCGCACCCGAACGACCGGCTCAAGGTGACCTTCGACGAGGTTCGTTCGGTGGCCACGCCGGCTTTCACCTCGCTCAGCGCCATCGTCACCTACGCCGTTGTTTCAGCCCAGGGCGCGCCCGTGGATGCCATGCAAAACCGGCTCAGCTGGGTTTTGAAGACCAGCGGGCATGTATTGCGGATCATCCATGAACACACGTCAGCACCGCTGGGCTTTGAAGACAAGAAGGCCATACTTCAGCGCCCCGAAAAGCCTTGAGCTGGCGGCGCGCCTGCCGCCCGCCACCTTGCCATCCACTCCAGGAGCCACCATGGATCGTTTCCGCTCAGTCCGTTCGTTATTCGCAGCCGCCGGCCTCGCACTTTGTGTCGTGACAGCATCTGCCGGTGAAGTACCGTTCAAGCAGGCCGAGTTCGACGCGGCGCTCGCCAAGGGCACGCCGGTGATCGTTGATTTCGCCGCCAGTTGGTGCCCGACCTGCAAGGCGCAGAAGCCGATCGTGCAAGGCCTGCTGGCCGAGCCGAAACTGAAGCCGGTGACCCTGTTCCTGGCCGACTTCGACACCGAGGTCGCGTTGAAGAAGCAGCTCGGCGTCACGCAGCAGAGCACCTTCGTCGTCTTCAAGGGCGGCAAGGAAGTCGGCCGCTCAACTGGCCAGACGCAGAAGGACGTGCTCTCCGAGCTGTTCCACAAGGCGCTTTGACGGGATCGCCGAGCGGCACCTGACGCCACGCCCGCGCGCGCGCCCCGATGGACTTCGGCGCCGGCACCTTCGCGCTCGGCTACCTGGCCGGCGTGCTGTCGACGCTGTCGCCCTGCGTGCTGCCGCTGCTGCCGATCCTGATCGCCACCGCGCTCGCGCAGCACCGCTTCGGCCCGCTCGCGCTGGCGGCCGGCCTCGCGCTGTCGTTCGCTGTCGTCGGCCTGTTCATCGCCACGCTCGGCGCATCGATCGGCCTCGATCAGGGCGTGTTGCGCCAGGGCGCTGCGGTGGTGCTGATCGCCTTCGGCATCGTGCTGCTGGTGCCGGCGTTGCAGCAGCGCTTCGCGTCGGCCACGGCGCGCCTCGGTGCCTCTGGTGACGGGCTGCTGGCGCGCCTTTCGGGCAGCGGCTGGGCCGGGCAATTCTCGGTCGGGCTGGTGCTCGGCCTGGTCTGGAGCCCGTGCGTCGGGCCGACCCTGGGCGCGGCCACCACGCTGGCGGCGCAGGGCCGCCACTTGGGCCAGATCGCGCTGCTGATGCTGCTGTTCGGTTTGGGCGCGGGCACCCCGCTGCTGGTCATCGGCACGCTGTCGCGCGAGGCGATGGCGCGCACCCGCAGCAGGTTCATGGCCGCCGGTCAGCGCGGCAAGTGGCTGCTCGGCGCGGTGCTGGTGTTGATGGGCGGGTTGATCCTGAGCGGCTGGGACAAGGGCTTCGAGGCCTGGGTGGTCGACCATTCGCCGCCCTGGTTGACCGAGCTGACGACGCGCTTTTGAGCGGCTGTTCAGAACGGCCGCCCACAGGCGCACCCCGATTGCCTTGGGCTGCCGTGGCGGGCAAGATCATGGCCTTGTCTCGTGCCTGCCCCCACCTTTTTGACCTCCACTTGAAAGGCCACCCGATGCTGCCGATCCGATCCGCCCTGCGCTGTGCCGCCCTGGCATTCGCCGCCCTGAGTGTCGCGCTGCCACTCCCTACGCTGGCGCAGGACTCACCGGCACGCAAGGAGCTGAAGCGCGTCGATCTCGACGGCGTGCCCGGCATGGAGGTGGTCAGTTCGATCACCGAGTACAAGACCGGCGAGAGTATTTCGGCCCATCGGCACCACGGCATCGAGGCCGGTTATGTGGTGCAGGGCGCGATGGTCCAGTTGCCCGGCAAGGAGCCGATGATGCTGCCCACCGGCGCGCCGGTGCTGAACCTGCGCGACGTGATGCACGGCGGCTTCACGGTCGTGGGCAGCGGCTCGCTGGTGCTGTTCACGGTGCACATCGTGGACAAGGGCAAGCCGCTGTACGACGTGGCGAAGTAGCCAACGCCGATGCGCGCTGAGCGGCCGCGCCGGGATGTCGGGGTGGCGGGATGGCGGTCAATCGAGTAATACAAGCCAGCCCGACTCCTCGGCATTCGCGAGTTCGGCAACCGGCAGGGCGGCGCAATTCTGGCCCTGAGATCCCCAGATGATCTTGACCTCGCGCTCGTCTCCCTGCTCGGCAAGGCACGGGCCCATCGGCAACTTCAATGGCTTGCCGCTGGCCGCCACACCGGTCACGGGCCCGGTGATTCGTGCACTGTGAATGGTGCGCGTCATGATCAGCCAGCCAGAGCCTGCTGCAGGGGGGCGGTAGATAAAAGCAGGTCGAAATTTTCGGCGGCGAGAGGCACAGTGCATTCGAGCATCTTGGCGCACCCGCTGTCCGTCTTCTGTTCGTCGGCGCACACAAGCAGAGCCATGTGAGATGAATCTACCGATCGTTAGCAGCCTGATTGGCGGATGCGGCGTGCGCGCCCTATGCTCGCCCAATGAACCATCGAATCAGCCAGCTACTTGCGCAAATGGCGGCGCTCGAGGACGACCTGCGCACGGCAGTCCACGAGCAGGAGAGCCGGATTTTTTTCCAGATCAAGGGCAAGCGGGTCGAGTTCGAGCACTCGGTCAGGCTGGCGCACCGCAAGCTCAAGAAAAGCTTCTTCCGCTGGCTTGTCACCGATCGGCCGCAGAACCTGGTCACCGGGCCGCTCATCTACGGCATGGTGATCCCGTTGCTCATGCTCGACCTGTGCGTTAGCTTCTACCAGTGGGTCTGCTTCCCGATCTACGGCATCAGCAAGGTGCGCCGCAGCGACTACCTCGTGTTCGATCGGCACCACCTCGGCTACCTCAACTTCATCGAGAAATTCCACTGCACCTACTGCGAGTACGGCAACGGGCTGATGGGCTACATGGCCGAAATCCTGGCTCGAACGGAGCAGTATTTCTGCCCGATCAAGCACGCCCACAAGATCCTCGCAACGCACTCGCGCTACAACCGCTTTCTGGACTATGGCGAGGCGGATGCTTACGAAGCGAGGCTCGAGGAGTTCCGCGTGGCGCTGGGCAAGCTGAAGTAAATGGCGTGACACGGAAGGTACTCACGGCTGTACCTCGGCAGACGGCTGAATTCGCTGCGGTCAGCGCGCTGCGTCAATGCGACATCAGCACCGGAACCGTCATCGACGCCAGCAGGCCGCGCGTCGCGCCGCCCAGCACGCGCTCGGTCCAGCGGGCGTGGCCGTAAGCACCCATCACGATCAGATCGGTGCTCAGGTCGGCCGCGCGCGACAGCATCGCCTGGGCGATGCCGATGCCGGTCGACTCGACCCGCACCTCGGCCGAGACGCCTTGCCACATCAACCAGCGGTGCAAGGCCTCGAGGCGCGGGCGCAGCGTCTTGTCGTCGATGGCGCCGGCCTCGTTCCAGCTCACGACCAGCACCTGTTCGGCGAGCCGCAGCAGCGGTAACGCATCCGACACCGCACGCGCTGACTCGCGGCTGTCGTCCCACGCCACCATGACCTTGGTGCCGATCGACTCGAAGCGGCCCGCGTAGGGCAGGATCAGCGTCGGTCGGGCGCTGTACAGCAGAACCTGCTCGACCACATCGCGCGCGCTGCGGTACCCTGCCGAGGCCGGGTCGGCTTGTGTCAGCAGGGTCAGGTCACTGCAATGGGCGTGACGCACCAGCGATGGCGCCTGGGCCGATTCATCGACGACCGCTTCACACGAGGTGACGCCCGCCGCGCGGCACTCGTCACGGAAGCGGTCGGTGGCCCGCTCGGCCTGGTCGCGCAGCGTGTCCCAGGCAAGCGCGGCGAAATCGGCCAGCGAGGCCGCCGCATGCGCCGACGTCGGCAGATCGATCAGGCCGGTCGGCGCGACTCCGACCAGGTGGCAATCGAGCGCCCTGGCGAGCCGCATCGCGGCCTGGCTGCGCGCCGCGCACAGTGGGTCCTGGTCGAGGTGAACGAGCAGGCTGCGGTAGGTCATGGTGGGTTCCTCGGGTGATGCGCTGTCGGTCGCATTGCAAAGGGGGTCGGGCGGGGGGCGGTGAAGGGCGGTGGCGGACTCACCCGCTCAGGCGATCGTGCTCAACAGCACGGCCTGCAGCACGAAGCGCCGCTTGTCGCGCAGCAAGGCGTTACCCTCGAGCAGAGCGGCAAGCCGGGCGGTCGGGTGCCTCGGCGATGCAAGGCCGTCATAGACCGGTACGCCGGCTTCGACGCCCACCTGGTGCACCAGTTCGGTCGCCATGCCCTGACACTCGATCGCGTCGTACAGGCGGCCCAGCATGCGGGCGGTGCGCTGCACGTCGGGCAGTGTGCTCAGCTCGGTCAGGCTCGGGCGAATGTGCGCGACATGCGCGCCCAACTCGACCGCAGCGTGACGAAACAGTGCCGCGTCGCTACCTCCATTGCCATCGCCTTCGCCAACCTCACCGGCCTCGCACAGCAAGCCGAGCTTTCTGCCCCGCAACGGCGCCGCAATCTCGCCCGCAGCCGCGGCGCGCTGGAGTGCGCGCGCTCGGTCGAGCACCAGCGCCGCGTCGCGCGGCGCGATCGGATCGGCAGCCAGAACGTCGTGTTGGCTCAGGGTGGGGTGCATGTTGGAAACGCGCACGGCACGCGTTGGTGCTGGCACGGTGGCAGAAGTCTAGGCATCCGTTTCGCATCGGCCTTGACGCGCGTCAAGCGGACTCGTGCTGCCATTGCCCGACGGTCGCCGCCAGCGTCGCATTGCGTCACGCCGCCGCGAGTCTCGCCCGCGATTCGCTGCAACCTTGCTGCGCATCAAACCGAGCGCCCGCCCCGCGCCGTACGCTGAGCTGCTCTGCATCCAAGGAGACCTCCATGTTCAAACATCTGCTGCTCCCGACCGATGGGTCCGACGCGTCCCAGGCCACCATCCTCAAGGGGGTTCGTCTGGCGAAGGAGTTCAACGCCAGGATTACCGGCATCAGCGTGGTGCCGGAGTTCCACGTGCTGACGTTCAACACGACGATGATTGAGGACACGAGAGATGTGTTCATCGCCGAGAGTCGGGCGCAGGCTCTGAAATACCTGGCCCTGCTGAGCCGCGCCGCCGACGAGGCCGGTGTGCCGTGCGAGACCGAGGTGGTGCTCGGCGACCAGCCCTACGAAGCGATCCTGAGCACCTGCGAGAGCAAGGGCTGCGACCTGATCATGATGGCGTCGCATGGCCGGCGCGGCCTGCAGGCCCTGCTGATCGGCAGCGAAACCCAAAAGGTGCTGACGCACAGCAAGGTTCCGGTGCTGGTGTACCGATAGGCCGCGTGGCAGCGACCCGAAGACACACACCATTCACACAACGTCACCGAGCGAGACGCGCCGTTGGCACGGCGTTGTCCGGCGATTTCTAGCATCGACTCCATGGAAGTGCCCCATACCACCCAGGAGTCCGACATGCTGAACACCGCCACCGCCACCGCCAGCCCCCGCGTCATTTCGAAATTCGGTTCGACATTCAGTGGCGCGCCCGCAGCCCGCGCTGCCGCCAACGGTACGACCGAGGCCGACAGCCCCCGGTCCATCGCCGACACCCTCAAGATGCTGAGCGACCTGCTCGCGCCGCAGCGCCGCGTGGTGCATGCCGGTGATGTGATCTACCAGAGCGGCGAGCGCTTCGGCGCCCTCTACATCCTCAATTCAGGATTCTTCAAGATCGTCAACCAGTCGGCCGATGGGCGCGAGCAGGTGGTCGGCCTGAAGTTGCGCGGCGACTGGCTGGGCTTCGACGGCATTGCCCGCCGGCAGTACTCGTGCGATGCAGTGGCCATGGACACCGGCGAAGTCTGGGTCATTCCGTACGGCACGCTGATGGCCGCATGCGCCGAACAGGCGTCGCTTCTGACGCTGTTGCACGAGGCGATGAGTCGCGAGATCGCCCACGACCGCGACTCGCTGATGTCGGTGTGCACCTTGCCCGCCGATGCACGCGTGGCCGACTTCCTGCGTTACTGGGCCGAGTCGCTCGCCGACCGCGGCATGCGCACCGACCAGTTCACGCTGCGCATGACGCGGGCCGAAATCGGCAACTACCTCGGCATGACGCTGGAAACGGTGAGCCGGGCACTGTCGAAACTGGCCCGCGACAAGGTCATCGCGTTCACCGAGAAGGGCCGCCGCGACGTGAAGATTGCAGATGTGAAGGCACTCTCGGACTTCGTGCAGCGCTGCCTCGCCCCGACGCCGACGCCGGTGCCCACGCTTCAGTAGCTCGCGCCGGGTTGGCCGCGATCGGGCCATAGGGCGATGGGCTGTCGGGCTGTGGGGCCTTGCGGCCGTTGGGCTACCGCAGCGCAACGACGCGCGCGATGGCGCGCGCGAGTTCATCGCGGGAGTAGGGCTTGCGCAGCAACTCCCAGGCTGGCGGTGAATCCCGGTCGGCATCGAGCAGTTCGGCAGAGAAGCCCGACATCAACAGCACGGCCATCGCCGGGAATCGCTGCTGTGCCTGCGCTGCCAGTTGGGTGCCGCGCATGCCGGCGCCGAGTGCGATGTCGGTGATCAGCAAATCGAAGCCAGCGTCCGGCCCGAGGGCCAGCAGGGCCTGCTCGGCGCTGGCAGCCTCGCTGACCCGGCAGCCCAGCGTGCCAAGGAAATGTTGCGCGATGGCGCGCACCTCGGTTTCGTCCTCGACCAGCAGCACGTTCAGCCCCATCGGCACGGCATCGCTGGCGCTTGCGGCTTCGTGCACCGGTGCGTTGGCGGCACGGTGCTGCGGAATGAACAGCGTCAGCGTCGTGCCGGCGCCAGGCGCGCTTTCGATGACCACCGCGCCGTGCGATTGTTTGACGAATCCGTACACCGTGCTCAAGCCGAGGCCGGTGCCGCGGCCCGCCTCCTTGGTCGTGAAGAACGGCTCGAACGCGCGCTCCTTGACTTCGTCGGGCATGCCCGCGCCGGTGTCGGCAATCGAGATCGCCACGAAGCCTTCACGGAGTTCGCCCGCCGCCCGGGGCGCATCGGGTTCATTGCGAATCTCGGCCGGCAGCGCGCTGCACGGGTCGGCGCGAAAACGCAGCGTGCCGCCGTCGGGCATGGCGTCGCGGGCATTGATGGCGATGTTGAGCAAGGCGGATTCGAGCTGCCCCGGATCGGCCAGCACCGGCGGGCACGCCGGCGCCACTTCGACATCGATGCGGATGCGCTGGTCCAGCGTCCGGCGCAGCATGTCGGCCAGCGAGTTCAGCAGCACGTCCACATCCACCGGGTTCGGCTGCAGCACCTGTCGGCGTGAAAAGGCGAGCAGCTTGCCGGTGAGTTCGGCGCCGCGTTTGGTGGCGCGCGTGGCGGCGTCGACAAGGTGCTGGCCCCACGCATCGTCGGCCAGCGCCGGCAGTTCTTCAAGCACCTGCAGATTGCCCTGGATGATGGTCAGCAGGTTGTTGAAATCGTGGGCGATGCCGCCCGTCAACTGGCCCACGCTTTCGAGCCGCTGCGCATGGTTCAACGCCGCTTCGGACTCGGCCCGCTGCAGGCTCGTCGCGAGCAGGTTCGACAGCGACTCGAGGAACCGGCGCTCATCGTCGCCGAAGCGGCCGGCTTCGTGTGAGCGCACCGTCAGGGCGCCGATGATCCTGCCCCGGTCGGTCAGCGGCACCGCCAGACCGCTGGCCAGGCCGGCCGCGAGATAAGCCGGCGGAACCAGGAAGCGCCGCTCGGTGCGGTAGTCGTCAACGACGACCGGCCGGCCCTCGGCCAGCACGAACCCCTGGGGCGTGTCCGGCCGGTTTGTGATCAGGCTGCCCAAGGTTTCGCCGCCGACCTGGCCGACACCGCTGGCGACTCGGAAATGCAGGCGGTCGGCTTCGAGCAGGAACACCATCGAGACGCCGACCTCCAGCGCCTCGGCCGCGATGGCCGGCACGCGGTCGAGCAGCACCTGCGGGTCGCGCGAGTCGACCGCGAGGCGGCCGAGTTGCGCCAGATGCTCGCCGTAGCGGGCGCGTTGCAAGGCCTGCCGGACGCGCGGGTAGGCTCCGATGCCGCGAATCGCCGCCACCACCAGCGGCAGGCCATGGCTTTGCAGTGGGCTGAGCGCGATCTCGACCATCACCTCGGAGCCATCGCGGCGCTTTGCCACGAGTTCCATGCCGGTGCCCATTGGCCGGGGTTTCGGCTGGTGGGCGTAGGCACTGCGGTAGGCCGCATGGCGCGGGCGGATCGCGTCGGGCACCAGCACGTCGACGTTCAGCCCGACCAGCTCGGCAATGCTGTAGCCAAGCAGGCCGGCCGCAGCCGGGTTCGCCAGCACGATCGTGCCGCGTGCATCGGCCACGATCAAGGCATCCGGATAGGCGGCGAACAGGGTTCGGAAGACTGCGTATTCGTCGATGCCCGGTGGCAGCGGCGCCGCCGGAACGGGCGCCTGAGGCTGCGGTTGAGGCTGCGGTTGCGGGCCGCGTGCGGGCCGCCGCCGACCAGTGCCGGGGCTTGGCATCTCAGGCGGTGCCGACCGGCGGCACCATGATGTAGCCGGCGCCGCGCACGGACTTGATGATCTTCGGGTCTTCGGCGTCGGCCTCCAGCTTCTTGCGCAAGCGGCCGACCTGCACATCGATCGTGCGGTCGAAGGGGCCGGCCTCGCGGCCACGCGTCTGTTCGAGCAGGAAGTCGCGCGACAAGACCCGGCCGGCGTGCTGGGCGAAGGCACACAGCAGCGCAAACTCGCCGCTCGTCAGCGCGACTTCAGCGCCTTGCGGGTTCATCAGGCTGCGCGCCGCCGTGTCGAGTTCCCAGCCCGCGAAGCGCAGGGTTTCGCGCGGGGTGGCTGGTGCGTGGAATGCAGGCCCGGCGTGCGATGGCAGCGTCTGCCCGACCTGCGGCGGCATGTCGTCGGGCGCGAGCCGGCGCAGCACGGCCTTGATGCGGGCGAGCAATTCACGCAGGTCGAACGGCTTGGTCACGTAGTCGTCTGCGCCCACCTCAAGGCCCACGACCTTGTCGACCGCATCGCCACGCCCGGTCACGATGACCAGGCCGCAACGCCAGTGCTCGCGCAACTGGCGTGCGATCAGGAATCCGTCTTCGCCCGGCAGCCCCAGGTCGAGCAGCACGAGCACCGGCGGATCGGTGCGCATCAGTGCCATCAGTGACCGGCCGTCATGCACCGGCGTGACGCGATAGCCATGGCCGCGCAGGTAGCCGGCGAGCAACTGCGTGATGTCGACTTCATCGTCGAGGACGGCGATATGGAGGGCAGGGTTCACTCGGGACAGCACAGATGAACGCAGCGGCATGCCGCGAGCGTGCGCAGCGTATCAGCTTTGCCGCGAGCCTTGCCCTGGTCGATGTGAAGGCGCGGCGATGCGGCGCAGCATCACGATGGGCCCGTATCGGTTCAGACCAGCACGGCCTGAACCGGCCGGCGCAGCGAAGCCGGCATGGCCGGCCCGCGACCGAAGCGAACGACCAGGTCCGGGCGCTGCCCGCCCAGGCCGATGGCAGCTGCGAACTGCGGCCGCACCGACGCCACTTCAACCGCTTGGTTCAGCATCGCATTGCGAATGCCCAGCGCAGTGGCTTGCAGCGCGAAACGCTCGTAGCAGCGGCCCACCTCGACCCAGTGCGCCTTGTCGCCAGCCTGGCCGACGAACACCGCGATGCCGGCCGAACTGCGCACCTGGCGAACGTATTTTTCATTCTCGCTTTTGGGTGTGAAGAACCATCCAAACGCCAAGTCGCCGATCCATGACGGGATCGACGGGTTGCCGGAAGACCCGCTGTACAGCCCGTCGCCGGCGCGCACTGCGGCGGCACCGTTGAAACGGATCCAGGCCTTGAGTTCCTTCACGAACGCCGGGTCGGCCATTTGCGCGCTGTTGCCCTGAACCACGTGGTCGAGCACCCGCTCCATCGCGCTGCGTTCGGTCAGCAACAACACGCGCACGCGGTCGGAGGTGCCGGCCCGTTCGAGCTGGCCGAGCTCAGCCGTTGTCAGCGGCTTGGCGTCGTAGTCGCCGCGCGTGCATTGGCGTGCGGCAATCGCCTGGAACAACGGTGACGTCTGGGCTCGGCTGGGTTCGAGCGCCACGTAAACGGCATCGCGCGCCGCATCGAAGCCGACCGTGGCGGCGCGCCCGTGCGCCAGTGCCGCTTGCACCAGGTTCTCGGTGGCGCAGCCGAGCGAGACGAACAGGTGGTGGTCGTCCGGATCGACCGCCGGGCAGCGCCGCGACAGGTCGGGCAGGATCGTGATCGCCTTGTCTTCGACGGCGAACTTCCAGCACTGGGTGTTGTGGCTCGACGGTGCCAGTGTGGCGCAGCGCACCAGCTCCTGGCCAAGCGCTGCGCCTTCAAGGCCGGCCAGCGAACCCGAGCGCCAGGTACGGGCTGCGACGGCCTCGTAGTCTTCAGGCCCGGTGCCGTTCGAGCAGGCCGACAGGATCGACGCGCCACCGAGAACGACCGGTGCCGAAGCGACGAATTGCCGGCGCGTGATGGTGGTCATGCTGACTCCATGAGTCTGACGGTGTAAAGACCTGACAGTACAAAAATCTGACGTTCCATTACGCGACGGCGCCGAACAGCGCGCCCACGCCAGCGGTGATCGCCATCGCCAGCGCACCCCAGAACGTGACACGCCATGCACCCACCAGCACGCTGGCGCCGCCGGCACGCGCCGAGACGAAACCCAGCCCGGCGAGGAACGCGAGCGATGTCACCGAGACTGCGGCGATCAGGCTGGGCGCGGGCATCAGCAGGTGCGCAAGTGCCGTCACGGCCAGTGGCAACGCGGCACCGACGGCGAAGCTCGCGGCCGATGCCAACGCCGCCTGCACCGGCCGCGCACGGGTGGCGCTGGAGATGCCGAGCTCATCGCGGGCATGGGCACCGAGCGCGTCGTGTGCCATCAACTGCGCAGCCACTTGCTGCGCCAGGTCGGGTTCGAGCCCGCGCGCGGCGTAGATGGCGGCGAGTTCACGTTGTTCTGCGGCGGGGCTGGTTTGCAGCTCCAGCTGCTCGCGCGACAGGTCGGCCTGTTCGGTGTCGGCCTGCGAATGAACCGACACGTACTCACCGGCCGCCATCGACATCGCCCCCGCGACCAGCCCGGCCACACCGGTTACCAGGATGGTGTGCTGGCTGGCGCCGGCAGCGGCCACGCCGACCACCAGGCTGGCCGTCGACACGATGCCGTCGTTGGCGCCGAGCACGGCGGCGCGCAGCCAGCCGATGCGCTCGGTGCGATGGCGTTCAGCGTGGGTCGTGCGAGGCATCGGCATCCTTGGAACTCATGGCATCGGACAACTGCTCACGCCTGACCAGCCGGGACAGTTCGACGAACCCGATCGGCGGGCGGGTCAGCCAGGGGACGGTGAAGAGACGCCGTGCCAACCCGCCGGACATGCGGGCCATCTGCTTGCGCTCACCGGCCAGCCGGGCCGCCAGCAGCGGGTCGTGGGTGCCGGCCGCCAGCACGCTCTTGTTAAGCACCCAGGCGCAGGGCTCGATGCCGGCACGACGCAGGTCGTCCTGCAACGCAGCGGCCTGCGAAACCGGCGTCACTTCCGGCAGCGCGACCAGAATGATGCGGGTGTACTCGGCAGCGCGCAGCCGCATCGGTGGCGTGACGACGCGGCCGGCTCCCCGCCCGTCGAACTCGCGCATCATTTGCCGGTGGCAGGCGCCGGTGGCGTCCATCAGCAGCAACGAGTGCCCGGTCGGTGCGGTGTAGCGCTGCGTCTCGACCTTCGGGTCGATGCGGTCGACCCGCAGGCCCGGCACCTCAGCCCTCAGCGTGCCGACCAGGTGGGCTGCGGGATCGGTGGTGCTCAGGTGCACGGTCTTGCCCCGCTCGATCAACCCGAGCGCCAGGGCCACCGCCACCGTGGTCTTGCCGACGCCGCCTTTGCCCATCACCATGATCAGGCCGTGCTCGCGGGCGGCCAGTTCGTCGGCCAGCGCGGCCAGTCCTGCAAAGTGCTCGATGGGTTCGACAAGCACCGCCTTGACCGATGCGATGGCGTCTGCTTCGGCTCCCAACAGCGCACGCAAGGCAGGCAAGCCCACCGTGCCGAAGGCCCCCAGCGGCACCCCGTCTTGTGGCAAGTCGCGCAGCGACCTTGGCAACTCCGCGAGCGCCTGCTGCCCCAGGGCCTCGATGGCGCAGGCCACCGCGTCGCTGCGGTCGGTGGCACGGAACTCGCCGTTCACCACCAGGCGCTGGTTCTGCAAACCCAGCGCACGCAATTCCTCTGAAGTGCGCGCCGCTTCGTCCAGGGCGCCCTTGTCGGGCCGGGTCACCAGAATCACGGTGGTCTGGCGCGGGTCGCTCAAGGCATCGAGCGCGGCCTTGAAGCGCGCCTCCTGCATCATCAGGCCCGCGTGCGGACCGAGACACGACGCGCCGCGATCGTTGCCCTGGAGGAACCCGCTCCACGCCTTCGGCAGACTCAGCAGGCGCAGGGTGTGCCCGGTCGGCGCGGTGTCGAAGACGATGTGATCGAAGCCGGGTGCGGCGTCGGACAGGAGCGACGCGAACTCGTCGAACGAGGCGATCTCCGTGGTGCAGGCGCCGGACAACTGTTCGCGCACGGTGGCGCGCTCGGTGTCGCTGGCGGCCAGGTCCAGTTGCGCCAGCACGCGCTGCCGGTAGGACTCGGCCGCCGTGTCGGGGTCGATGTTCAGAACCCACAGACCGGGCGCTCGGGTCACCGCGGTGGGCGTGTTGCGAAGTTCGATGCCCAGCATTTCATCCAGGTTCGACGCGGCATCCGTGCTGACCAGCAAGACCTTCTGGCCGGCATCGGCCAAGGTCAGCGCTGCGGCGGTCGACACCGAGGTCTTGCCAACGCCGCCTTTGCGGGTGAAGAACAGATACCGTGTCGGTGGGATCAAGAAGCCCGGCAAGCGTGCACTGCCCACCACTACGTGCGTGTCGCAGCGCGCGTGGGTGAAGCTGCTGCACGCGGCTTGGTCGCCACCTTTCCAGCCTTGGGTTGCTCGGCGACCTGAGGCTGGTGCTCGGCGGCCAGCCGGTCCATGCCGCCGGTTGCTGCGGTTCTCAAGGCGTTCATCAAAGGTCTCCGGTCGATGGGTGAACCTCAAACGACGCTGCGCTCGACCGGCGCCGCAGCCGAAAACTCAGCGAACGCCGCAATCGCACTGGCCGCGTACATCAGCGACGGGCCGCCGCCCATGTACACCGCAACGCCGAGCGTCTCGTCCAGCTCCTGTCTCGACGCACCCAGCTTGACGAGGGCCTGCGCGTGGTAGCCGATGCACGGATCGCACCTCGACGCAACGCCAAGGGCGAGGGCGATCAGCTCCTTGGTTTTCCTGCCGAGCACCCCGTCGGCCATGGCGGTTCGGCCGAGTTCAGCCACACTCTTCATCACGTCTGGCGTGCTGGCCCGCAAGGTGGCCAGGCGGGCCGACACGCCTTGCGTCAACTCGCGATAGCTGCCTGATTCATTCGCCATGCGGGCCTCCGACTGGCTATGGGTTCAGCTTGCCCGCGCTCGGCGAACAGGTGCTCAGGCCGAAGGGCAGGTAGGCAGGACAAAACCGGAACACCCCGGTCGCGATAGGCACCAGGCCGATCCAGCCCCAGGCGCCGATGTAGCCGAGCAGACTCGCGCCGATCAGTGCCAGACCGGCGACGATCCGGACGATCCGGTCGGTGGTTCCAACGTTGTGGTTCATGTCGATCTCCAGGAGACATGCCCATCATGAACAGGTCAGCGGGTTCGGCACGTGATGTGGATCAAACTTCGGCGCCTCGGCGGCGCTCTTGCCGGTGCCACACAACCGCTGGTGCGCCGCCGCTCAACGCTCAACGCTGGCTCTCGACCATCAGCACCGGCCGGCCCGGCCCGAGCTTGCCGTCGGCGCGCGCCGAAAGGTAGGCGAACAGGTCGAGCACATGCGGGCGGACCTTCGAGTCACCCTCCCAGGCCGGCATGATGACCGCGCCGCGCGCGCCGCGTTCCTGGCGCATCACTTCATCGATCATGGCCTCGCGCGCGCTGCTGCGGTCTTCGGTGTTGGTCTCGCTCGCCGGCAGCGTGATGCGGTAGCTCGTCAACACCTTGCCCACGAACGCGCGCGGCGTCATCGTCTTCACGCGCTCCACCAGGTTGGGGGCCACGTCGGTGCCCAGCGCGTCCACGCCGTGGCAGCCATAGCACGTGGTGTGAAACAGCCGCCAACCGGTGTACGTGCCGAGGTCGACCTTGCCGTCGATCACGCGGTAGTCACCCGGCGGCGGCTCGGCGCGCGGCTGAGCGTGCAGCGGCGGCACGATGAGCGCGACGAACCCGGCGGCCAGGCTGACCGCCCAGCCCCGTGCGACGCAAGACATGGGTGAACGCAGGGGGTTCATGACATCTCATCTCGTTGAAGTCCGGTCACACGGCATTCTGGGGCGCAGCCTCCGCTACGCATTGAGCGAGATCAAGCACCGCACCCGCGCAAGCAGCGTTTGACCTTCATCAAGCGCGTCGGTGCGCCGATTCGGCAACATTGTCGGCATGCCAGGCGACACCACAACCGACATCGACGCGATGGCCAGCGCCTGCGGCCGCGTGAATGCCTTGCGATCATTCCTTGAAGCGAGCGAGGGCAGCTCGGTGCGCCTGATCGAGACCCACATCTCCTGGGTGTTGTTGACGGCGTCATTCGCCTACAAACTGAAGAAACCGTTGCGCCTGTCCTTCCTCAACTTCACAACGCTGGCCGCGCGACGCCACTGCTGCGTTGAAGAGCTGCGGCTGAACCGACGCCTGGCAGCGTCGCTGTATCTCGATGTGGTGGACGTTTGCGACAGTCCGCAAGGCCCTCGGTTCGGTGGGGCCGGGCCGGTGCTCGATGCCGCAGTGCGGATGCGCCGGTTCCCCGACGGCGCGCTGTGGAGCGAGATGCTGAGCGAAGGCCGGCTGGCACCCGGCGATATCGACGCATTGGCGCAAAGGCTCGCCGACTTTCACTTCAATGCGGCAGTGGCGGCGCCCGACAGCGGGTTCGGATCGGCCCAGGTTCAGCGGCGAGTCACCCAGGGGATCATCGACGCGATCGACTCGGTTGCATCGATTCAGGCCATCGACTGGCCCGCGCTGCGCGGATGGCTGGGCCGGCAACAGCAGGCGCTGTCACCCTTGTGGCCGGCCCGGTTGCGCGCCGGCCGCGTGCGCGAATGCCATGGCGATCTGCACCTGTCCAACGTGCTGCAACTCGACGGCGTTGCGAGCGCCTTCGACGGCATCGAGTTCGACGCCGAGCTGCGCTGGATCGATGTGCTGGACGACATCGCCTTTCTGGCGCTGGACCTGATCGCGCACGGCCAGCCGGGCCTGGCCGCGCGCTTCATCAACGCCTACCTGGATGCGAGCGGCGACCACGACGGGCTGCCCGCGCTGCGCTTCTTCATGGTTCGCCGCGCGCTGGTACGTGCGCAGGTGATGGCCCTGCGCGAACCACAAGGCGCGCTGCACAGCGGCCCGGCGGCAGGGCGCTGCAACACGGCCGCCTACCTGGTGACTGCATCGGCCATCGCGGTCCGCAACGATGCGCGCCTGGCCATCACGCACGGCCTGCCGGGCGCGGGCAAGAGCTTCGTCTCGCAGCAGTTGCTCGAGACGGTGGGCGCGATTCGCGTGCGCTCCGATGTCGAACGCAAGCGCCTGTTCGGTGTCGGTGCGTTGCAGTCGTCGCAGGGGCGGGTGCCCAGCGGCATCTACACCGACGACGCCACGCTTCGCACGGTCGCGCGCCTGCACGAGGTGGCGCGCATAGCGCTCGGCGCCGGCTGGCCGGTGCTGGTCGATGCGGCCTTCCTGCGCCGGGCCGAACGGCGCCAGTTCGCCGCGCTGGCGGCCTCGCTCGCGCTGCCGTTTTCGATCATCGATTGCCAGGCGGCCCTGCCGCTGCTGCGCCAGCGGGTCGAGCAGCGTGCGCTGCTGCAAGCATCGGGCGCAGGCGATGCGTCGGAGGCCGACGTGGCGGTGCTCGAACTCCTGGTTCATGCCGACGAGCCGCTTGACGAAGCCGAGCGGGCGCTCGCGATCGTCGTAGAGGCCGATGGCGACGCCGCGCCAGCGGTGACGCCCGCAACGCTGGCCGCGCGCTGGCTCGCAGCCATGCCGACGTGAAGCCATCGGCGTCGGTTGACTTGATGCAGATCAGGCCCGGTCGACGCGGTGCCGTACAAACTCGCTCGACGGCGTTCGCGTTGAATTTGGCCAAGGGTCGGAGCTGCGCGAGTCGGGACGGTGGGCAGGTCGGACCTATGGATGGACAGCGCAGGAGCCCGGCATGCCCTATGAAGCGAGCGACGAATTGATCGAGCTGATCTGGCACGACCTGCACGAGTTGATTTCGCGCCGCCGCATTGCCGAAGTGGCGCACCGAATCGCTGCGGGCTTTGCCGACGCCAGCGTCACGGCCTTCATCCCGATCTTCGTGCGCCGCGCCACCGGCGAGTGGCTGCGGCCCGAAGTCGCTGCGGCCTTGGCGGACCGATGAGCGTTCGTCACCTTCATCATCTGCTGGCACCCGCATCGGTTGTCGTCGTCGGCGCGTCAAACCGAATCGGCAGCGTCGGCGGCACGGTGTGGCGCAACCTGCATGCCGGCCCCTTCAAAGGGCCGATCTTCGGCGTGAACCCGAAGCACACGGGGCTCGACGGCCACGCCATTCATGCCCGCATCGCCGACTTGCCGCAGGTGCCCGACCTGGCCGTGCTGTGCACGCCACCCGACACCGTCGCGGGCTTGATCGACGCGCTGGGCCACCTCGGCACGCGCGCCGCCATCGTCATGACGGCCGGCCTGAGCGCGGCCCAGAAGGGAGCCATGCTCGATGCCGCCCGGCCGCACCTGCTGCGCGTGCTGGGCCCGAACTGCCTCGGCCTGTTGACCCCGCACCTCGGCCTGAACGCGAGCTTCGCGCACACCGACGCGCTGGCCGGCGACGTGGCGTTCGTCTCGCAGTCTGGCGCGCTGGTCACGGCGGTGCTCGACTGGGCCACCTCGCGGCGCATCGGCTTCTCGCACATGGTGTCACTGGGTGAGCGTGCCGATGTCGACTTCGGCGACCTGCTCGATTACCTGGCCAGCGACGGGCGCACGCGTTCGATCCTGCTCTACATCGAATCGATCGAGTCGCCGCGCAAGTTCATGTCGGCCGCCCGGGCGGCGGCGCGCAACAAGCCAGTGGTCGTCGTAAAGGCGGGCCGGGCCGGCAACGGCATGCAGGCCGCGGCCTCGCACACCGGCGCGCTGGCCGGCTCCGACATCGTCTTCGACGCCGCCATCCGGCGCGCCGGCATGCTGCGCGTTGACACCCTGCAAGACCTGTTCATGGCCGCCGAGACGCTGGCCCACTTCGCTCCCCAACGAAACGGCGACCGCGAGGCGGCCCTGACCCTGATGACCAACGGCGGCGGTGCCGGCGTGATGGCGGCCGACGCTGCGGCGCTGGCCGGCGTGCCGCTGCCCGCCTTGAGCGAAGCGTTGCGCGACCAGCTCGACGCGCTGCTGCCGCCGAACTGGTCACGCGCCAATCCGGTCGACATCATTGGCGACGCGCCGGTGCAGCGCTACACCGACACGCTGGCCGCACTGCTGGCCGACCGCGAACGTGGTGCGGTGCTGTTCATGCACGCACCGACTGCCATCGTGCGCAGCGACGACATCGCCCGCGCCTGTGCGCCGATCGCCCGCCAGGCGCCCGGCCGCGTGCTGGCCTGCTGGCTCGGCGCTGCCTCGGTGGCGCAGGCCCGGCAAATCTTCGAAGAGGCTGGCGTGCCCAACTACGAGACGCCCGAGGAGGCGGTGCGTGCCTTCGCGATGCTCGCCACGTACCGGCGCAACCAGGCGCTGTTGCTCGAAGCGCCAACCGCCAGCGAGAACGCTGCGCCGGATCGCGCCGCGGCGCGCGTCGTGATCGACGCGGCATTGGCCGATGGTCGCGCCATGCTCGACGAACTCGAAGCGAAGACGGTGTTGAAGGCCTATGGCATACCGACCGTCAACACGCGGGCCGTCGGCCCCACGGCAGCAGCGGCGGTGGCGGCGGTGGAAGGAGGGCAGGGGGCCGAGGGGAAGGGCGACGAGGGGCGCGGTAACGACGGGCGCGGTAACAAGAAGGGCGCCGACGCCATCCGCTACCCGGTGGCACTGAAGATCCTGTCGCCCGACATCAGCCACAAATCGGACGTCGGCGGTGTGCGCCTCGACCTGCGCGACGCCGCCGCGTTGCGCGATGCCGCCGACACGATGCTGGCGCGCGTGCGCAGCTTGCAGCCAGCCGCGCGCATCACCGGCTTCACGGTGCAACCCATGGTCACGCGCCCGCTGGCGCAAGAGCTGATCGTCGGTGCCAGCATCGATCCGGTGTTCGGGCCGGTGCTGCTGTTTGGCCACGGTGGCACGGCCGTCGAAGTGCTGGCCGATCGCGCGATCGGGCTGCCGCCGTTGAACCGCGTGCTGGCTCGCGAGATGATTTCGCGCACGCGTGTTTCGAGCTTGCTGGCCGGCTACCGAGACCATCCTGGCATCGATCTCGATGCGGTGTGCGACGTGCTCATCGCGCTGTCGCAAATGCTCGCCGATTTGCCCGAGCTGAGCGAGCTGGACATCAACCCGCTGCTGGCCTACGCCGACGGCGTGATTGCGCTCGATGCGCGCCTTCGAGTCAGTCAAACGCCATCCGCTGGCGCCGCGCGTTTTGCCATCACGCCGTACCCCGCCGAACTGGCCGAAACCGCGCCCTGGCAGGGCGGCGCAATGGAGCTGCGGCCGATCCGCCCCGAGGACGAAGCGCAGCATCGCGCCTTCATCGAGCGGCTCGAGCCGCAGGACATTCGGCTGCGCTACTTCAGCGTGCGCCGCGAGTTGCTCCGCAGCGAACTCGCGCGCCTGACCCAGATCGACTATGCACGCGAGATGGCCTTCATCGCCGTGCAGGTGCCGCCCGAGGGGCCGGCACAGACGCTGGGCGTGGTGCGCGTTTTCATTGACCCCGACAACGTCGATGCCGAGTTCGCGATCATCGTGCGGTCCGACATGAAGGGTCGCGGGCTGGGGCACTTGCTGATGCGCAAGATGATCCGCTTTTTGAGCGGCCGCGGCACGCAGCGCATGGTCGGCGCGGTCTTGCACGAGAACCACGGCATGCGCGAACTGGCCCGCTCGAACGGCTTCGTGGTCGACGCCGCCGGGTCGGATGCAGACGCGCTGCGCGTCGTGCTGACGCTGCCGGGGGCAACGTAAATGGAACCCGCATTCAAGCACTCACGGGCTGGCCAATGTGCGCTGACGAACAGACCGACGGCGCACGCTGAATTAAACCCAGTCACCGCCATACAACGCGCATCGCATTCCGTTGAATCAAGCTCGCCACCACCCACGAGGAATTCACCATGAAAGTTCAAGCCTACGTCACTTTTGGCGGCCGCTGCGAAGAGGCTCTGGAGTTCTACAAGAGGTCCATCGGCGCTGAGGTCACCAGCCTGCTGCGCTGGAAGGAAAGCCCCGACGCGGACATGAAGGGGCTACCCGGCTACGAGGAAAAAATCATGAACGCCGCTTTTCGCATCGGCGAGACCGAGCTGATGGCCGACGATGGCATGGGCGAGAGGAACGCCGAGTTCAAGGGGATGACGCTCGCAATCGAGGTGGGCGACGACGCTGAGGCCAAGCGCGTTTTCACGGCACTTGGTGAAGGCGGGAGCGTCACGATGCCGTTGATGAAAACGTTCTGGACCTCGTCGTTCGGCATGCTGACCGACAAGTTCGGGGTGCCGTGGATGGTGAATGTGGCCGCGCCGAAGGCATGAGCCGACAACTGCCATGAGCACGACACCACTCAAATCCGCCATCGATCTGGCGAACCAGAACGGCGTACGTTTCCCGAACGAAAGCGGTGCTTACCGCGAGGCTCGTGACGCATTGCTGGCAGAAGAGATTGAACTTCGGCGGCAGATCGAGCGCGTGGCCGAACAACGTCGGGCGCTGCCACCGGGCGGCAGCGTGCCGAAGGATTACAGGTTCATCGGCGAGAACGGCCCGGTCAGTTTCAACGCGTTGTTCGGCGACAAGCAAACGCTGGCGGTCTACAGCTACATGTACGGGCCGCAGGGCGAGCAGCCTTGCCCGATGTGCACGTCGCTGATGGCCGCCTGGGACGGGGAATCGCTCGACGTCGAACAGCGCATTGCGCTGGTGATGGTGGCGCGCTCGCCGATCGCGCGGCTGCTGGCAGTCAAGAAGGCGCGCGGCTGGCACCACCTCAAGCTGTACTCGGACGTCGATGGCGACTTCACCCGCGACTATGTAAGCGCAGACGATGCGGACATGCCGGCCTTCAATGTCTTCACTCGCCGCGACGGCAGCCTTCGCCACTTCTGGAGCGGCGAGATGGGTGGCAGCACGGCCGACCCAGGGCAAGACCCGCGCGGCGCACCCGACCTGATGCCGCTGTGGACGATCCTGGACTGCACGCCCGAAGGGCGCGGGGCTGACTGGTATCCGAAGTTGGCGTATGGAAACGGCTGACTATTTCTCGTTGGGTCAGCCAGGGCCGCCACATCAAATCAACAGGGAAAATCGACTGCGAAAGGTCGTTGCTGCCGCGTTCTCAGATGTCGATAGCGTCGTGCAAGCGCCGGGTACCTCCAGGGAGACCCGACCGGCTGTTGCGAGCCTGGCGGACGGACATTCCACCAATGGGACGACGCGACGGGCCAAGCCATTAAAGAGACTCTCGACGAACGGTTCAGCGAGTCGCCATGCAAACTGACATTTGTCCCGCCGAACCTTGGGCCCTGACCCCCGCTGCGGCCCTGGCGCAGCTCGAATCGTCCACGCAAGGACTGCTTGAGGCCGAAGTGCGGCAACGCCTCGAGCACTTCGGCGCGAACCGGCTTCGCGAGAAGCCGCCCCGTTCGCCGTGGTTGAAGTTTGCGGACCAATTCAGGAACCTGCTGGTGCTGGTGCTGATCGGTGCCGCCGGGCTGGCTGCCGCCATCGGCGACACCAAGGACGCGGCGGTGATCCTGATCGTCATCGTGCTCAACGCCGGGCTCGGCTTCTATCAAGAGCACCGCGCCGAGGCGACCCTGGCCGCGCTCAAGCAAATGCTGGCGCGTCATGCGCGCGTGCGACGCGGCGGCGCGGTGCTGCAAGTGGGCGCCGAGGCGCTGGTGCCAGGCGATATCGCGCTACTCGAAGCGGGCGACCGTGTGCCCGCCGACGCCCGCGTGCTGGCCGCCCACAACGCCGAAATGGCCGAGGCGGCGCTCACCGGTGAATCGCAGGCCGTTGGCAAGCACGCCGCAGCGCTCGCCCCCGGCGAGCACGCGCTGGCCGAGCGATTCAACATGGTGTTCATGAACACCGTCGTCACGCGCGGGCGCATCGAGGCGCTGGTGACCGCCACCGGCATGCACACCGAGATGGGGCGCATCAGCGGCCTGCTCGACGAGGCACCGGAACAAGCCACACCCCTGCAGCTTCAAATCGACGCACTGGGCAAGAGCCTGGCCGGCTTCGCCGGGGCCGTGGTGACTTTGATCTTCGGCCTGGGCGTGCTGCGCGGCGATGGCTTGACGCAGACCATCATGACCTCGATCGCCCTTGCGGTAGCGGCCATTCCCGAAGGGCTGCCGGCGGTGGTGACCGTGACCCTGGCGATCGGCATGCACCGCATGGCAAAGAACCGGGCAATCGTGAAGAAACTGGCGGCGGTGGAAACGCTGGGTTCGACCACCGTGATCTGCTCCGACAAGACCGGCACGCTGACCTTGAACCAGATGACGGCGCGTGAACTGTTCTATCGCGACCGGCGCTTCGAGGTCACTGGCGAAGGCTATGCCGGTGAGGGTGCGATCACCACCAGAGACGGCGCAGCCTTGCCGGACTTCCAGCCGCTGCTGGCCGCAGCTGCGCTGTGCAACGAGAGCAGCGTGCGCGACGGCAAGCTGATCGGCGACCCGACCGAAGGTGCCTTGCTGGCGTTGGCTGGCAAGGGCGGCAGCGCGGTCGGCCACCTTGCGGAAAACGGGCCCCGGCTTGCTGAAATCCCCTTTGATTCAGCCCACAAGTTCATGGCCACCTTTCATCGTGATGGCGATCGGATTCGCATGCATGTGAAGGGCGCGCCCGACGTGTTGCTGGCGCGGTCTGCAAGGTATCTGGGAGCCGCCGCCGACATGGCGCTGGATGGGCCGGCCCGCGCCGCGTTCGAGTCCGAGAACGCGCGGCTGGCCGGCCAGGCGATGCGCGTGCTGGCCATCGCCCAGCGCGAAATTACGCTGCGCGACTTCGACCCCGCTGCCGACCTGATGCCCTGGGTAGAGCAGCTCAGCCTGGTCGGTCTGGTGGGCATCATCGACCCGCCCCGGCCCGAAGCGCGGGACGCGATCGGCCTGTGCAAACGAGCCGGCATCCAGGTGAAGATGATCACCGGCGACCACGCCATCACGGCCGCAGCCATCGCCCGCGAACTGGGCCTGCACGGCGCGGTGCTGACCGGCGTGGAACTGGAGCGCATCGACGTGGCCGACTTGTCGCGCCACATCGAGGACACCGCCGTGTTCGCACGCGTCGCCCCGGAGCACAAGGTGAAGATCGTGCAGGCGCTGAAGGCGCGCGGCCATGTGGTGGCCATGACTGGCGATGGCGTCAACGACGCGCCGGCGCTGAAGAACGCCGACATCGGCATCGCAATGGGCATCACCGGCACCGAGGTGACGAAGGAGGCCGCCGCGATGGTGCTCACCGACGATAACTTCGCAACCATCGTCGGCGCCGTCAAGGAAGGCCGCACGATCTACGAGAACATCGTCAAGTTCGTGCGCTTCCAGCTCTCCACCAGCGTCGGCGCCATCCTGACCGTGTTCGGTGCGCAGCTGCTGGGCCTGCCGATGCCGTTCACCGCGATTCACATCCTCTGGATCGCCCTCATCATGGACGGCCCGCCGGCCGTGATGCTTGGGCTGGAGCCGTCGCGCCCCGGCATCATGAACGAGCCGCCACGGCGCAGCAACGCGCGCATCCTCACGCTGCGGCGTTTCGGACGTCTGCTGGCCTACGGCGCCACCATGGCCGCAGGCACGCTCGGGGTTTATTTGCATGGGCTCGAAACCGGCGACCAGGCCTACGCATCGACGCTGGCTTTCACGACCTTCGTGCTGTTCCAGTTCTTCAACGTGATGAACGCCCGCTTCGACGCCAGCACCGCATTCAACCGCCAGTTGTTCAAGAACAGCAAGCTCTGGCTGGCGCTGGCCGCCGTGCTCGTGCTGCAGGTCGTGGTGGTGAACTGGGCACCGGCGCAGGCGGTCTTCGACACCGTGGCGTTGAACGCCGGCGATTGGCTGCTGGCCACCGGCATGGCCGCCAGCGTGCTGCTGCTGGATGAAGCGCGCAAGCTCGGGGTGCTTTGCTGGCGCCGTGTCG
>JANXZA010000095.1 GCA_025355745.1 Rhizobacter sp. | reverse complement strand
GTCTGCGACGAGCATCGCGACATCGCCACCGCGAGCTTCATCGAAGTCTGGATCGATGAGACCGAGCGGCGCACCTGGTTCCTGTTCGAAGCCGGCCGGCCGGGCGACGCCACCGGGCATTGATAAACGAAGCTGTCTGATCAAAGGAGTTGCATGGGTCTGTTCACACTGGAACACAGCAAGACGGCCTACCGCGCCGACTTCGCGTTGTATGGCGTCGCGGTGATATCGCTGACCGCCCTGTTGGTGCTGGACGGCCCCGCTGCGCAACGCCTCGAGAGCGCGCTCTGGGTGGCGGCGGGGCTGGCGGGATGGAGCCTCGTCGAATACCTTTTGCACCGCTTCGTGCTGCACGGGCTGCAGCCGTTCCAGCGCTGGCACACCGAACACCACGAACGGCCCACGGCCCTGATCTGTGCGCCCACGATGTTAAGTGCGGCGCTGATATCCACGCTCGTCTTCCTGCCCGCGCTGCTGCTCGGCGGCCTGTGGTGCGCCTGCGCCGTGACGCTGGGCGTGGTGTCCGGATACCTGGCCTATGCGATCACCCACCATGCAACCCACCACTGGCGCGCCAACGGCACCTGGCTGCGAGAGCGCAAGCGCTGGCATGCGCTTCATCATCACCAGCGCTGGCCGGGCTGCTACGGCGTCACCAGCGGCCTCTGGGACCATGTACTTGGCACGTCCCAGCGCGCGCCGCGGCGCCAGGCGCTGACGCCTCCCTGATCGGCGACCCGCCAGGTGCTGTGGCAGGTGGTTGACCCCGGAAGCCGCGCGAGCGCCGTGCCGCACCGACGCGTCCTGCGCCCGTCCCGTCGATGCTGGCTGGCGCACGCGCCGCTGGTCGCGCTGCTGGTCGCGCTGCTGGTCGCGCCGCTGGTCGCGTTGACCGGCTGCGGCCTCTGGCGGCCGGTCTCGGTGCCGATGGCCTCGCTGCCCGAACCGGCCCGTTGCGCCACCCCGGCCGACACCTTGCTCGTGATGCTGCCCGGCTCGTTCGCGCGGCCCGAAGAGTTCGTGCGCGAAGGCTTTGTGCGGGCAGTGCGAGAGCGTCAACTGGCGGTCGACATGGTGCTGGTCGATGCCCATCTGGGCTACTACAGCGACCGCTCCATCATCGACCGCCTGCAAGCCGACATCGTGGCGCCGGCCCGGGCGCGCGGCTATCGCAGCGTCTGGCTGGTGGGCATTTCGGTCGGTGCGTTCGGCGCCCTGATCCACACCCAGGCGCAGCCCGAGGGCATCACCGGCATCGTCGCCCTCGGTCCGTATCTCGGCAAGCGCAGCGTCACCGAGCAGGTGCGCGCCGCTGGCGGCCTGAGCCGCTGGCAGGCGCCCGGCGGCGTGCTGGCCGCCGACGAGATCGACCTCATCCTGTGGCGCTGGCTGCAAGGCGGGCGCGTCGATGGCAGCGGCGTGCCGGTGCCGCTCTACCTCGGCTATGGCCTTGCCGACCGGTTCCTCGCCGACGACGAATTGCTCACCGCCGCACTGCCTGCCGAGCGCGTCTTCACGGCCGAAGGCGGGCACGACTGGCCCGTTTGGCTGAGCTTGTGGCAGCGCATGCTGGACGCGCTGCCACTGCGTCGCGACCCCACCTGCGCGCAGTCCGTCGCACCTTGAAACCCTGACCGGCCCTGGCGCGGCCGTGCGGCAGAATCGACGCCCGCGCAGCGTTCAATGCGCGCTCGCATTGCGCTCACCCGCGCTCTCATTGCGCTCTTACCGCGACCCACCCCCCCCCGCCCCGATGGACCACAGCTTCGCCTCTGCCCTGATCCTGCTGCTGCTGGTGCTCGACCCGCTGGGCAGCCTGCCGATCTTCATCTCGGTGATGCGCGGCGTGGCGCCGCAGCGGCGCACCCGTGTGGCGGTGCGCGAGGTCTGCATCGCGTTCGCTGCGTTGCTCGCCTTCATGCTCGGCGGCCAGGGCTTCCTGAGCGTGATGCGCTTGTCGGAACGATCCCTCGAAGTGGCTGGCGGCGTGATCCTGCTGATCATCGCCATGCGCATGATCTTCAGCGCCAGCAGCGACCTCTATGCCACCGATGGCAGCGGCCGCGAGCCCTTCATCTTTCCGCTCGCCGTGCCGCTGCTGGCCGGCCCGTCGGCGCTGGCCACGGTGCTGTTGCTGGCCTCGCGCCAGCCCGGGCGGCTGCTCGAGTGGACCGCCGCGTTGACGGTCGCGATGCTGGTCAGTGGCGCCGTGCTGCTGCTGGCCGATCGCATCCGCCGCCTGCTCGGTCATTCGGTGGTGGCGGCGATCGAGAAGCTGATGGGGCTGGTGCTCACGGCGATCGCCGTCGAGATGATCCTGGCCGGCTTGAAGCGCTACTTCTTCGACGCGGCGTAGTCTCGCTCCCTTGCTCCCTTGCTCCCTTGCTCCCTTGCTCCCTTGCTCCCTTTCCCTCTGGGAGAGGGCTGGGGTGAGGGCTGGCGCGCGGCGGGCTATCGACGCAAGAGCCAACTCACGCACCGCAGAGGCGCAGAGAGCGCAGAGGTTCGCAGAGACTTCCTTTCATATTTTGAATCAGCTCTGCACAACTCTGCGTTCTCTGCGCCTCTGCGCCTCTGCGGTGGTGAGCTTGTCTCGTCACTGTTCAAGGCCGCGTCGCCATGCCGACAGGCAGTTGCGTCCAGGGAAGATCACCCGGGTCGGCGGCCATCGGCCCCGGCGCCTTCGCGACCAGGATGTGCGCGGCGATCGGCGCGAACGCGGCGCGGAAGTGCACCGAGCTCTTCACGACCAGCAGCTTCATCTGCGTCGGCTCAACGCCGAGGAAACGAAACAGGTCGAGGTCGAGCATCTGCATCTTTGCGCTCGACAGCAGCACCCGAATGCCCTGCACCTCGACGCACGCGCAGGCGCCCAGGTGGGCGGTGATGCCGGCGGTCATCGGGCCGAAAAGCGGAAGCTCGCCGTCGCTGATCGCGAGCACGCGCGCAGCGGCCGCAACCGGGGGGTCGGTGAGCGCGCCGGTCCAGGTCGGCACGGCCCGGCCCAGGCTTAACGCCAGCGTCGCGCCGACGCCGGCTGCGCACGCTGCCCGCGCGGCGTCGGGGTCGAACAGCAGGCCGAGTGCGACGCCGCCCCGAAGCCGCGCACCCGCATCGGCCTTCAGCAACGCGCGCAGCAGGCCGGTGGTGTTGGCATCGCCGCCCGCGCCGGGGTTGTCTTGCGTGTCGGCAATCACGACCGGCCCGGCCGGCCCATTCGGTGCATCGGCTTGAAACGCGAGTGCAATGGCGTTTTCGACTGCCGCGTCTGCGGCGCGCAGGTCCACCGTCCAGTCGCCGCGCCGAGTCACGGCGACGACGCTGTGGAGTTCCTCGACGGCCTCGCGCAGCACGCTCGCATCGGCCCCGTAGCCAAACAGCACCGGCCCGCATTCTGCGAAGTCGGCAGCCGAAAAGCCCATCGAGAAATTCAGCTCGACATCCTGCTGCGCTTCGAGACTATCGATCAGCCCGATCACCGAGCGCGCCGGTTCCATCAAAGTGCATTGCGCGTTAAGTGGCAGCAGGAAGGGCACGCGCTGCGCATGCCTCAAGCGGGTTGGCGCGGTAGCGCCCAGCCGCCTTGCCAGCATCTGCGCGGCGCGCTGGCCGGTGGCGCGCATGTCCACGTGCGGGTAGGTGCGGTAGGCCGTCATCGCGCTCGCAAGGCGCAGCATGCGCTCGGTCACGTTGGCGTGCAGGTCGAGGCTGGCGACGATGGGCATGTGTGGTCCGACGACTTCCCGCACGCGTGCCAGCAGTTCGCCTTCGGCATCGTCGGCGCATTCGGCCACGGCCGCGCCGTGCAGGTCGAGGAAGATCGCATCGAAGCCGCCGCGTTCCAGGTCGGAGACGATGGCGCCGCAGATGCGCTCGAAGGCTTCGGTGGTGACGCGGTTCGATGGCATCGCGCCGGCCCACACCGAAGGCACGAGCGACCAGCCGAAGCCGGCGGCGGCCTGCGCGAAACCACCCAGTGCCGATTGGGTCGGCGCCATCTGCGCCAGCATCGCAGCGCCTCTCGAATATGCCGGGTAGCCGGCGCCGCAGGTGAAGGCTGCCCAGTCGGCCGGCGAGGGTGCGAAGGTGTTGGTCTCGTGGTGAAAGCCGGCGACGAAGATGTTCATGGGTGCCTGTTCATCGGTGCGTAGAGCGGGTTCAGGCCAGCAGCGCAATCTCGGCCTCGGTGAAGCCGGCCGCAAGCCGGGCCGCGTGGTTGAACGGCGGGCGCAGCCGCGGTGCGCCGTGGCGCGTTGCAAGCTCGGCATACAGCGCCACAGGGTCGTGGCGGTCGCGAGCGCAGAGCCAGCGGTACCAGTGGTTGCCGATCGCGACATGGCCGACCTCGTCGCGCAGGATCACGCCCAGGATCTCGACCGCGCGCAGGTCGCCGGCGCGGCGCAGCTTGGCCTGCATGGGAGGGGCAGCGTCCAGCCCGCGCGCTTCGAGCGTGCGTGGCACCAGCGCCATGCGCGCGGTGCAGTCATGCGCGGTGCGCTGCGTCATGGCCCACAGGCCGTCGTGCGCGTCGAAGCCGCCGTAGTCGCAGCCGAGGGTGAGCAGGTGCTCGCGCAGCAACGTGAAATGCAGCGCCTCTTCGCTGGCCACGCGCAACCAGTCGCGGTAGTACGCGGGCGGCATGCCGTTGAACCGCCAGACCGCATCGAGCGCCAGGTTGATGGCGTTGAACTCGATGTGCGTGACGGCATGCAGCATCGCCGCGCGGCCGGCCAGGGTGAACGGGGATCGGGCCGGCACCTCCTTCGCCGGCACCAGGCGTGGCACCGCCGGGCGGCCGGGCAAGTCAGCGGGGGCATCGATGGTTTCAGTCGGGTCGATCACGCAGCCATCGATGCCGGCGAAGAGCGCGCGTGCTTGCGCGGCTTTGAGAACAGGGTCGGCCAGGCTCAGGATGGCCAGCGCGCGGCGCCTCGCGCTGGGAGGTTGCTGCGAGCCGGCCGGCAGTGCAGCATCAGCGGATTGAATCGTGTCGGTCACAGCGGATTGTCCGCCGACAGCAAGCGCATGCGAGTCGAGGGTACCGACGCGGCGCGCGCCTCGCGCCGAGCCCTGCGCCTCTAAACTCAGTTCCTTCCTTGCTTCTGTGATCCCCATGGCCTTGTACCAACTCGATGAACACACGCCCCGCCTCGGCGAAGGCGCCTGGGTGGCCGACAGCGCGCAGGTGATCGGCAATGTGGAACTCGGCGAAGGCGCGAGCGTGTGGTTCGGCGCGATCCTGCGCGGCGACACCGAACCGCTGCGCATCGGCAAGGGCTCGAACGTTCAGGACGGCAGCGTCGTGCACGCCGATGTCGGCTTTCCGGTGACGGTGGGCGACAACGTGACGGTCGGCCACCATGTCACCCTGCATGGCTGCACGATCGGTGACGGCTCGCTGATCGGCATCCAGGCGGTGGTGTTGAACGGCGCGAAGATCGGCCGCAATTGCCTGGTTGGCGCGGGCGCGCTGGTCACCGAAGGCAAGGAGTTCCCCGACGGCTCGTTGATCGTCGGCGCGCCGGCCAAGCTGGTGAAGCAGCTCACACCGCAGCAGATGGAACGCGTGCGCGACGGTGCCCGGCACTATGTGCGCAACGCGCAGCGCTTCAAGGCCGGCCTGAAGAAGATCGGCTGATTGAAGCATGGAGATCGAGCGGTGAGCGAGCTGCACAAATTCATCTTCGACGGCCTGCCGGTGCGCGGCATGCTGGTGCGCCTGACCGACAGCTGGCAGGAGGTGCTGGCGCGCCGCGCCGCGGCGAGCGACTCGTTCGCGCCGCCGGTGCGCATGCTGCTCGGCGAGATGGCGGCGGCCGGCGTGCTGATGCAGGCGAACCTGAAGTTCAACGGCGCGCTGGTTCTGCAAGTGCATGGCGACGGGCCGGTGAAGCTGGCGGTGGCCGAGGTGCAGCCCGACCTGGCCTTCCGCGTCACCGCCAAGGTGGTGGGCGAGGTACCCGCGGCGGCGCGCCTGGAGGCGATGGTCAATGTGCACGGCCGCGGCCGCTGCGCCATCACGCTCGACCCGAAGGACAAGCTGCCCGGCCAGCAGGCCTACCAGGGCGTGGTGCCGCTGTTTGGCGACCAGCGCGAGAAGCTTGAGCGTCTGAGCGACGTGCTGGCGCACTACATGCTGCAAAGCGAGCAGCTGGACACCACACTGGTGCTGGCGGCGGATGGCAATGTGGCGGCGGGGATGCTGATCCAGCGCGTGCCGAAAAATGGGGGTCAGATTCCAAATTCATCTGTTCCTGCCGGAACAAGCAAAGCAGCGCAACGCGCTGC
>JANXZA010000081.1 GCA_025355745.1 Rhizobacter sp. | reverse complement strand
CTCAATCATCCAGACCCTCAAGGCCAACGCCCGAGGCTTCCGCAGCTTTGACAACTTCCGTACCCGCATCCTGTTCTTTTGCGGCAAGCTCGATCTCACGCCTGTCAAGGTTCAATCCCACTGAAATGCGCGAAGAGCCCTTTTTTTTGGATGACGGCGCACTGAGGAGCGCTTCTTTTTGGTGCTGGCGGCGCACTCACCTTTACACCTGGAAACGTCTTTCGGAGCGTTTTCCTTCGGCATCGGCAGATGCTAGGACTCGTCCTACGGGCCACGACGCGTCGCACTGACAGACGCCACCGGCGCCGCTTCGTACCATCGCGCTATCCCCTCGGAGAAGCTCCCATGAACGCCCACGCCGTCACCCCGCCCCGCTGGACCACTGCCGCCATTTCTGACGCTGCCGACACCTCGCCGATGGAACTGTCCAACCTCAGTGCGCACGTGGGCGATTGCAATGGTTGTCGAGGTCGCTGGTTCACGCTGCGCTGCATGGCCGATGCGGTGCACCAGTTCATCGCCCCTCGCTTCGTGACCACGCTGGTGATCGCCGCAGCCGTGATCGGCTTCACCGCCTGGGTGTTGTAAAGGGCAGCGCTGCGTTGATGCCGTGACGACTTCGGCATGAGCCAGGCCGACCTGCTTCGACTCGTCCCCGACGCCCCCGAGGAACTGCGCGACATCCTCGATGTCGGGCGCGGCGCGGTCGAGTCGCCGAACCGTTCTGAAATCTTCGGCCCCGAGCGCTTCGCGCAGCATGGCCGCAGCCTCGGCGACACCCATGCGGCCGGCAATGCGCCCGGCCGCACCCCGGCCTTTTTTCCGCGCCTGAAGGAAAACATCCGTGTCCTGCGCGAGGCCCAGCGCTACATCGGTTCGCAAGCCCGCACGGGTTATCAGGTGAGCCCGGCGGCGGAATGGCTGCTCGACAATTTCCACCTCATCGAAGGCCAGCTCAAGGAGATCAACGAAGGTCTGCCGCGCAGCTACTTTCGTGATCTGCCGGTGCTGGTCAATGAACCGCTGAAAGGCCTGCCGCGCATCTACGGCGTCGCCTGGGCATTCGTCGCCCACACCGACGGTGCCTTCGACGAAGACCTGCTGACGACTTTCCTCGGTGCCTACCAGCAGACGCGCGAACTCACGCTGGGTGAACTCTGGGCCCTGCCCACCACCTTGCGCGTGGTGCTGGTCGAGAACCTGCGCCGCCTGGCCGAGCGCCTGGCCACCGCCAAGGCGGCGCGCGAAATCGCCAACCTGGTCTGCGACCGCATCGAGACCTACAGCAGCCACGCGCTCGATGACGTGCTGGCGCTGATGAACCGGCGCGGCCTCGGCCGCGTGTTCCTGGTGCAGATCGCCCAGCGCCTGCAAGACCACCGCGCCACCGGCCTGACGCGCTACCACGACTGGTTGTTGCGCACCCTGCCCGACCTGGCCGCCGTGCAGGTGCAGCAGCCCGCCGAGCAGGCGGCCGACAACCTGAGCGTGAGCAACGCGATCGGCTCGTTGCGCTCGATCGGCAATGCCGACTGGCCCGACATCGTCTGCGCCACCAGCGCCACGATGCAGCTGCTGCTGAGCTCGCCGGCCTTCGAGGCCGAGCGCGCCGACACCCGCGACGACACCTTGCACGCGATCGAAACGCTGGCGCGGCGAAGCAGACGCAGTGAAACCGAGGTCGCGCGCACCTTGCTCACGTTGATGCACCGTGGCGACGCGCCAGGCGCTGTCAAAGCGGGCGGTTCCGGCGACGCTGGCACTGCCCGCCGGACCGACCAGGCGCACGGCGCCGACATCGCCGGCGCCGTTGCAAGCCACTGGCTGCGCGGCCCTGGCCGGCCGGAGTTGATCCGCCTGCTCGGCCTGCACGAAGCCACCGCCGTGCTCTGGCACGCAGTGAGGCGCCGCCTGGCGCTGCCGGCCTATCTGTGCACGCTGGCCGGCGGCACGCTGATTGGCGTCGCCTGGATGTTGCTGCACCACGGCAACGGCCTGCGCGGCGGTGCACCCGCCCCGGCCGATCTCTGGCTCGGCGCGCTGGCCGCGGCATTGATGCTGTTCCCGGCCTCCGAGGCCGTGATCGCGGTGGTCAACCGCCTCATCAGCGAATCGGTGCGCCCCAGTCACCTGCCGAGGCTGGCACTGGCCCATGGCATTCCGCCCGAGCACCAGGTGATGGTGGTGATCCCCGGCATGCTGACCCGTCGCGCCTCGGCCGATGAACTGACGCACCGGCTCGAACTGCACCACCTCGCCAACCCCGAGCGCAGCGCCCAGTTTGCGCTGCTCACCGACTGGGCCGATGCCGACACCCAAAGTCAGGCCTCGGACCGCACGCTGCTCGACGCCGCGGTGCGAAACATTGCCGCTTTGAATGCACGTTATGCCCCCACGCCCGAGCGCGCACCGCGCTTCATCGTGCTGCACCGGGAGCGCGTTTTCAGCGCCACCGAAAGACGCTGGATCGGCTGGGAGCGCAAGCGTGGCAAGCTCGAGCAGCTCATCGGGCTTCTCGCCGCGTCGAACCCCACCGGCCCGCCTGCCGGCGCTTTCATCGACCTCGGCGAGTGGTCGCGCGTCGAGCCGAACACACGCTACGTGGTGACACTGGATGGCGATACGCAACTGCCGCCGGGGCGGTTGCGCGACCTGGTCGGCGTGGCGGCGCATCCGCACAACCAGCCGCGCGTCGATGCCGCGACCCGCAGCGTCACGCACGGCTACGCGATCCTGCAGCCGCGCGTGGTCACGCCGCTGCCGACGCCGAAAGAGTTCACGCTCTACCACTGGCTGTTCGCCGGCCAGTGCGGCATCGACCCGTACAGCGTGGCGAGTTCCGAGGTCTATCAGGACGTGTTCGGCGAAGGCACGTTCACCGGCAAGGGGCTGCTGAACGTGGCGGCGATGCACGCCGTGCTGGCCAAGCGACTGCCCGACGGCCAGGTGCTCAGCCATGACCTGCTCGAAGGTTCGCTGGCGCGCTGCGCGGCGGTGTCCGACATCACCGTGATCGAGGAAGCGCCGGTGCACGCCGATGTGGCTGCTTCGCGGGTTCACCGCTGGACCCGCGGCGACTGGCAGTTGCTGCCTTTCCTGGTGAACCCGGCCGCCTACCGAATGCGCGCCGTGAACCGCTGGAAGATGCTCGACAACCTGCGCCGCTCGCTGGTGGCGCCGATGTCGCTGGCGCTGCTGCTGCTGGCGCTGGCCAGCGCTGTGATCGCGCCGGGCGCGGCGCTGGCGCTGGTGTTGGCGGCCCTCGTCGCCGGCCCGTTGATGGGCGCGATGGCCGGCTTCGCACCGAGCCGCGACGACATCGCCAAGCGCCATTTCTATGCGCTGGCGCTGACCGAACTCTGGCGCGCCGCGTGTGGCGGCCTGTGGTTGCTGGCGCAGTTGCTGCAGCTCGCGGTGATGAGCCTCGATGCAGTGGCGCGCTCGCTCTGGCGCCTGACCGTCAGCCGCCAGCATCTGCTGCAGTGGACCACCGCCGCCGCAGCGCAGGCCGCGGCATCGACGCGGCTGCGCGACATTGCAGCCAAGCACCGTGTCGTGCCGTTGCTGGCGCTGGTGGTGTGGCTCGGGCTGCTGGCGGCTGGCACGCGCGCGCCGCTGGCGAGCACGCTGTTGTGCGCCGTGTGGGCGGCCGCGCCGCTGTGGACGTGGTGGGTCAGCCGGGCCCGCCCGCCGCGCCGCGACGCCGCCCTGCCGGCCGCAGACCAGGCCTACCTCGAAGGCATGGCGCGCGACACCTGGCGGTTGTTCGAACGCTGCGTCGGCACCGACGACCGGCACCTGCCGCCCGACAACCTGCAGCTCACGCCCGAAGCGATGGTGGCGCACCGCACCTCGCCCACCAACATCGGCCTGTACCTGTTGAGCGCGGCGTGTGCGCGCCAGTTCGGCTGGATCGGAACCCAGGACCTGCTGGCGCGCCTGGAGGCGACCCTGCAATCGCTGGCCGAGCTGCCGCGCCATCGCGGCCATTTCCTGAACTGGTACGACACCCAGACCGGCACCGCGCTGCTGCCGATGTATGTCTCAACGGTCGACAGTGGCAACTTCAGCGGCCACCTGCTGGCGGTGGCGCAAGCCTGCATCGAACTCGCAAAGTCGCCCTACGACATGCAGGCCGCGCAGCGGGCACTGACAGTATCGAAGATGCGCCTGGAAGGGTTGCACGCTGCCGTCGAGGCCTTGCCGCCGCAAGGCGCGTTGGCGCGGGTGCTGGCGCTTGCCGACCCGCTCGCAGATGCCGCCAGCCGGCCGGACTGGCTGGGCGGCCTGGTGCGCTGCGCCGCCGAAGAGCTCGTCATGCTCGCGCCCGACATGCCGCCGCCGACCGATGCGGGTGAGTCGACGCTGCGGGGAGCGAATGGGCTGTCCGCAGCTGCCGACCGCAGCACCCGCGCCGATGACGCCGCCGACGCCAGCGAGCGCGCCACGCAAGCGCTGCGCACTTTCGCGTGGCGCGCGGCCGATCACCTCGCGACCTTGCGCAGCGTCTTGCTCGACGAGAACGCCAAGCGGCTGGTGAACCCGGCGCCCAATGCAGGCGATGCGGGCGATGCGGCCGAGCGCCCCGCAACCCCGGTGATCGACGACGCGATGCACCGCCTGCTCAGCGTCGCCGCACGTTGCGAGGCGCTGGCCTGGGAACCCGACTACGGATTTCTGTACCACCGCAAGCGACATCTTTTCCACATCGGCTACCGCGTCGCCGAGCAGCAGCTCGATGCCAGCTACTACGACCTGATCGCCTCTGAATCGCGCCTGACCAGCCTGCTGGCCATCGCCAAGGGTGATGTGCCGGTGGCCCACTGGGCGGCCCTCGGCCGGCCGTTCTATGCGGTCGGCGTGCGCACCGGCCTGCGCTCCTGGTCAGGCTCGATGTTCGAATACCTGATGCCCACCCTGGTGCTGGAAGAGCCGCACGGCAGCGTGCTGCGCGATGCCTGCCACGCCGCACTGCGCGAACACATGGCGTTCGCCCTCGACCACCAGGTGCCCTGGGGCATCTCCGAGTCGGCCTATGCCGCCAGCGACCACACGCTGGCCTACCAGTACGCGCCGCAGGGCGTGCCCCGGCTCGCGCTGCGCCGCACCCCGCCCGATGAACTCGTGATCGCGCCCTACGCCACCGCGCTGGCGGCGCAGATCGCCCCGCACAGCGCGGTCGCGAACCTGGCCCACATCGACGCGCTGACGCCGCGCGGGCGCTATGGTTTCGTCGAGGCCCTCGACTTCACGGCCGGCCGGCAAGCCGGCTCCGAGGGCTTCACCCGCGTCGACACCTTCATGGCGCACCACCAGGGCATGAGCATCGTCGCCATCGCCAACGTGCTGCTCGACGCCACGCCGCGCCGCTGGGGCATGGGCAACGCCCACGTCGAGGCGGTGGCCTCGCTGCTGCACGAGCGCGCGCCGCGCGAGGTCTCGGTGCTGCTGGCGCCGCCACCGAGCCCGGCGCCCGACGAACAACAACGCCGCGCGCCCGGGCTGTTGCGCGAGGTGCTGCCCGGCATGACGGCGATCTCGCCCACCCACCTGCTGTCGAACGGCCGCTACAGCGTGGCGTTGCGGGCCAACGGCGCGGGCTGGAGCCGCTGGGGTCAGGTGGGCATCACGCGTTGGCGCGACGATGCACTGCGCGATGCCCATGGCAGCTTCTTCTACCTGCGCTGGGACCGCCAGCCGCAAGCCGTTTCGCTGACCCAGCACCCGGCGCCCGACCCGGCCGCGCACTACCAGAGCGTCTACCACGCCGACCGCATCTGCTTCGACGCCACCTGGGCCGAGATCCAGGCCCACACGACCGTCTGGGTCAGCCCGGAGGACGACATCGAATTCCGCCAGGTCGAGTTGCGCAACCTGAGCGATCGCACGCTCGATCTCGAGTTGATGTCGGCCTTCGAGATCACGCTCGCCGATGCCCGCGCCGATGAAGCGCACCCTGCCTTCTCGAACCTGTTTCTGCGCGCCGCGTGGCGCGCCGATCAACAGACCCTGCGCTTCGAACGCAAGCCGCGCCTGCCGACCGAGGCCGGCCTGCACGCGGCCCACTTCCTGGCCGAAACCGACCCGTCGATGAGCCCGCCGCAGGTGCTGGCCGACCGGCTCGGCTGGCTCGGCCGGAACCGCGATGCGAGCCTGCCGCTGGCCGCGTTCGCACCGCAGGTGGCGCCCGAGCCCGGCACCGAACGGCAGCTCGTCACCGGCCTCGACCCGGTGTGTGCGCTGGCGGTGCGGGTCCAGCTCGCGCCGCACAGCCGGCTGCGGCTGACCTTCTGCACCGCCGCCTCGGACAACCCGCAAACCCTGGCTGCGGTGGTCGACAAGTATCGCCAGCGCAGCCCGGTGGAACGGGCCTCGCTGATGTCGGCCACGCTGACCGGCATCCGGCTGCGCGAACTGAGCGTGAACGCCGAAAGCTTCGCAGCGATCCAGACGCTGACCACGGCGCTGGTGCTGAACGTGACGCGCCCGCGGCCGCGCGAAGTCATCGGCGCACCCGACGCGCAGGCACAGCCGGCCGACATGCGTGCCGACGTTTGCGACCGCCGCCTGCTCTGGCGCTTCGGCGTGTCGGGCGACCGGCCGATCGTGCTGGTCTCGGCGGGCGCGCCGCAGGGCATGGGCCTGCTGCGCACGCTGGTGCAAGCCTTGCGCACATGGTCGTGGGCAGGAGTGGCCTGCGACCTCGTGGTCATCAACGCCGAACCGACCTCCTACCTGATGGCCTTGCAGCGCGATGTGTCGGCGCTGCGCGAGCAGTTCACAGCCCAGAATGCGGGCCAGCCCTTCGCCGCCAACACCAGCTTCCATGTGCTGCGTGCGGATGAGGTGTCGGCCGACGAGCTGAGCACGCTGCGGGCCTTGGCGCGGGTCTATTTCAATGCCGACGGCCGGCCCCTGACGCACCACGTTCAAGAGTGGGCCGAGCAGCACGACGACGCGCTCGAGGAGCGCCACGCCACCTCCATCAGCGCACTGCGCGTGGCACCCGCCAGCGGCGGCGGCGCGCTGGCCGGGCCGCGCCCTGCGCAGGGCCATTTCGCGCCGGCCGGCGGCGAATTTCGCTTCGATGTGGGCGGCTTCCAGCGCCCCGCGCGGCCCTGGGTCAACGTGCTGGCGAACCCCGGCTTCGGCGCGCAAGTGTCCGAGGCCGGCGGCGGCTACACCTGGGCCTTGAACAGCCGCCTGAACCAGCTCACGCCATGGTCGAACGACGCCATCGCCGACCCGCCCGGCGAGTGGTTCCTGCTGCAGGACATCAAGACCCGCGAGCTGTGGAGCGTGGCGCCCTCGGCGTGGGGCGATGGCGCCAGCACCTACCGCGTCGCGCACGGCCAGGGCTACACCGTCATCACCCACCGCCGCGGTGATCTCGAGGTCAACGCCATGTGGTGCGTCGATGCGCAGTCAGCCGTCAAGCAGGTGCGGCTGCGGCTCGTGAACCGAGGCCACCGGACCCAGCGCCTGCGTGCCATCGGCCTGGCCGAATGGGTGATGGGCGCGAGCCGCGGAGACCGCGCCACCACCGCCACCGCATCGCTCACCCAGCGCCTGCCGGGCGGGCTGGCGGTCACGGCGCTGACCTGCACGCAGCGCGACGTGGCGGCCGGCTTCGGCGCCGGCACGGCCTTCTTCGCGGTCACCACCACCGCCGCCGACCCGCCCGACTGGACCTGCGACCGGCGCGAGTGCTTCGACATGCGCGGCCGCATCGCCATGCCCGATGCCTTCGGCCAGCGCAGCGGCGACGGGCTCGACCCGTGCGCGGCCCTGTCGACGCGTCTGACGCTGGCGGCCGGCGAGAGCGGCGAGTGCGTATTCCTGCTCGGCTTCGGCGCCAACCCGACCGAGGCGCGCCAATTCGTCACGGCCGCTGCCGCCGTGCCGGCGCGGCAGCGCTTGGAGGCCAGCCGCGCGGCCTGGGATGCGCTGCTCGGCGCGGCCAGCGTGAAGACACCCGACCCGCTGTTCGATGCGATGGTGAACCGCTGGCTGCTGTACCAGACCGTCAGTTGCCGGCTCTGGGCCAAGGCCGGTTTCTACCAGGCCGGTGGCGCCTTCGGCTTTCGCGATCAACTCCAGGACGCGATGGCACTGGCCTGGGCCGCCCCCGACGTGCTGCGCAGCCAGATCGTGCTGAACGCATCGCGCCAGTTTGCCGAAGGCGACGTGCAGCACTGGTGGCACGCGCCCACCGGCGCCGGCGTGCGGACCCATTTTTCGGACGACCTGCTGTGGCTGCCGCACGCCTGCGCCCACTACCTTCAATGCACCGGCGACACCGGCCTGCTCGACGAATACGTGCCCTTCATCGAAGGTGCGGCCATCCCCGACGGCGTCGAAGACGCCTACTTCGTGCCGACCTTGAGCGCGGCCAGCGCCACCGTGTTCGAGCACAGCGCGCGCGCCATCGACCGCAGCCTGAAGGTCGGCGCCCACGGCCTGCCGTTGATGGGCAGCGGCGACTGGAACGACGGCATGAACCGGGTCGGCATCGGTGGCCAGGGCGAGTCGGTGTGGCTCGCGTGGTTCCTGTGCGATCTGGTCGCCGACTTCGCGCCGATCGCCCGAGGGCGTGGCGAAGCCGGCCGGGCGCAGCGCTGGGAAGATGCCGCGCGCGGCTGGCGCAGCGCCTTGCAAGGCGAAGCCTGGGATGGCCAGTGGTACAAGCGCGCGTTCTTCGACGACGGCAGCGCACTCGGCTCGCACGTCAACGCCGAATGCCGCATCGACCTGATCGCGCAGGCCTGGGCCGTGATGTCGGACGCCGCGCCGCCAGCCTTCAAGCGCATGGCCTTAACCGCGCTCGACGAGCACCTGGTCGACCCGGCCGCCGGCCTGATCAAGCTGCTGACGCCGCCGCTTCAGCACGCGCTGCCAAGCGCCGGCTACATCCAGGCCTACCCGCCCGGCGTGCGCGAGAACGGCGGTCAGTATTCGCATGCCGGGGTCTGGGCCGTGATCGCCCAGGCACAGGCCGGCAACGCCGACGCGGCCTACCGCTACTTCACGTACCTGAGCCCGGCCCACCGCGCCGCAGACCCGCTGCGCGGCGACGCCTACGGCATCGAGCCGTACGTGATGGCGGGCGATGTCTACAGCGAGCCGCCGTATGTTGGCCGGGGCGGTTGGAGCTGGTACACCGGCTCGGCCGCGTGGCTGCACCGCGCCGCCATCGAACACCTGTTCGGCCTGCGCCAGCACGGCCCGGAGATCAGCTTCATGCCATGCCTGCCTTCACACTGGGAGCAGGCCGAGCTGACCTTGCGGCGCAGCGGCCGCAGCCTGCAGGTGGTGTTTTGCCGCCCCGGTTCGATCCCGGCCTTCGAGACCGAGCCAGGCGGCGCGCTGAGCCCGTCGACGGTCGAGATTCAAGCCGGCCAGCGCCTGCGCTGGGACACGCTGGCCCCGCACAGCCGCTGCCTGGTGCGGCTTGCAGCAGCGCCACTGGCACGTCTGCAGCCACAGCCGCCGCTGGCGCCAGCGCTGGCAGCCGACACGGTGTTGTGATCTCGCTGGCGCCGCGCGGCACTGTCCTACAGAGGCAAGCGCGGCATTCCGATGGGCGCGGTTCGGGCCTGTTCGTACAGTCCATCCAACGCCAGAGCCAGCGCAAGACTCAACGCCAACCGGGAGCCCGCGATGAACGCCAAGACCGACCGCAAAGTCACCCCCCTGCCGACTTCCAACGCCGAGCGCATGGTGCTTGATGAGAACGGTCTGGAGGCCGCAAAGCGCTCGCTTGATCAGGGCGCGGTGACCCCGAGCTATGGCCCCTGGCGCGAAGACATCATCAAGCTGCTGAACGACTCGCTCGCCACCGAGCTGGTCTGCGTGATGCGCTACAAGCGCCACCACTACACCGCCAAGGGCCTGGCCTCGCCGAAGATCGCCGAGGAATTCATGGTCCACGCCCTCGAAGAAACCGCGCATGCCGACAGCATCGCCGAACGCATCGTGCAACTCGGCGGCGAGCCTGATTTTTCGCCCGCCACGCTGCTCGAGCGCAGCCACGCCGACTACGATGATTCGAGCGACCTGAAGGCCATGATCAAGGCCAACCTGATTGCCGAACGCGTCGCCATCGAAGCCTACAGCCAGATGATCGTGCTGATCGGCGACAAGGACTCCACCACCCGCCGCATGCTCGAAGCCATCCTGAGCCAGGAGCAGGAGCATGCAGACGAATTGAGCGACTGGATGAGTGCCTGAGGCACTTTTCAATTCGAACCTTTCAGCCCATGGGTGGCGGGCTTGTTGCCACCCGCTCGAACTCAGTTCCTCGCAACCTTTCCAGGAGAATAACCATGCAACTGCGCACCACCCTCGCTTGCGCCATCACCGTCTTCGCCCTCATCACCGCTTCGGGCTGCGCCGTGCAGCGCGGCCAGGAATCGGTCGGCGCCTATGTTGACGATGCGGCCATCACCACGTCGGTCAAGGCCCGCTTCGTCGACAACAAGGACGTCGACGCCGGCGCCATCAAGGTTGAAACCCTGAACGGCACCGTGATGCTGTCGGGCTTCGCGAAGGACCAGACCGAGCGCAGCACCGCCGAGGCCATCGCGATGAAGGTCAGCGGCGTGAAGAGCGTGAAGAACTCGATCGCCGTGCGGCCGTAAACGCACGCCTGAGTCACTGATCGGACGCCAGCGCGCCGCCCGCTCGCCGGCGCGCTGCAACACCGCCTTTGCGCCCCGGGTTCCGCCAGGAACTGCGGGGCATTTCTTCGCCCCGCCGCCGATTCGCCTGTCCTCCACCCGCTTGTCGACATGACCGCTGAAACCGGCCCCCGCGCGCCAGCCCCGAATCACCCGCCAGCGACTGTGGCCGTCAACGTGTTGGCGGTGCTGGCGGTGATCGTGGCGCTGTGGTGGGGGCGAAGCTTTCTCATCCCGCTGACGGCGGGGCTGATGCTGTCGATGCTGGTGATGCCAGTGGTTGCCTGGTTGACGCGCTGGTTGCACCTTCGCATGCTGGCGACCACGCTGACGCTGCTGCTGGTGATGGCCGTGCTCGGCTTGGCCGGCGCCGCGTTCGGCGACCAGATCGGCCGCGTCGCCGGGCGCGCGCCCGACATGATCAGCCTGGTGGCCCAGCAGTTGGCAGAAACCGAGCCGGGTGCCGACTCGCTGTTGCAGCGCGCCCGCGTCGCCTTTCAAGAGCTGGACCGCGCCGCCGATCGTTTGTCGAACGTCAAGCCGCTGGTGCAGACCACCCGCAGCAAGGCAGCCCTGCGACAAGCCGAGCTGGCCGCCAGCAATGCAGCGGCCGCAGCGGCCGCCGCGCCACCCGGAGTGAGCATTTCGCAGACGGCCACAGTGGCACTGCGTGACACCGCCGTCAGCGGCTCGGGCGTGCTGCTCAAGCTCGTCGGCGACCTGACGATCGCTTTCTTCGTCGCCTTCTTCGTGCTCAGCGGCGGGCCGTCACTGGCGGATCAATTTCTCGGGCTCTGGGACGAACGCCCGGGCCTGCGGCTGCGGGCCGAACACTGCGCGCTCGAATGCGTGCGCCAGATCCGCATCTATGGCGGCGTGCTGCTGGTCACCAACAGCGTCGTCGGCATGGTGGTGTGGGCAGCGTTCGCGCTGTCGGGTCTGCCCGACGCGGCCGGTTGGGGCATGACGGCGGCCGTGCTGCATGTCGTGCCGTACCTCGGCATGGCCCTGTTGACGGTGCTGGGCGGCGCCGAGTCCTTTCTGGCTCACGGCACCCTCAGCGCCGCATTGGGCATGAGCGCTTTTCTGATGTTGATGTCGACGCTGCTCGGCACCGTCGTCAGCGCGTGGCTGCAGGGCCGGGCCGCGAAGGTGAACCCGGCGGCGGTCTTCATCGGTGTCGTCTTCTGGGGTGCCCTGTGGGGCGTGTGGGGGCTGCTGCTCGGCCCGGCGCTGGTGGTGCTGCTGAAGGTCGTCGCCGAGCACACCCGGCCGGGCAAGCGGCTGGCGGGCCTGATGAAGGGCTAGCCGCAGCCGCACGTGCGCCCACCGGCACCGACCATGAACGCATTGCTCCGTGTGCTGACCACCTCAACACGCCTGCCGGCCCGCGCGGCTCGCTTGATGTGGGCCGCACTGATGCGCTACGTCGATGCCGGCGGCATGCGCCAGGGCGCTGCGGTAGCTTTTTATGCGGCGTTTTCGATTGCGCCCTTGCTGGTGGTGGTGACCGGCGTGATGGTCTGGCTGCTCGGCAGCGACGCCGCGCAGGCGACCCTGCTCAACGCGGTCTCGGGTCTGATCGGCGCCAGCGAAACCAAAACCCTGGCCGACCTGATGGCGCGCCGCCCACTGCCTGCCGCCGGTGCGCAGGAAGCCCTGTTCGGTTCGTGGCTGGCGCTCGGCACGACCTTGATCGGCGCCACTGGTGTGTTCGTCGAGCTGCGCTCTGCCGTGCAGGCCATGCTGGGCGAAGACGACGGCGCCTTCAGTTGGTGGCAACTGGTGCGGGTGCGCCTGCTGGCCATCGGCGTGGTGCTGGGTTGCGGCTTCCTGCTGTCGGTGGCGATGCTGGCGCAGGCCGCGTCGCTGTTCGCGTTGCGCTGGGTCGCCAGCGCCTGGCCCGTGCTCGCGCCACTGCTCACCGGGGTCGAGACGCTGTGGTCGGGCGCCGTGATCGCGCTGCTGTTCGCGCTGATGATCCGCTGGCTGCCGAATGGCCGGCTGCCGATGCGCCACGCTTTGATCGGTGCGGCCGTTGCGGCCGGGCTGTTCATGGTCGGGCGCTACGGCATCAGCCTGTACATCGCGACCACGGCCACCCAGTCGGCACTCGGCGCGGCGGGCTCGTTCGCGGCGCTGCTGGTGTGGGTTTACTGGTCGAGCCAGATCTTCTTGCTGGGTGCGGCGCTGGCGGTAGAACTGGGCCAGCCAGCGGCAGTCGCACACGACCCGGTGGATGCAGCGCGCGCGGCGAACGAGGTGCAGCGCCAGCCCGTCAGGTGACGTGTCAGCCGATCACCGGGCGCGCTCAGATCAGCGGGCGCGTCGCCGGCCGGCCGTCGCCGTACAGGTCGGCCAGCCGCGCCAGCGCTGTGACGTCGAGCAACTTCAGGTAGCCGCCCTCGATGCGGTGCAAGCCGCGCCGTGCCAGCTTGCGCAAGGTCTTGTTGGTGTGCACCAGCGACAGGCCGAGGCCGTCGGCAATGTGCTGCTGGGTCAGCGGGAACGGCACACCGCGCGCCGCACCGCCGTCGGGCAGCAAGGCGGCAACGCGCTTGAACAGCACGATCAGTAAGGTAGCGATCCGCTCTTCGGCGCTGCGCCGGCCCACCGACAGCAACGTGTCGTCAACGACCGACTCCTCGTGTGCCGTGAGCCAGGTGACATTGAATCCCAGCTCTGGCGTGGCGCGGTGCAGCTCCCACAGCGCATCGCGCCGGAACACGCAGAGCGTCACATCGCTGAGTGCGTCCACGCCGTGGGCGGAGGCATCGCCCATCTTCTGCTGCACGCCGATGAAGTCTCCCGGCAGCAGAAAGTTCAGGATCTGGCGCCGGCCGTCGCTGAGGGTCTTGAAGCGAAATGCCCAACCGCTGAGCAAGGTGTAGAGCGGCGCGGCGGTCTGGCCTTCACGGATGACGCTGTGCTCGGCCTCGACCGCGATTTGGTTTTTCTTCAACGATTCGATCAGCGCCAGTTCGGTGCCGGAATGCGGGTGGAACAAGGGCAAGGCGCGCAACGGGCAGGCGCTGCAGGGAATAATTTTCATGACGGCCTTCGGTGCGCTGCTGATTCGTTAAATCCACCACGTTTTTCGGCCGGGCGGCGTCCTGTCAATCGGCGCGATGCACGCACTGTGTCTTTCGACACTGAGCGCGCGATTACGGCGGCCTACATTGCGCCGCTGTGAATTTCAACAACCCGATGGTGAGGGCAATCTCATGATCGCGACCGCCACCTCATTTCAGCTCTTGTACATCAGCCGCCTGGTGCCTGCTGGCGACTTCCGCGTCGTCAGGAAAATCGTCGAGGTCGCGCGTCGCATGAACCCGGCGCGGGGCATCAGCGGCGCGTTGCTATTCGATGGTGAACGCTTCTGTCAGTTGCTTGAAGGCAGTGAGATCTCGGTGCGGGGGCTGATGGGCCGCATCGAGATTGACCCGCGCCATGCCAACGTGAGGGTGCTGCAGGCGGGCGCGTTCGGCGATGGTTTGATGTCGCCGCGCTGGGCCAGCGGCTACTGCGATGTGCACGACCTCGACGGGCTCGACACCACCGCCGCTGCCGTGCTCTCGCCGATCCACCAGTTCAGTGTGGTGCTGAACCGTGCCGACATCGTTTGAAGGCTGCGCGGCAGGCCTCGCCGAAGTTTGTTCGGTCCGCAAAAAAGCCGGCAACTGCCGGCTTTTTCAGGAGTAGCTGTCGATGGATCAGCCCTTGTTGTAGCGCAGCTTGGCGGCGCTGACGCAGGCCGACTTGGCATCGCCCGCCAGGCTCTCGCACTTCTCGGTCGCGACCTTGTAGTCGGCGTCGCGCTTGTCCTCGACGGCATCCATTTTCGCGTCGCCAACCTTCTTCACCAGCTTCGCGTCAGCCAATGCCTTGGTGTGTACGGCCTTGGCCTCGGCAACGCACACGTCCTTCAGGTTGCCGGCCTTGTCGTCGCACATTTCCTTCGCGACCGCATAGGTGGAATCGGCCTTTGCAATGGCGACCTTGTTCGAGTCACTCATCTTGCCGGTGTAGTTGTATTCGAGTTCGGCGCGGGCAACTTTCTCCTTGCCCTTGGCCTGCTCCTGACAGATGTCCTTCTGGTTGCCGCTCATCGTCGCGCAGGCAGATTTGTCGGCCTTGTAGTCGGCGCTGACGCGGTCTTTGGAGATGCCGTACTCGGAGCGCGTCATGGTCGCGGCGAAGGTGCTGGAGGCAGCGAATGCAGTGCACAGTGCGGCGCTCGCGAGGAGGGTCTTGCAATACGTCGAGGTCATGATGTGCTTTTTAGAGTGGAGGTGTGGGGTGGGTGGCGAGGGTCGGCCAGACACGCAGCAAGCGCGTCATCGCAGCGCTTGTCCAGCCACCAGATGCGCGCCGCCAGAAGGGCCGGAACCGAGACCGCGAACAGGAACAGAAGACTGATCGAATTCATGTGCATGACTCCGTCGCCACAGTACCGGAAGTATGAAAACCAGCCCTTCACCAAGCGAGCGGACGGGGCCGCAACGGGGCGTAGTTCTTCTCCTACCGGCGGTGCGTGGCGGCGTCAGCCGGCGACCCTGCGCGCCACTCGGCCGCGTGCCGCTGGCGCGGGCGCGGGCAGGTTCGGCTTGGCGCCAATGCGTCGCGACAGGGCCTGGCATTCGTCGGCGCCCCGCTTCGCATCGTCACCGCTGCCGAAGTCGAGCAACGGGATCAACGCGGCCAGCGGGTTGACAAATGCCAGCAAGGCCGAGGCACCGAGCTTCGCGCCGAGCTTGCCTTTTTCAAGCGACACGCTCGGGTCTGAAAAACTGCCGCGCAGGTGAATCGGCGTGCGCAGTGCGAGCGGGCTGAAGTCTTTCGGCGCGACCACCACCCGCAGGTCGATCGCCTCGGTCGCCAACGACAGCGAGCCATCGACCCAGAGCGTGGAGTCTGCCGTGTCGAGCACCAGAGCGCGCGGCCGCAACAGGCCTTGCTCGGCGACCAGATCGGCCACGGTGCACTGGATCTTCAGCGAGTCGTCACCCTTGATCAACATGCCCAGGCCTTGCGCGATGTCGATTCCGGCGGCCTCGACCGCGAGGTGCGAAATCGTCCCGTTCGCAAGGTTCATTCGCACCCCGCCGCGCAGGCTGCCGAGGATGGCCGCCGTCGACTTGCCCTGCCCGGCAATGCGCGCCTGCCCGCTCAGGTTGCCGGTGGCGTAGGGCGGCGCGTTGTTGGCGCGGGCCTGGTGGATCCAGCTTTCGAGCCGCACATCAGCCCAGCGCACATCGGCCGTCCAGAGCGCCTGCGCGTTGCGCCCGTCGAGCTGTACCAGACCGTTCAACCGGCCCTGGCCGGTGCGGGCGTCGATGTCGCGCAAGCTGAGCACGCCGTCGGCCAGCACAAGGTGAGTGCGCAACGGTTTCAAGGGTTCGAGCAGGCCGCTGCCGAGGTCGACGGTGTCGATCGCGACCAGCACATTGGCGTTCATCGCTCGCAGCGCGGGCAGATCGAACTCACGGTCCGGCAGCATGCGGCCGGGTATCGCATTGACGCGCCGGGCGGTCACCGGTGGCGCCGCCGCGACGGCGCTTGTGACCTTGTCGCCTGTGACCTTTTCGACCGGCAGGCCGGCGGCCTTGTTCTTCACCGCGCCGCCGACCGCCGGACCGAGGTCGGCAAGCGCGAGCCGGCTGCCGGTGAGGCGCCCGGACAGCAAGGGCAGCGCCGGCCGAGGGTCGTAGGTGAACGCACCGGCAAGGTGGCTCGAGCCAATGCTCATCTGGTCGACCACGGTGTTCCAGACCACGCCCTGCTTGGCGAGATGGCCCTCGGTGCGGAACGGTCCGGTGGTCGGCAAGGTCACTCCGATTGGGTCACCGACGGCGGCCAGCGACGGGCCCTGCACGCTGAATTGGCCTTGCAGCGCAGTCAGGCGCAGCGCGTCGGTGGCGGTGCCCTTGAAGACCAGGCTGGCACGGCCGACGCGGGCATCGATGCGCACAGGCAAGGCACGCACTGCCGCGTCAGCGGCAAGCACGGACAGCACGCCCGAGGTCTGCACATCGATCCTGAGCGGCAGCCTGCGGTAGCGGCCGGTGGCCTTGAGTTGCAAGCCGGGCGCGATTGCAAGCGCTGCGTCGGCCGGCGTTCCAGCCGACGCAGCGCTTGCGACCCCTCCAGCTGCCGGCGCCACCGCAGAGCCGGCACCGGACGCGGCCGACGCCACGTTCGCGAGGCTCGCGCCATCGACGAGCGAGAAGGTCGCATCGACCTCGGCCGCCAGCAAGGCGTCGCGAACGCTGACGGCCCCGGCGTCAACCTGCAGGCGGCCGAACACCGGCATGTGGGTCGCCGGCTCGGCGGTGTCGGGAACGTTCGTCTTCTTGCCGAACTGCCACGAGGCGCGGCCATCAGCCAGGCGCTCGACTTGGCCGTCGAGCCGGGCGGCGCGCAACGATCGGATGCGCAGCGGCTCGCCCCGGTAGGCGCGCCACAGGTCGCCGTAGCCCAGAGTCAGCTGCGAGTCGCGCGCCAGCAGCATGTACGGCGCGCTGCTCCACGGCGGCGCGCCGATCCGCAGATACGCCGCCTTCAATTCGATCCCGCCGAGCAGGTGAATCCTGACCGTCGGCTCGGCAGTCGGGTCTTCGCTGAAGCTGACTGTGCGCTCAAGCGCAGTGCCGAGCCAGCGCTGCATCGGCGCGGCGAGGAAGGGCCAGCCGAGCGCTTCACAGACGCCGACCGTAATCACGGTGATCAGCACCAGCACGCCGAAGCCGGCACCGAAACCAGCGCCAAGGCGGCGCCAGCGAAAGGGATGTGGAGTACCTTGGCTCATCGAGCCATGCTGACAGCCGCCCCGCCGATCCGCCATCGGCAGCGCGCGGCTTCGGGTGTCGGGCGGCTCCTACAGCGCCGTCCGGCGTCAGGCCAGCACGCCTGGATTCAACGCGGTCGGCGGCTTGCCCTTCTGCGGGCCGACACCCAAGGCTGCCAGCAGGTTGTCGACCGCGAGGTTCGCCATCGCCCGGCGCGTCGGCAGGCTGGCGCTGGCGATGTGGGGCGTGAGTACGACGTTAGGCAGCGTCAGCAATTCGGGATGCACCGCAGGCTCGCCTTCGAACACGTCGAGCCCGGCCGCGGCAATGCGGTGTTCGCGCAGCGCCCGGGCCAGCGCGGCGTCGTCGACGATGCCGCCACGGGCGATGTTGGTGAGCGTGGCGCTGGTCTTCATCAAGGCGATCTCGGCCGCGCCGACCAGGTGGTGCGAGGCAGCGCTGTAGGGCACGACGATGACGAGGTGGTCGCTGTCTCGCAGCAACGTTTCCTTGTCGACCCAGCGCGCGCCGAGTGCGGCTTCGGTGGCGGCATCGAGCCGCGAGCGGTTGTGATACAGCACCGGCATGCCGAAGCCGAGCGCGCCGCGCCGCGCGATGGCCTGGCCGATGCGGCCCATGCCGAGCACACCGAGCGTGGCGCCGTGCACGTCGGCGCCGGCGAAGGCATTGACCGTCCACTTCGTCCAGGCGCCACTGCGCAGGAAATGCTCGCTCTCGGTGATGCGGCGTGCGGCGGCCATCATCAGCGCAAAGCCGAAGTCGGCGGTGGTCTCGGTCAGCACGTCGGGCGCGTTGCTGACGAGCACACCGCGCGCGGTACAGGCCGGCACGTCGATGTTGTTGTAGCCGACCGCCATGCTGCACACCGCGCGCAGTTCGGGGCAGTCCGCCAGCAACGCGGTGTCGATCGGCTGGGTGCCGGTGATGAACACGCCGGCCTTGCCTTGCAGGTGGGCGATCAGCTCGGGCTGGGTCCAGACCACGTCGGCCTCGTTGGTCTCGACCTCGAAGTGTTCGCGCAGGCGGTCGATGATGTCGGGGAACACGGCGCGGCAAATGAGTACGGCGGGCTTCATGGCTTGCTTTCGATTTGAAGTTGCGGGGCGGCTGGAATAGCGACCGATGCGGCCGGACGGACAGCAGCGTCCGGGTGCCAGCCGAGTGTGGCGAGCAGCACCGCGAAACCGATCAGGTAGCCGACCGCCACATGCCAGCCGCCGGTGACCCACGCGCCGACCGAACGGGCCTGCGGGAACATACCGGCCAGGGCCACGCCGGCCGATGAGCCGAACCAGATCATCGAGCCACCGAAGCCGACTGCGTACGCCAGAAAGCCCCAGTCGTAGCCGCCTTGATGCAGCGCGAGGGCAGTGAGCGGGATGTTGTCGAACACGGCCGAGACGAAGCCCAGGCCGAACGCGGTGGGCCACGAAGCGCTTGGCAGGTGCTCGACCGGCATCATCGATGCACACAGCACCAGCGAGAGCAGGAACACGCTGCCGCGCGTGGCGCCAGGCAGCAGGCTCCAGTCGGGGGCGCGCAGCCAACCCGTCAGCAGGATTGCGGCCCACACCGCCAGGCCGATCACGGGCACGCGGTTCAGCACCTCGGGGTGGCGCAGGTTGAAATAGATGTTCGCGCCGATGGCGGCGAGCAGGATCACGAACACGATCGCGAGCCGCGCCCAGTCGATGCGGATGCCGGCCGGCGCATCCTTCGTGATCGGCTGGTAGGCATGCTGCTGACGGGCTGCAAAAAAGGCGAAAAAGAGCAGCGCAGGTACGGCGGCGACGTAAGCGTCGAGCACCTGCAATGGCGGCACGCCAGCGATCCACATCATCGTGGTGGTAGTGTCGCCGACCACACTGCCCGAACCGCCGGCGTTCGACGCTGCGACGATGGCCGCGAGGAAGCCGATGTGCAAGCGACCCTTGAACAAGACCGTGGCCATGGTGCCGCCGATCATCGCGGCGGCGATGTTGTCGAGAAAGCTCGACAGCACAAAAACCAGCACGAGCATCACGAAGCCGCCCTTCCAGTCGTCGGGCAGGAAGCGCGGCAGCAGCGCCGGCAGCCGGCTTTCCTCGAAGTGGCGCGACAGCAGCGCGAAGCCGAGCAGCAGGCCGAACAGGTTCGCCACCGTCACCCATTCGTGGCCGAGCAAGGCGATCAGGCCGGGCACGCCGGGCACGCCGTTGAACGGGCTGAACAGCAGCTTGTAGGCCGTGATGACCAGCAAGCCCGTCACCGCAACCCGCAGCGTGTGGTGGTGGAACAGCGCCACGCCGACCAGCGTCAACGCGAACAGGATGAAGTCGAGCGGGATGCCGGCGACGCTCGGCGCGTTGCCGCTCATCGATGCCGCCTGCGACCCGGCGCGGATGAACGCCGCATGTCGGTCATTCGAGAAAGTGCGTGAAGCCACTCACCGACTCGCGCTCGGTGACAAGCGTGTTTTCGATCGCCTGCGGATCGGCGTGGCCGAGCGACATGCCGCACACCACCTGCTCGTGCGCGGGCGCGCCGACGTGCTCGGTGATGATGCTGTGGAACTGCATGAAGGCGGCCTGCGGGCAAGTGTCCAGGCCGCGCCCGCGGGCCGCCACCATGATGCTTTGCAGGAACATGCCGTAGTCGAGCCAGCTGCCCTGGCGCATGCCGCGGTCGATGGTGAACATCAGGCCGACCGGCGCGTCGAAGAAGTCGTAGTTGCGGCCGTGCTGGGCATGCATGCGCGCCTTGTCGGTCTTGCCGATGTCGAGCAGGCCGTACAGGTCCCAGCCGACCTTGCGACGCCGGTCGATGAAGGGCGACTTCCACTCGGTCGGGTAGTAGGCGTATTCCTCGGTGTGGGTGGCGCGCGCTTGCGGGTCGTCGAAGGCGGCCTTGATCTTGCGAGACAGCCCGGTCTTCGATTCGCCGGTCAGCACATAGACCTTCCACGGCTGGGTGTTGGTGCCGGACGGCGCCCGCGATGCCACGGCCAGGATGTCTTCGATGGTCGCGCGCGGCACCGGCGTGGGCAGGAAGGCGCGCAGCGAGCGGCGGGTCGTGATGGCGGCGTCGACGAGGGCGATCTGATCGGAGGTCGGGGTCACGGTGGTCCTTGGGTTGACGGTGTGGCTTGCGGTTCGTGGTCGGTATTGTTCCATCGCTGCCAGCTCGCCAGCGCAGCGCGGATCGTGCCGAGGTGCACCTGCACCGTGTCGTCGACGACACGCCCGTAGCCGCCGGCCATCGACACCGCGACCGGAATGCCGCGCTCGCGCAAGGCACTGAAGACGCGCTGGTCGCGCTCGGCCAGGCCGGCGGTGCTGAGCTTCAGGCGGCCGAGGCGGTCGCCTTCGTGCGGGTCGGCGCCGGCGACATAGAAGGCGAGGCCCGGCAGCGCCGCGTCATGGCGGCGCCACAGCTCGGCCAGCGCGGTGTCGAGCGCGTGCAGGTAGGGGGCGTCGGTGCAGCCATCGGGCAGGTCGACATCGAGGTCACTGCGTTCCTTGCGAAACGGAAAGTTCTTCGCGCCATGCACGGACAACGTGAACACGGTCGGGTCGTCGGCGAAGATCGCGGCCGTGCCATTGCCCTGGTGCACATCGAGGTCGATCACGGCCACGCGCAGCAGTTGGCGCCGGGTGCGGTGCCACTCGGCCTGCATCAGCCGCGCGGCCACCGCCACGTCGTTGAAGACGCAGTAGCCGCCGCCCTTGTCGGCACTGGCGTGGTGCGTGCCGCCGGCCAGATTCGCGGCCACGCCCGAGGCCAGTGCGGCGCGTGCCGCACCGATCGTGGCGCCCACCGAGCGGCGCGCCCGGGCCACCATGGCCTCGCTCCATGGAAAGCCGATCTCGCGTTGCAGCGCCGCGTCCAGCGTGCCGTGGAACACTGCCGCCAGATAGGCGGGTGTGTGGGCGAGCGCGAGTTCACCGTCGCTGGCCTCCTGCGCCTGGCGCAGCACCAGCTCGGCCTCGCCCGCCAATTGCTCTCGCAGCAGCCGGTACTTGGACATCGGGAAGCTGTGTCCCGGCGGCAGCGGCAGAACGAATTGATCGGCGTAAAAAGCTTGCATGGCGGGCATCGCGGCAATTGTGCCGGCGCCTTTCGGGACAGCGTGCGCTAGGCCTGCTCACCTAGATTGCTGCGCCGCAACAAAAAACACTTGCAATGGGTGAGACGACCGATATACTTCAGCCCATGTTGCAGTGCAGCAAATGTGCACCGGAACACTCAAGGTTCCCCGCAAGGTTCCCCATTTCACAATCATCCACTGGAGATTCACCATGCTGACCGCTGAACAAGTTATGGCCGCCCACAAGGCCAATGTCGAGACCCTCTTCGGCCTGACCAACAAGGCTTTCGAAGGCGTCGAAAAGCTCGTCGAACTGAACCTGCAAGTGGCACGCGCCGCGCTCGGCGAAGTCGCTGAAGCCACCAAGGCCGCCATGTCGGTGAAAGACGCACAAGAGCTGATGGCTCTGCAAGCCGGCCTGCTGCAGCCCGCTGCCGAAAAGGCCGCCGCTTACAGCCGCCACCTGTATGACATCGCCGCCGCCACCAGCGCCGAAGTCAGCAAGGTTGCCGAAGCCACCGCTGCCGACACGCAATCGAAGTTCATGTCGGCTGTGGACAGCGCCGTGAAGAACGCACCGGCCGGCAGCGAGAACGCAGTCGCCCTGGTGAAGTCGGCGGTGGCCGCCGCCAACAACGCTTTCGAAGGCGTGCAGAAGGCTGTCAAGCAAGCCACCGACGTGGCCGAAGCCAACTTCCAGTCGATCAGCGCCAGCGCTACGAAGGCAACGCAATCGATCACGAAAGTGAAGCGCGCCGCCTGAATGAGCGCAGGGAGTTCGATGGGTTCAAAGGCTCAGGTCCGGTAATTTTTTTTGTTGCCGACCTGAACTTATCCGAAGCGCCACTCTCAGACTGAAGCCGCCGGCTCCGCCGGTGGTGTTTCTGAAGGTTGTCTCCTCGGTACCCTCGATTCCTCCCAGAAGGTACCTTTCGGCCCGGTGTTCACACCGGGCCGTTTTATTTTGGGCGACGGCTTTTGGTTCGACCACGGGTGCGCTGGCCGCAGGCCGCGACCGGTCTGCGCCGCGTTCCGCCCTGAAAAAAGATCGGCTCGATGCGTCGCGGCCGTCAGTCACCACGAGGTCTGCGATGCGGTTGATTCAGGGCCAGCTCAAGACTCTTTTATATCTATCTAGAATATTGATTCAATAAAAAAATACTTTCTCCATATATCGAGTCTAAGTACATTCCCGAGCTTCGGCGCCATTCAGGTGCCATCACAAGCACCCTGGCAAACATGGACTGGATCGCAATCCTCAGTGGCTTTGGCGTCGGCGCGATCGTCGGCCTGACCGGCGTCGGTGGCGGCTCGTTGATGACGCCGCTGCTGCTCACCGTCTTCAAGCTGAGCCCTGCCGTGGCGATCGGCACCGACCTCTGGTTCGCCTGCATCACCAAGACGGCAGGCTCGGCCGCCCACCACCAGGCTGGCCACGTCGATTGGCGCATCACCGCGCTGCTGCTGGCGGGCAGCATTCCGGCGTCGCTGGCGACGGTGGCGCTGATGCACTGGACCGGCCTGACCAAGGGCTGGGCTTCAGCCTTGACTTTTTCTCTCGGCATCGCGCTGCTGCTGACTGCCGTGACGGTTGCCTACAAGCAGGTCTGGCACGCCCTGGGCCTGCGCCTGGAGCGCTGGATTCCGGCCTCGCGCAAGCCGGCATTGACGGTGATCTGCGGCTTGATCCTGGGCGTGCTGGTGTCGCTCAGCTCGATCGGCGCGGGCGCGATCGGTGCCACGCTCATCATGCTGCTCTACCCCCGGCTCGAATCACGCCGCGTGGTCGGCACCGACATCGCCCACGCGGTGCCGTTGACGCTGGTTGCGGGCATCGGCCATGCCACGCTTGGCCATGTCGATTGGACCCTGCTGGGCGCCTTGCTGATCGGCTCGATTCCGGGCATCTGGATCGGCGCGCAGCTCACCCGCAAGATGCCCGAGACGCTGGTGCGCACCTTGCTGTGCGTAGCCCTCGTCACGGCCGGATTGAAAGTGATTTCCTGATGTATCAGTACACCGAATTCGACAAGCAGTTTGTTCATCAGCGCGCCGCGCAATACCGCGACCAGCTCGAGCGCCACCGCGCCGGCACGCTGGGCGAAGAAGAGTTCAAGCCGCTGCGGCTGCAAAACGGCTGGTACGTGCAACGCCATGCGCCGATGCTGCGGGTGGCCGTGCCCTACGGCGAACTGAGCTCGACGCAACTTCGTGCGCTCGCCGACATCGCCCGCAAGTTCGACCGCATGGACGAAGGCCCGTTCGCCGGCGCCGGCGGCTTCGGCCACTTCTCGACGCGCCAGAACCTGCAGTACAACTGGATCCCGCTGGCGCGCAGCGCCGACGTGATGGACGCGCTGGCCGCCGTGCACATGCACGGCATCCAGACCAGCGGCAACTGCATCCGCAACATCACCAGCGACGCGCTCGCCGGCATCGCGCCCGACGAAGTGGTGGACCCGCGCCCCTACTGCGAACTGCTGCGCCAGTGGAGCACGCTGCACCCCGAGTTCGCGTTCCTGCCGCGCAAGTTCAAGATCGCTGTGACGGGTGCTGCCGAAGACCGCGCCGCGATCGCCTGGCACGACGTCGGCCTGCACCTGCTGAAGAACGCGGCCGGCGAGGTCGGCTTCAAGGTGCTGGTGGGCGGCGGCATGGGCCGCACCCCGGTGATCGGAACCGTGATCCGCGAGTTCCTCCCCTGGCAGCAGATCCTCGTCTTCATCGAGGCCATCGTGCGCGTCTACAACCGCTACGGCCGGCGCGACAACGCCTACAAGGCGCGCATCAAGATCCTCGTCAAGGCCGAGGGCCAGAAGTTCATCGACGCGGTGAACGCC
>JANXZA010000074.1 GCA_025355745.1 Rhizobacter sp. | reverse complement strand
AGCACGAACACCGGCAGGATCAGGTCGGATGCATGCAGCCGATGCTCGCGCACCAGCGCGCGGGTGAAGGCATCGCGGCGCAGGCGCCGGGGCCGGCTGGTGGGGAAGGGCGGGGGTGTGTGCATGGGGCTTCCGGGCGGCGAGCAGGTCGTGTCGGCGCGGTGCTTCGAGTCGATGGGGCCAGGCGCACCGTGGCTGTAACCGGTGCCGGCAAATGATAGCGACAAGGGATGGCGGCAGCGCCGCGCAGCGATCGGCGCGTTGCCGGCGCTGCCGACGCTCAAGGCAGCAGGTCGTCGCGGCCTTCGTCGGCAGGCAACCCGTTCACATCGCTCGAAAATAGCGCCGCCGCCAGCGCCTCCTCGCGAGCTTGGATGGTGGTGATGAACTCGGCCGCACCTTTCATGTCCCGAAAGGTCGCAAAGCCGCGCTCCAGAAATTGCTGCAGATCGCCCAGGCCGGCGGCCTGCGCCGGGCGCCTCATCAACTGCAGGCTCTTGCGGAGCAGCAGGTTGCGCGTCAGTCGATCGAGCTGGCTGGCAACCGACACGGTCAGGCGTATCTGCTCGGCCCGGTCGGCCACGCGCCCGGTCGCCTGCCAGGCGCGCCGGTACGCAGCGCGGGTCACGGGAACGGGCCTGGCCGCAGGCATCGACGAAAGGTGCAAGCCCATCTGCGTGTCCAGCGCTTCCGAGAGTGCGTGCAGCGCCGCGAGCACGCCCACCGTGTCGATGATCTGCTGCGGGAAGAGTTTGACCAGCGCCGGCACGACGCGCGCGAATTGCTGGTCACGCTGGGTGAAATCGGTGGGGCCGTACAGCTCATCGAGAAAGAACCGCGAGGCTGCGCCGTAGCGTCTTGATTCCAGCATGTCGGCATAGGTGTGGCAGAAGCGCCGCTGCTGGTAGGTCTTGATCTCGACCACGCGCGCCTCGAGGCCGGGCGTCGCCACACGATGCTGGCGCTCGGCGCCGACGACGCTCAAGTGGCTGAGGATGAGCTGGCTGTCAACAGGCATTGGGCGGGCGGGGGCTCGGAGGGTTTTCGGGTTCGACCCATGGCACGTAAGAGCACACAGGGAGCACGAGGCATACAGGGCATACAGGGCACTGGTAGCCTTCGCCGATGCTCGCCCGTCTTCAGCAATTCATCGTTCTGGCCGGGTTCGCGCTCGCGGCAGGCTGTGCCCTGTATTTTGCCCAGGGCGGGCGTTCGATCTGGGCCGGGCTTGTGGTGCTGGCCTTGCTGTGCGGCTTGCCTGCGGTGCTCGGCCTGGAGTTCATCCTGCTGGGCATCTTCCGGCGATCCGGCGCTGCGCATCGCCCCGGTGTGCGTGAGCTGGTCGGCGCGTGGCGCGGCGAGGTGGCGGCCGCCGCCCGGGTGTTCTGCTGGCTGCAACCGTTTCGCTCCAACCTCGAGCCCGACAGCGTGCCGGCGCAACCCGGTGGCCTGCGCGGTGTGGTGCTGGTGCATGGCCTGTTCTGCAATCGCGGCATCTGGACGCCGTGGTTGCCGCGCCTGAGAACCAGTGGCGTGCCCTTCATCGCCGTCAACCTCGAACCCTTGTTCGGTTCGATCGATCGCTATGCGGCGGCCATCGACAGCGCGGTCGCACGGATGGAAGTTGCGACCGGCCAGCCGGTGCTGCTGGTGGGCCACAGCATGGGTGGCTTGGCAATCCGCGCCTGGCTCGACGCCTTCGGTGCCGACGCGCGGGTCCACCGCGTGATCACGATCGCGACGCCGCATCAGGGCACCTGGCTGGCGCGCTGGGCCCACACCACCAACGGCAAGGAAATGCGTCTGGGCAGCGACTGGCTGCGTGGTCTGCAAGCGCGTGAGCCCGTGAGCCGGCAGCAGCACGTCACCTGCTTTTTCAGCAACTGCGACAACATCGTGTTCCCGGCCGAAGTGGCGACGCTGGCGGGTGCCGAGAACCGCCACCTGCCTGGTACCGGGCATGTGCAGATGGTGTTTCACCCCGCCGTCTTCGATGAAGTCTGGCGTGCGCTGGCCGCGCCGGCCGGTCGTGCTGCGGCATAGGTCGGCGCCCGGCACAAGGGCTCGCGGCACCGAGCGCTCAGATGCCGTCGAGCAGCAGCAGCGTGGCGGCTTCAGACAGGTTGAGCAGCGCCGCGAGTTCTCGCACATCGTCGGGGATCGCCGCGTTGCTCCAGCCCTGCGCGGTGTGGCGCGCCAGGCGCACGGCGAGCGCGACGGTGCGCACGCTCGGGTGCTGGGCATGGCGGTCGTCGCTGATGCGGATCAGCAACTCGGGCAGCCGCCAAGCCTTCATCAGCGACTGCTGCAAGTCGCTCAGGTCGATATTCAACACCTCCGACTGAACCGCGCTCGAGCGCCGGGTCGGGTCGTCACCTTGCATACGTTGAATGCGCAGCGCCAGTTCGGGCGCGTGGCACCAGAGCAGCATCTCGGCGAAGTCGTGCAGCAGCGCCGCCGCGTGCACCATGGCTGCGTCGGGGTCCATGCGGTGGACCGCGAACGCGAGCGCGTAGTCGGCGCTGCGGTGGGCGCGGCGCAATGTTTCAGCCAGGCCGGCCAGGGCAGCGGGGTTGTCGGCGAGCCGGTCCTCGACCGTCGGCTGGGCCGCGAAGGCAGTGAAGAACGGCGATATGCCCATCATCACCAGCGCGGCGATCACGGTCTCGGTGTCGGTGACGGCGCGCTCGCTGCGGTGGGTGGCGGCGTAGGCCAGCACCTTGAGCGTCATCAACGGGTCGCTCGACATCATCTCGCCGATGCTGTTCGCGTCGGTCAGGTCTTCGTTGGCACGCAAGGCTTCGAGCGCCTCGGCGGTTTCGGCCAGTACCGGAATCTGCGCCGCGATGAAGTGCGCCGTCCAGGCGTCCAGGCTCGGCAGCGGGCGCGTCAGTTGCGGCTCGGCGGGGGTGATGAGAGTGGTCACGGCGGCAGCGGCGGTGAGTGGTCAGCGCGTCATTCGGCGATGCTTATGTAGCGCCCTTCGCTGGGCGCGACGGTACCGGCGAGCAGCGCCGCGTAGGTGGCTTCCAGGGCGGCAGGGCCGCGGCCGCGCACCACCGTCATCCAGGGCTGGCGGGCATCGGTCACGGGCACCATGAAGGCCGACCAGGCCGTGGCGATGCGTTCCAGCAAGCTGGCAGCGCCCCAGTCGGCGTTGCGCTTCTTCACCTGCGCCGGCGCGAAGAACAGCACCGGTCGCGGGCCGGGCAGGCCCTTGCCACTGCCCAGTGAATCCCAGTGGGTTCCGCCGACCGAACAGCTGTAGGCCAGCTGGTCGGCCAGGCGTGTGTGGATGCGCAGGCGCAGCGCAGCGCTGCCACTGAAGTCGATGAACACGGCGGGCTCGTCGGTGCGCAGCGTGTCGACGTCGTCGTAGGTCAGAACCTCGTCATAGCAACCCAGGCCTTGCGTGAACGCCAGGTTCGCCGCCGAGGTCAGGCCGATGATGTTCACGGCGCTGGCGCTGCCACGCCGCCGCGCCAGGCAGAAGGCGGTGCCATACGCGGTCTTGCTCGACGCGCTCGACAGGACCACGCTGCGCGCGCCGAAGAAGCTGTTGTCGGCGAGCATGTCGTCGATCAGGAACGAGGTGATGAACAGCGGCCGCAGCAAGGCCTGCTCGGCCTCGAGCGCAGCGCGGTAGCCGGGGTCGGCGCTGCAAAGGGTGTATTGGTTGTAGACCGCGTGCAATTCGCGCCGATGCTCGGCGCCGTCAAAGAAACCGAGGTCGTTGACGCGCACCGGTTGCAACACGACATCGCTGGCGATCGGAAAGTAGCCATAGAAGCGTTCGCCCACCGCCACGCCGGCGCAGCGCGATTCGACCACGTCGGCGAAGCCCCAGACCGGAATGCAGCCGGTCTCGGCCACGCCGGTCGGGAAGAAGTTCCAGTACTTCATCGCCTCGCCGAACGCGGCGTAGGTGATGTTGTTGGAGGTCAGCGCGAAGGCGTCGACGGCCATGCGCACCGCGCCTTCTGCCAGCGGCGCCGGCGCGGCCGATTGCCAGGCAGTCTGGTGCAGATCGCTTCGATTCACGACGAAGGTGCGGGTCATGCAAGGTCTCCTGAAGGCAGGCGCCAGCAAGCGCCGGGCCTGGGTGCGAGGGGCGGTCAGCGCCAAGTATGGTGCCAGTCGCGGGCCAGTCATGCGCCAGTCGCCGCGCCCCTCGCACCCAATCAGAGCCGCCGCACGCCCGGCACCCAGCCGACCAGCTTGCCGTTCACGTACAGCGCACCTTCGGGCGCCCCGGCTTCGGCGTAGAACTCCAGGCAAGGCGAGCTGTGGCGAACCCGCGCGCCCGAGTGGGCCAGGCGGCGTGACAGCCGCGCCAGCATCAGGCTGACGCTGCGCAGGCCGGCGGCCGCAAGGCGCCGAAGCGCTTCAGTGAGGGGATGCTGCGGCGCAAGAACGCCGGGGCTGCGGTATTTCAGGCTCGACATGATGATGTCCTTCAAGCGTGATGCGGCAGGGCCGCGTCGAATTCATGGGCTGTGCTTGCTTCGTTCCAGCTCGCGCTGCAGCGAGCGGGCGGCCTGCTGCCGGTTGGCGCGGGCGGTGCTTTGGTGGCTGCCGGCACGGCGAAACCGGGCCAGTGCCACCAACGGATTGCGCGGCTTGCGTGTGTTGACGGTGATCTTCATGAGGCTTCTCCTGGGGCGGGCGGTGAACGTGGATGTGAACGGCGCGCGGCGCGAAAAACAAAACGGCCCGGGGCGTTGGTGCGACCCGGGCCGTGCGGTGCTCGAAGCGTCGGGGGCGACGTTCAGCGGGGCGGCGTACCGGGCGGCGCAGGGGCACCGAGGACTTGATCCTTCACTCGCATCGACACCTGTGCGCTGGCCTTGACGCGGCACCTCAGCGCGGGCAGGGACGGGTTCGTGACGGACATGAAAGGGGCGGTCGGGTGGGCGGATCGGGGCGGCGGGGTGTCGTTGCGAAGATCAGCGGCGATCCTCACGACTTGCGCAGATGATAAACATTAGATTATCTTGCGCAAGGGGTCTGAATCAAAAACTTCAAGGCCTGTGGCAACGCGCCGACACGGGCGCGGTGCCAGCGCCTCAGCGCAGCCCGCAGCCCGCAGCCCATACCCCTCGCCGCGCCAAGGCAGCGACCTGCGCCTCAGCGCTTGCGCTTCAGCGGTTTCACCGCCGCCTGCGTCTTGCTCCACAGCGCGTGGCCGTCGTCCGGCACGGCCGGCGTGGAAGCGACCGGTTTGGCGCTGAGGCTGGGCGTCAGCACCTCGCCCAGCAGATCGAGCAGCCGCGTGCGGGCGCGCTGCGGGTGGCGCCGGTAATAGCTGAGCACGAGGCCGACGATGAAGCGCTCGTCATCGTCCTGCGGCACGTTGCGCTGCGCGTCGTCGGCCGGCGCGCGGGCCGGTGCCGGCGCGGCCGGTACCGTGCCGGCCAGGTCGCCCCAGCCGGCCTGGCCGTGCGGCTGGTCCATCCAGCCCGTCGGCTTGCGGCAGAGTTGCTCGAACTGGCGCGCCAGCCGCTCGCCGATCTGCCGCGAGCGGCCCTTGATCTGGCTCCAGTAGCTCGGCTGAATCTGCAGCCGCTCGGCAAAGCGGCCCTCGAGGCCGCGCAGGGTGGCGGCGTCGGCATGCTTGACGGTGGCGTGAACGAACTCGTCGAACAGGATCAGGGCGTTGTCGTGGCGAATCTGGGCGACATCGCGCGGTCCGGAAATCATGACCCAGATGATAAAGCGTCGTTGAGCAGGTGGGCGGGCTCTGATCTTCCACGCCGGTCGCGTCCGGATGGAAAATGGCGGCCACCCACGCACTCCACCGGACCTTCGCATGACCACGCTCGGAACCCCGCTCACGCCCCAGGCCACCCGCGTTATGCTGCTGGGCAGCGGCGAGCTCGGCAAGGAAGTGCTGATCGCCTTGCAGCGGCTCGGCGTCGAGACCATCGCCGTTGACCGCTACGAGAACGCGCCCGGCCAGCAGGTCGCGCACCATGCTCGCACCATCACGATGAGCGACCCGGCGCAGTTGAAGGCGCTGATCGAAGCCGAAGGCGCAAGCCCCGAGCGGCCGCTGCTCGTCGTGCCCGAGATCGAAGCCATCGCCACGACCATGCTCGAAGCGCTGGAGGCGGCCGGCGTGGCGCGGGTGGTGCCGACCGCACGCGCCGCGCGCCTGACGATGGACCGCGAAGGCATCCGCCGCCTCGCCGCCGAAACGCTTGGCCTGCCGACCAGCGCGTATGTGTTCGCCGACACGCTGGCCGAGCTGCGGGCCGCGATCGATTCGAGCATCGGCTATCCCTGTATCGTCAAGCCGGTGATGAGCAGCTCGGGCAAGGGCCAGAGCCGCATCGACGGCCCGGCCGACGTGGCCCGTGCCTGGGACCACGCGATGGCCGGCGGGCGCGTCGGCCATGGCCGCATCATCGTCGAGGGGGTGATCGAGTTCGACTACGAGATCACCTTGCTGACGGTGCGCGCGCTCGGTGCCGATGGCGAAGTCGAGACGCATTTCTGCGACCCGATCGGCCACGTGCAGGTCAGCGGCGACTATGTCGAAAGCTGGCAGCCGCACGCCATGCACCCACGCGCCTTGCAGCGTGCGCGCGAGATCGCCGCCACCGTCACCGCCAACCTCGGCCAGGCGCCGGCCGGGCGGCCGCAGGGTCTGGGGCTGTTCGGCGTCGAGCTGTTCGTGAAGGGCGAACAGGTCTGGTTCAGCGAGGTCTCGCCGCGCCCGCACGACACCGGCATGGTGACGATGGTCACGCAGTGGCAGAACGAGTTCGAGCTGCACGCCCGCGCCATCCTCGGCCTGCCGGTGGACACGGCGCTGAAGATCCCGGGCGCGAGCGCAGTGATCTATGGCGGTGTCGATGCGGTGGGCGTGGTGTTTGACGGCGTCGCCCGGGCCTTGCGCGTGCCGCAGACCGAGCTGCGCCTGTTCGGCAAGCTCGAGAGTTACGTGAAGCGTCGCATGGGTGTGGCGCTGGCCTATGACGCCGACATCGACGTGGCGCGGGTGCGGGCCAAGCAGGCCGCCGCGTGCGTCGTGCCGCGGGCTGCTTGAGGCCGCAGCGAAAATTCAACTCACCACCGCAGAGGCGCGGAGAACGCAGAGATTCGCAGAGATTCACAGAGACAAGTCTCACCGCAGAGGAACGGAGTTGGCGGAGTTGCGCAGAGTCTGAGATCTCTTGATTGGCCCATCAGGAATTCCTCTGCGTTCCTCCGCGCCCTCCGCGCCTCTGCGGTGGTGAGCTGTCTCTTGCATCAAAACCAATTCACACGCCACCGCCGTCAGTCGTCGTCCTTGACCTTGTACTGGCTCGTCAGCAGCGCCTGTACCGAAGGCGGCACGGCCTCGTAGTGGCTGGCCTCCAGCATGTAGCGGCCCTGGCCGCCGGTCATGCCGTTGAGCCGCGCCTGATAGCCGCTCAGTTCCGACAACGGCACCTGCCCGTTTACCGTGATGCTGCCGGCCAGCAGCGCCTGCGTGCCGTTCACCTGGCCGCGCTTGGCCGAGAGGTCGCCGGTGATGTCGCCCATGCTCGCCTCGGGCGCGGTGATGTGGACCTTGACGATCGGTTCCAACACGATCGGCTGGGCCTTCTTCACCGCGTCGATGAAGGCCTTGCGGCCGGCGGTGACGAAGGCGATGTCTTTCGAGTCGACGCTGTGCGACTTGCCGTCGTAGACGATCACGCGCACGTCCTTCAGCGGGTGGCCGGCGATCACGCCGCTGTCGAGCACCTGGCGCACGCCCTTCTCGACCGCCGGGATGTACTGGGTCGGGATCGTGCCGCCCTTCACCTCGCTGACGAACTCGAAGCCCGCGCCGGTGCCGGTGCTGCGCGGCAGCGGCTCGATGCGAAGGTACACCTCGCCGAACTGGCCCGCGCCGCCGCTTTGCTTCTTGTGGCGGTGATGGCCTTCGGCCGGCGCCATGATCGTTTCGCGATAGGCAATGCGCGGCGGCCTGGTCAGCACCTCGCATTTGTAGACGTCGGTCATGCGCTCCAGCAAAGTGCGCAGGTGCAATTCGCCCAGGCCGTAGACGACGGTCTCGTTGGTCGCGGCCACGTGCTCGACCTTCAGGCACGGGTCTTCATCGACCAGCTTTTGCAGCACCTCCCACATGCGCTGCTCGTCGCCGCGGCGCTTCGGCTCGATCGCCAGGCCGTGCACCGGCACCGGGAAGTCGAGCGGCTGCAGGTGCAGGTGGTCGTCTTCGGCAGCGTCGTGCAGCACCGCGTCGAAATGCATCTCGTCGACCTTGGCGACGGCGCAGATGTCGCCCGGCAGCCCGCGCGCCACCTCCACATGCTCCTTGCCTTGCAGCATGAACAGATGGCCGACCTTGAACGGCTTGCGCCCATCGCCGATGTACAGCGCACTGTCGCGCGTGACCGTGCCCTGGTGGATGCGGAACACGCCCATCTTGCCGACATACGGATCGACGGTGATCTTGAAGACATGCGCGATCACATGCCGGGCCGGGTCGGGTTCGGCATGCAGCGCCGTTGCATCCTCGCCTTCGCCTTTCAGGAACTGCGGCGGGTTGCCTTCGGCCGGATTCGGCATCAGCGCCTCGAACACATCGAGCAACTCGGCCACGCCCGCGCCGTTGCGCGCCGAGACGAAACAGATCGGGATCAGGTGGCCCTGGCGCAGCGCTTCTTCGAGCGGTGCGTGGAGTTCGCGCGGGTCGACGTCGCCGTCGTTCAGGTAGCGCTCGACGAAGTCGGGATCGACCTCGACCACCTGCTCCACCAGCGCCCGGTGCGCCGCCTCGACGCTTGAAAAATCGGCCTCGCCGGCCGGGTTGAAGAAGCAGTCGACGACCTTCGTGCCGAGCGCCGCCGGCAGGTTCAGCGGCAGGCATTCACGCCCGAACGCGGCCTGGATCTGCACCACCAGCGCCGCCAGATCGACCCCGACGGCATCGATCTTGTTGACGATGACGAGCCGGCACAGGCGCCGGCTCGCGGCCCACGCCATCATGCGCACGCTCATCGGCTCGATGCCGGTCGATGCGTTGATGACGATGGCGGCGGTCTCGACCGCTTCGAGGGCCGTCATCGACTGGCCGACAAAGTCGCCATAACCCGGCGTGTCGATCAGGTGGATGCGCGCGCCGCGATGGTTCAGGTGCAGCACGGCCGAGTTCAATGAGTGCTGAGCGCGGCGCTCCATCGGGTCGAAGTCGCTCGTGGTCGTGCCGCGCTCCAGGCTGCCGGGCGCGCCGAGCATGCCCGCCTTCACCAGCAGCTCCTCGGCCAAGCTGGTCTTGCCGGCCCCCGTCTGGCCGACGAGGGCCACGGTTCGGATCGCTTGAATGTCTGCGTGCGGGGCCGTGGGCGTCATGGCGTTCTCCGGGCGGCGCCGTGGCGCCAGAAGTTGAAGGCGGTGGGTGGGCACAGGGTACGGGATCGCGCGGCGCGCGGCAATCGGGACATGAGGCGATCGGCGCAGCGCCGTCACGCCGGGCCATCAAAGCAGGCGCGCTCCTAGAATCCGCCGCACTTCTTTGGGCATCTACCAAGCCCGAATGCCGAGCCCACGCTGACCTCCCCCGACCACCCCCGCTTCATGCCCGCCTACCCGCCCTGGCGTGACCGCCGCACGCTGGCCCTGGTCGCCCTGCTGTGCTTTGGCCAGGTTGCGCTGTGGGGGCTGGCCGCGGGCCTGCTGTACAAGGCGCCCGAGATCGACAGCGCCGAGCAGTTTGTCTGGGCCTATTCGATGCAGTTCGGCTACTGGAAGCACCCGCCGCTGCCATCGTGGCTCATGCACGGGCTGTTGCAAGGCTTCGGGCCATCGGTGGCGCTGCCGTTCGTCGCCACCCAGGCCTGCATCGTGATCGCGCTGGCGCTGACCTGGCGGCTCGGCTGCGAGGTGATGGCTGCGCGACGATCGCTCATCGCGATGGCGCTGACCTCGCTCGTCACGTACCACAACATCGGCGGCGACAGCTTCAATCACAACACCGTGCTGCTGCCATTCCAGGCCGCGCTGGTGCTGGCCTTCTATCTCGCGGCGCGGCGTGGCACCTGGCGCTGGTGGGCGCTGACCGGCGCGTTCGCCGGCCTGGCGATGCTGGTTAAGTACGTGGCGCTGTTGCCGATCGCCGCGCTGCTGCTGTACGCGCTGCTCGACCGCCGCCTGCACACCCGGCGCACCGCGCTCGGCCTGCTGCTGGCCGCTGTGGTGGCGTTGGCCGTGATGGCGCCGCACCTGCAGTGGCTGGTCGAGACCGACTTCCTGCCGTTCCGCTATGCGCGCGAGGTGTCGCAAAGCCTGCCCGGCGTAGGCGCCACCGTGCTCAGCCTCGGCGGCTTTGCGGCGATTCAGATGCTGCGCCTGCTGCCGTTCTTCGCCGGCCTGGGCGTGACGCTGTGGCGGCGCCGGGCCGATGCGCTTGCGGTGGCGATGGCGCAGTCGGCTCCATCGATGCCGGCCTCCGACCGCCTGTTCGTCGCCGTCGTTGGCCTTGCACCGCTCGTCATCACGATGGCCATCGGCTTGTTCAGCGAAACCGCCTTGCAGGCACGCTGGGGCACGAACGCGTTCCTGCTCACCGGCCTGTGCGCGATGACCTGGCTGGCGCGCCCCGACAGCGCCGCGATGCTCAGGCGCTGTTTGCAATTCGTGATCGCCGCGCAGATTGTGCTGTGCCTGGGCCAGACGCTGGCCAAGACCGTCGTCGCCGAGCACCTGGGCCGCGGCACGCGCGCCAACTTCCCCGGCGCGCTGCTCGCACAGCAGGCGCAACAGGCCTGGCAGGCCCACACCGACGCACCGCTGCGGCTGCTCGTGACCGACATCTGGCTGGCCGGCAACATCATCGCGCACCGGGCCCAGACGCTGGCGGTGCTGATCGATGGTGATGCGGCCAAGTCGCCCTGGGTCGGCGCGGCCGATGTGGACGGTTGCGGCGCGCTCGTGCTCGACGGCACCATGGTCGATGGGGCACCGCCGAACGCGGCGATCGAGGCCTTGTTGGCGCGCGCCGAGGTGAGTGGCGCGTGGACCTTGCCGTGGGTATCAGGCAAGGGCGCGGGCAAGGGCGCGGGCAAGGGCGCAGGCACGGGCGCGGGGATCGTGCCGGCTGCGGCGCCAGTCGTGATCCGCTGGGGCATCGTCAAGCCGCGCGCGGGCGTGAACTGCCCGCAGAGTTGAGCCAATCTGGCTTTGCCACCTGCCTCAATCCCCTGCTGTGGGACGGGCAGAGCGCAGCCCGGCTGGGGCTGCTTCGTACTGGACTACGCCGCGTAGCGGACGGTCAGTGCCTCAACGACGGCCGGCACGTACCAGTCTTCGTCCAGCGCAGGCCAGTGCAGCCCAAGCCCGGCATCGACGACCTCAACCCGTTCACACTCTTGCACCGAAGCTGTGGCCAGCCGCGCTGAAAACGACTGCGGCACTTGAACGCTCCAACCCGATGTCAGGTCGATCTCGACGCGGTCTCGAGCCGGCACGTACCGGGCCGCAAGAGCACGTGGTGCCTGCATGTCGCATTCGCCAACGGTGCGCGCTGCGGCAATTCACGAGTCATCGGCGATTTCGATCCGCTTGCCCATGATGTTCCCTCCAAGCCTGGAGCAGTTCGGCTTGCCTGTCCCCGGCGATCTGCACCACCTTTCGCACTTGCGCGTCGGTGAGCGGCCCACAAACCGCGCGCAGGGACAGCGGTTCGATCAGCAATTCCACAGCACCGCCGTGACCCAGCACATCGATGTGCGCGGGGGCGTGATCGTGCACATAAGTCATGAACCGAAATCCCGCTTCATTGAAGAGGGTCGGCATGACGCAGTGTAGAGGCGGCTCACTGCATCGCGTCGCGCTGCCCCCTACTGAAACGCCACCTCCGCGAACCCCCTGAGCTTGCGACTGTGCAGGCGGTCGACGCCGGACTCGCGCAGCAACTCGATGGCGCGGATGCCGATGCGCAGGTGCTGGTCGACACGCTCGCGGTAGAAGTGGTTCGCCATGCCGGGCAGCTTGATCTCGCCGTGCAGCGGCTTGTCGCTGACGCACAGCAAGGTGCCGTAGGGCACGCGAAAGCGAAAGCCGTTGGCGGCGATGGTGGCGCTTTCCATGTCGAGCGCGATGGCACGGCTCTGGCTGAAGCGGCGCTCGGGCGTGCTGGCGGCATGCCGTGAGGGCAGCAGCTCCCAGTTGCGGTTGTCGGTGCTGGCAACCGTGCCGGTGCGCATGATGCGTTTCAGCTCGTAGCCCTTGAGCTGTGTCACTTCCTCGACCGCCGCCTCCAGCGCCACCTGCACTTCGGCCAGCGCCGGGATCGGCACCCACAGCGGTAGCTCTTCGTCGAGCACATGGTCTTCGCGCACATAGCCGTGGGCCAGCACGTAGTCGCCGAGCTGCTGGGTGTTGCGCAGGCCGGCGCAGTGGCCGAGCATGATCCAGGCGTGCGGGCGCAGCACCGCGATGTGGTCGGTGATGGTCTTCGCGTTCGCCGGGCCGACGCCGATGTTGACCATCGTGATGCCGCTGCCGTCGGCGCGCACCAGGTGGTAGGCCGGCATCTGCGGCAGACGCGGCGGTGCGCTGCCGAGTTCGTCGCCGGGCAGCGGTGCCAGGCCGGCCCGGCGCGTGATCACGTTGCCGGGTTCGACGAAGGCGGTGTAGTCCGGCGCGCCGGCCGAAAGGTCATCGGGCGCAGCCGGCGCGGGCGCGCGGGCCATGGTCTCGTGCCCGAGCCGCACGAACTCGTCGATGTAGAACTGGTAGTTCGTGAACAGCACGAAGTTCTGGAAGTGCTCGGGCGCGGTGCCGGTGTAGTGGCGCAGCCGGTGCAGTGAATAGTCGACCCGCGGTGCGGTAAACAGCGCCAGCGGCTGGGCTTCGCCGGGCGCGGCTTCGAAGGTGCCGTTGGCGATGCCGTCGTCCATTGCGTTCAGGTCGGGCAGGTCGAAGCGGTCACGCATCAGCAGGCGGCGTTCGGCGTTCAGCGTGCCTTCGATGTGGTCGTTTTCGGCGAACGAGAAATGGACCGGAATCGGCTGCGCGCTGGTGCCGATTTCGAGTCTCACCTGGTGATTGGTCAGCAGCAGGCGGAACTGTTCGAGGTAGTAGTTCGAGAACAGGTCGGGCCGCGTCAGCGTGGTCTCGTAGCTGCCCGGGCCGGCGACGAAGCCGTAGCTCAGGCGCGAGTCGGCGCGCGCCACGGTGTCGGTCTGGATGCGCACCATGGGGTAGCAGGCACGCACCCGGCCGGCCGGCGCTTCGCCGTTCACGAACGACTGCAAGGCGCCGCGCAGGTGCGCGATGCCGCCGTCGTAGATCGCGCGCACCTGAGCCAGCGCCTGGGCCGGGTCGTCGAAGCGCGCCGGTGCGATGTACGGGGGGGCAAGTGACATCGGACGGTTCTACACCAGCTTGGTGAACGTGAGGATTTCCGGGGGCGCGGTGAACATCGGGCCGGCCGCAGCGATGGCCGCGCCGATGTGCGGCGTGCCCATGTGGGCGTCCACCGCAGCCTGGTCGGTCCATTGCTCGACGGTCTGGAACACGTGCGGTGCGTCGGGGCGCTGGAACAGCCCGTAGGCAAGGCAGCCGGCCTCGTTGCGGCTGGCGTTCACGAGAGTCAGAAGGATGTCGCGCGCGGCCGCAGCCGACTCGGGTTTCACGTTGATGCGGGCCATGACATGGATCATCGGAGGTCTCCTTGGGTGGGACTGAATCATGCACCGAGTCGGCCCTACACTGACCGCGAAGCCCTAGCGGCGCACGGAGTCGAACCGATGAAAGTGTTGATCCTGGGCAGCGGCGTGATCGGCGTGTCGTGCGCTTATCAACTTGCAATCGCCGGCCACGACGTCACGGTGGTCGACCGCCAGCCCGCCGCCGGGCTCGAGACCAGCTATGCGAATGCGGGCGAAGTGTCGCCCGGCTACTCGGCGCCGTGGGCCGGGCCGGGCGTGCCGCTGAAGGCGATCAAGTGGCTGCTGATGCCGCACCGCCCGCTGGTGATCCGGCCCACCTTCGACCTGAACTTCGTGCGCTGGGGCCTGGCCATGCTGCGCAATTGCACGGCCGCGCGTTACGAGCTGAACAAGGGCCGCATGGTGCGGCTGGCCGAGTACAGCCGCGACTGCCTGAAGGCCCTGCGCGATCAGACCGGCATCGCCTACGACCAGCGCACCCAGGGCACGCTGCAGCTCTTTCGCACGCAGGCGCAGCTCGACGGCACGGCTGCCGACATTGCGATCCTGCAGCGCTATGGTGTCGGCTTCGAGCTGCTGGATCGCGACGGCTGCATCCGCCACGAGCCCGCGCTTGCCAGCGTGCGCGACAAGTTTGTCGGCGGCCTGCTGCTGCCCGGCGACGAGACCGGCGATTGCTTCAAGTTCACCCGGAACCTGGCCGCGCTGGCCGCGCAGCGCGGCGTGCAGTTCCGCTACGGAACGCGCATCCAGCGCTTGAAGCTGGCCGGCCGGCAGATCGACGGTGTGGTCACCGACGCCGGCGTCCTGAAGGCCGAGGCCTACCTCGTCGCGCTCGGCAGCTACTCGCCGTTGCTGCTGAAGGGCGCGGGCATTCGCATCCCGGTCTACCCGGTGAAGGGCTACTCGATCACGCTGCCGATCATCGATGCCAGCGGCGCGCCCGAATCGACCGTGATGGACGAGACTCACAAGGTCGCGGTGACGCGCCTGGGCGACCGCATCCGCGTCGGCGGCACGGCCGAGCTGGCGGGCTACACCTTGAAGCTGCACGAGGCGCGCCGCCACACGCTGGAGCATGTGGTCGCCGACCTGTTCCCGCGCGGCGGTGATGTCTCGCGCGCCGAGTTCTGGTGCGGCCTGCGGCCGATGACACCCGACGGCACGCCGCTGCTCGGCGCCACACGTCTGCCGAATCTGTACCTGGCCACCGGCCACGGCACGCTCGGCTGGACCATGGCCGCCGGCACCGGCCGGGTCATCGCCGATGTGATCGGCGGGCGGGCACCGGGCATCGACATGAGCGGGCTGACGATCGACCGGTACCCTGACGCGTACCCCTGATCGGGGTTGGTTCCGAGGTGGTCCATGCGCTGCCGATGCAACGGCCGACTCACTCACCGCAGAAATGCAGAGAGCGCAGAGTTGCGCAGAG
>JANXZA010000050.1 GCA_025355745.1 Rhizobacter sp. | reverse complement strand
CCGCCATTGATGAATACGTCGTCCATCACAACATCAAACCAAAGCCGTTCATCTGGACGAAGAGCGCTGCCGACATCCTGCAGAAGGTAATTCGGGCCAATGCGCGTTTAAGTTCCAAACAGAACGCAACACTACACTAGGAAGACCAGCCTGCCGCTTCGGATGTACCGCTCGGCGCCATGTGCGGTCTTGACTTGCCGGTCGATGACGTTGCGCTTCCAGCGGTCCCACAGCACCTGGATGTCCTTCTCCAGGTCGTTAGGTAGAACGTTCTCGCGGTCGAAGAAGATGAAGACGTCGCTGCCAAAGACGGCCAGCAGGTCACATAGCTCATGTCCGTCGTCCTTGAATGGGTTCGGATAGCTCCAGAGCTTTAGGAACGACCGCTCGCAGAACTCGGCGAGCAGCCTTTCGGTCGCAGTGACGCCTCTCAATTGGTCGGTCATAGAAGCCTCCCCCGGCGCAGACGCGCAATGTTTTCGTGCAAGCTGAACATCAAATATCGCGTTATCACCGGAAGCTGGATCACTCGCTTCTGGGGAAGTGGACCGCCCGGTGTCAGCCGCCTGGCGTTCGCAGTTTGGCGACCGCTTTGAGGCCGGAAGGTGATTGACGGCGATGGCCGCTTGCCGCCCCTCACCCGTACCTGCGCCGAGTGATCTGATCAGAACTGCGGCAATCGCCGCACGCCTTCAGTTCAACGGCAACTCGATCAACCCCGCCAGCGCCACGCGCTCGATGCGCTGCGCACTCGCAACCACGATGGCGCGTTCGGGCTCATCCGCACAGCGCATCAACTCAGTCCACAAACACCCGATCGACGCCGTATCGAGCCCGCCCGTCGGCTCGTCGAGCAAGACCAGCGCGCGGCCCGATGCGAGCGCGGCGGCCAGCCACATCTTGCGCTTCGAACCGGTCGACAACATGTACATCGGCTTGTCGAGGTGCGGCGTCAACGCGAAGCCTTCGACCAGACTTTGCCATCGGTCTTGGTTGAAGTGCGTGTCGCCCGCGCCGAGCAGCGCGGTGGTGTCGCGCGCGCTGCGCTGATCGAACGTATCGGTCGCCGGGTCGCAGAAGAACACGTTGCGCCGGTAGGCCACCGCATCCTCATCGAGGCGCACACCGGCAAGCGTCAACCGGCCCGTCGCGGGCAGGGCGCCCGCGAGCAAGCGCAGCAAAGTCGACTTGCCGCTGCCGGTGTCGCCGTGCAGCAGCGTCACGCCGGCGTCGATTTGCGTGGACCAGTCAGACACGAGTGCCGGCTGCCGGTCGTAGGCAAAGTTCAGCGCCTGAATGCGCAGGATGGCGGGGCGCAGCGTCGCGTTCATGGCGCTGGCCGAGCCGCCGTCGACGGCGCGGGCCGGGTCGAGCAGGCTGAAGAACGTGCGAACGCCATACCGCTTGCGCGCGCTATCTGCATCGCCGCTCGATTTGCGCGCCGAACCACCACGATGCCCAAACCCCGGTTGCCAAGGCCGGGCCCGTCAAGCTTCGACGCGCAGCCCGGCGGGGCCGGCCTCGATGCGCCCGATCACCGCTGCCTGTGCGAAGCCTTCGTCGCGGAACACACGCAGCACATCGGCCACGCTGTCGGGGTCGCAGCTCACCAGCAGCCCGCCCGAGGTCTGCGGGTCCGACAACAAATCACGCGCGGTCGCTGGCAGGCCGTCGGCAAGCTGCACCTGCGCGCCGTAGCCGTCCCAGTTGCGACCCGACGCGCCGGTGATGAAGCCGTCGGCCGCGAGTTGCGCCACGCCGGCCAGCATCGGCACGCGCTGCCATTCGATCACGGCGGTCAGCCCCGCGCCACGCGCCAGTTCCAGCGTGTGGCCGGCCAGGCCGAAGCCGGTCACGTCGGTCAGGCCGTGCACGCCGGGCATCGCGGCGAAGGCGATGCCGGGGGTGTTGAGCTGGGTCGTGACGGCGATCAGCTGCGCATAGCCGGCGGCATCCAGCTGCTCCTTCTTCAGCGCCGCCGACATCACCCCCACGCCGATCGGCTTGCCCAGAATCAGCACGTCGCCGGCCTTCGCATCGGCGTTGCGCCGCACCCGGTCCGGGTGCACCAGGCCCATCACCACCAGGCCGTAGATCGGCTCGACCGAGTCGATCGTGTGGCCGCCGGCAATCGGGATGCCGGCCGCGCGGCACACCGATTCGCCGCCGGCGATGATCTGGCCGATGGCCTCGAGCGGCAACTGGGCGACCGGCATCGCCACCAGCGCCAGCGCCATGATGGGCTTGCCGCCCATCGCGTAGACATCGCTGATCGCGTTGGTCGCGGCGATGCGGCCGAAGTCGAACGGGTCGTCGACGATCGGCATGAAGAAGTCGGTGGTGGCGATCAGCGCCTGGGTGTCGTTGAGCTTGTAGACGGCCGCGTCGTCGGCGGTCTCGATGCCCACCATCAGCTCGGGAGGCAAGATTCCGCCGCCGCTGTTCTTCAGAATCTGCGCCAGCACCGCCGGCGCGATCTTGCAGCCGCAGCCGCCGCCGTGCGAGAAGCTGGTCAGACGGATGGGGGGCGGGTTGGCGGGGGTGGTGGCATTCATGGCATGGGCTCCGAGGGCAGGGGTGTGCGTGAGGGGTCAGCAGGAATCGGTCAGAGGGGGTCGGTCGGCGTGATTGTCGGCGCCGCCACACCCTTGCGTGCGGCCAGCATGTCGGCCCACAGCGTGCGCACCGCCGCGCGCTCGACGGGCGGCGCGAAGCGCGGCTCGCGCAGCGCGCATTGGGCCCGCAGGTGCGCGGCGAAAGCGGCATCGGTGGCGAAGCGCTGCATCAACGCGGCCAGCGCGGCGGCGTCGCCGGTTTCAAAGTAGCCCGCGTAGTCGCGCCCGAGCAGGCCGACGTTGCCATCGATGCGGCTCGCCAGCACCGGCACGCCGGAGCGCAGCGCCTCGATCACCACGTTCGCGCCGCCCTCCATCCGGCTCATGTGGACCAGCGCCTGGGCGCGCCCGATCCAGCGCCGCGCGGCCGCGTGCGGCTGGTCGCCGAGCCAGCGGTAGGCGGGGCAGGCCTGCATCGTCAGCATGGCCTGCTCGCCGAGTACGACGTCGAGCGGGCGGCCGATGTGGACGACGCGCAGCGGCGATGCGGCGGGCATGGCGGTCATGGCGGCCAGGGTGGGCAGGAGCTGCGCCGCGCGCATCAGCGTCGCCGGGTCTTTCTCGTCGCGCAGATGGCCGACGGCCACGAACATCGTGCCGCGGCGCGCTGCGTCGCGGCGCCGCATCCGCGCGGCCGACTGCACGATGCAGCGCGCCTTCACCGCCACGCTCGGCGCCAACAGCTGCAGGCCTTCGTCCTGCAGCACGACGACGTGGCTGGCACACTCCAGGGCATGTTGCGCAGCGCTGTCGAAGACGAGGTCGCGGTACAGGTCGGTGCCGGTCAGCACGAGGGCGATCGGCGCGTTCGGGTGCGCGTCGCGGAAGGCCGCGATCGACTCGGCCGAGCGGCGCGCGTGCAGTGCGATCAGCGCGTCGAGCGGGCGGCCGTCCCAGGCCGGGGCAATCGCGACACGGCCGAGCGGCGCGAGAAAGCGTTGCCAGCGCGCCGCCGTCTGCCAGTTGCCGTTGTTCGCGTCTGCCAGCGCGGGCGAGACGATGCAGACGGTGGGTGGCGCGGCCTTCAAGCTCATGGCGGGATGGTGCCATGCCGGCCGGCGGCGGTGGTTCGCTAGATGTTTGATCCGGGTAACACGCGCTGTCTGCACGGCGCCGCGCTTGTGCAGGCCTTGCGCGAGAGCCGGGCGCGCACCTGGTCGCTGGTCGATGACCTGACCGATGCGCAGTGGCAGGTGCCCGAACGGCCGGGCCTGAACCCGATCGCCTGGGAGCTGGGCCACCTGGCCTGGTTCGCCGAGTTCTGGGTGCTGCGCGGGCCGCATGCGGTGGGTGCCGATGGCGTGACCGTGGCACAGCGAGCGCCGCGCCACGCCGGGCCGGATGCGCGCTTCGACTCGTCGCGCATCGCGCATGCGGCGCGCTGGCGCATGCTGATGCCGTCACGCGGCGAACTCGTCGACATGCTGGGCGCGCAGCTCGAAGCCTGCATCGCTGCGCTGCCTGCCGGTGACGACGACGGCGCGCTGTATTCGCATCGGCTCGCGCTGTTCCATGAGGACATGCATGGTGAGGCGTTCACCTGGCTGCGAGCGGCGCTTGGGTTGGCTGCGCCGGTGGGGTTCGGTGCGCCGCGCCCTCACCCCGACCCTTTCCCAGACAACCCTTTCCCAGAGGGAGAGGGCGGAAGAGCGCGTGTTCGGGGCGGCAGCGTGCAGATCGGCTCGCCGCCCCTGTGTCCCGGCTTCGCGTTCGACAACGAACAGCCCGGCCACACCGTGACGCTGGCCGGCTTCGAGATCGACACCGCACCGCTCACCGCCGGCGCCTTCCTGCGCTTCGTCGAGGCCGGCGGCTACGACGCGCCCGCGTATTGGCCGGGCGCTGCCGGCGTGTGGCGCGCGGCGTCCGGCGTGCGCCATCCGCAGCGCTGGCGGCGTGATCCTTCGATGGGTTGGCAGACCTGCTGGTTCGACCGCTGGCAGCCACTCGACCGCGACGCGCCGCTGATCCACGTCAACGCCTTCGAGGCCGACGCCTATTGCCGCTGGGCCGGGCGCCGCCTGCCGAGCGCCGCCGAATGGGAACACGCCGCGCCGCAACTCCACTGGGGCGCCAGCGTCTGGGAATGGACCGCCGATGCGTTCCAGCCTTACCCCGGCTTCGAGCCCGGCCCGTACCGCGACTACTCCGCGCCCTGGTTCGGCGATCATCGCGAGCTGCGCGGCGCCTCGTTCGCGACCTCGCCGCGCCTGCACGATGCGCGTTATCGCAACTTCTTCGAACCGCACCGCAGCGACGTGTTCGCGGGATTCCGCACCGCCGCACTGCGCTGATCTGCACCGCTCACCTTGTCCAACCCCTGGCCCGAAAACGAATCATGAAACTCATCCCCACCCTCGCCGCGTTCGCCTTGCTCGCCGCTGCCGGCGCCACCTTCGCGCAGACGACGGTGCTGCGCGTCTCGGCCATCCCCGACGAAGCGCCGACCGAGCTGCAGCGCAAGTTCAAGCCGCTCGGCGACTACCTCAAGAAGGAGACCGGGCTCGATGTGCAGTTCACGCCGGTGACCGACTACGCGGCCGTCGTCGAAGGCCTGGCCAGCAACAAGATCGACCTGGCCTGGCTGGGAGGCTTCACCTTCGTGCAGGCCAAGCTGCGCACCAGCGGCGGCGCGGTGCCGATCGTGCAGCGCGCCGAGGACGAGAAGTTCACCAGCCGCTACATCGTGCCGATCGACAGCCCGGTGAAAACCTTGGCCGACCTGAAGGGCAAGACCTTCGCGTTCGGCGCGCCCTCGTCGACCTCGGGCCACCTGATGCCGCGCTTCTTCCTGATGCAGGCCGGCATCAACCCCGACACCGACTTCAAGGCCGTGGCCTTCTCCGGCGCGCACGACGCCACGCTCGCCTTCGTGGCCTCGGGCCGCGCCGAGGGCGGGGTGCTGAATGCGTCGGTGCTGGATAAGCTGGTCGAGGCGGCAAACCCGAACGCCGCCAAGGTGCGCGTGCTGGCGACCACTCCGCCGTACTACGACTACAACTGGACCGTGCGGCCGGGGCTCGATGCCGCGTTGACGAAGAAGATCGCCGAGGCGTTCCTGAAGCTGGACCCGGGCAAGCCCGAGCAGAAGGAGATCATGGACCTGCAACGCGCCAGCCGCTTCATCGCGACGAAGGCGTCGAACTACGACGGCATCGAGGCGGCGGCGAAGGCGGCGGGGTTGATCAAGTGATGGGTGCTTGTTCCTTCTCCCTCCCCCGCTGGGGGAAGGCTGGGGTGGGGGTGACGGTACGCGACCGCGCTGCTGACCGCTCGGCCCATCCGACCTGCCCCCATCCCGACCTTCCCCCAGTGGGGGAAGGGGCAACACGCCGCGCTGGATGACGCTCGCCCTCGACCACATCGGCCTGACCCACCCGAACGGCCATCGCGCGCTGAAGCAGGTCAGCCTGCGCCTGGAAGCCGGCGAACAGGTTGCGGTGATCGGCCCGTCGGGGGCCGGCAAGACAAGCCTGCTGCGCGTCGCGGCCACCTCGTTGCGGCCGAGCGAAGGCCGGATCGAGACGCTCGCCACGAACCCGTGGCAGCTCGGCGCCAGCGGCCTGCGCCACCTGCGCGCGCGCATCGGCATGATCCACCAGGCGCCGCCGATCCCGCTGCGCCTGCGCGTCGTCACGGCGGTGCTCGCCGGGCGCCTGGGCGTGTGGTCGACCGGCCGCGCGCTGGCCTCGCTGCTGTACCCGGCCGACATCGAAGGCGCGCGCGACGTGCTGGCGCGCTTCGACCTCGCCGACCGCCTGTTCGAGCGCTGCGACCGGCTTTCGGGCGGCCAGTTGCAGCGCGTCGGCATCGCCCGCGTGCTGTACCAGCGGCCGGCCCTGCTGCTCGCCGACGAGCCGGTCTCGGCCCTCGACCCGGTGCTCGCCGACGCGGCCGTCGGCCAACTCGTCGCGCAGGCAGCGGCCAGCGGCGCAACGCTGGTGGCCTCGCTGCACGCGGTCGATCTGGCGTTGAAATGGTTTCCGCGCATCGTCGGCATGCGCGACGGCGAGGTGGTGTTCGACGCGTTTGCGCGCGACGTCAACGAGACGATGCTGCATGAGCTGTACGCCGCCGAGGGCACGGTGCTGCCGACGCAGGGCAGTGCTGCCATGTCGGCAACTGCGCCCGCCGCGCCCCTTGCGCCGGCCGCCAACGCCAACGCCACCGCCACCGCCACCGCCACCGCCACCGCCAACGTCGTGCCGCTGGTTCGCCCGGGCTGCCGGTGAGCAGCGCCGCCACCGCCACCGCCAGCGCCCACTTGCGCGACCCGCAGGCCCGCGCCCGCGCCGGCGCACTGCTCGCCGCCGTCGTGGTCGTGTGGCCACTGCTGGTACTGGCCGACTTCAAACCCTGGGTGCTGTTCGAGGCCGGCAACCTGCGCGTGATGGGCAACTTCCTGGCTGCCTTCCTGCCGCCGGCCACGTCGACCGAATTCCTCGGCCTGCTGCTCACCGCCACCTTGCAGACGCTGGCGATGGCCACCGCCGGCATCGCGCTGGCGTGGCTGCTGGCGGTGCCGCTGGCATTCGCGATGACGCCGTCGCTGTCGGTCTCGCGCATCGGCCCGGGCAACGGCCTGCGGCGCGGCCGGATGCTGCGCAGCGTGGCGCGCCTGGTGCTGGTGTTCCTGCGTGCGATCCCCGAGGTTGTGTGGGCGCTGGTGTTCGTGCGCGCCCTCGGCCTCGGCCCGGCCGCTGGCGTGCTGGCGATCGCGATTACCTATGCCGGCATGCTCGGCAAGGTGTACGCCGAGATCCTCGAATCCGGCGACACGCGGCCAGCGCGCGCGTTGCTGGAGGCCGGCAGCGGCCGGCTCGCGGCGCTCGGCTACGGGTTGCTGCCGGGCGCGGCGCAGGAGCTGGCCTCGTACACCGTGTACCGCTGGGAATGCGCGGTGCGCGCGTCGGTGGTGATGGGCTTCGTCGGCGCCGGTGGCCTGGGCCAGTTGATGGACCAGTCGATGAAGATGCTCAACGGCGGCGAAGCCAGCACCATCCTCGTCACCTTCCTGCTGTTGGTGCTGCTGGCCGATGCGCTGAGCGCAGCGCTGCGGCGGCTGCTGGCATGAGGCTGGGTAGTTGTTTGCCACGAAGGCACAAAGACACCAAGATGCCACAGAGATTTCAAGAAGGCTGGCCCCAGGATCCGGCCGACGTTCTCGCCTGTCGTTCCGTTCCTGTCCTTTCTCCTCTTCTTCGTGTCTTTGTGCCTCCGTGGCAAAACCCCCCCTTCCGCGCTCCTCAGCCGATCTAGCCAATCTACCCCGATGAAGCGCCTACCGAGCACTGACCCGTTGACGGCCGCCGAGCACGCGCGGGCCGCCGCGCCGTGCCTGACCTGCCTGGCGGTGGCGCTCGCGGTACTCGTTGCCATCGTCGCCAGCTTCGCCTACCTGGGCGCCGACTACCGCGGCCTGTTCAGCGCCGAGTCGATGCGGCTGATGACCAAGTTTGTGGCCGAGTTCTTCCCGCCCGACGTGTCGGCCGCCTTCTTCGCGAAGACTGCCTGGGCCGGCTTGCAGACGCTGGCGGTGTCGGCCGTCGGCACGCTGCTGGCGCTGCTGTTCGGTGCGGCGCTGGCCTTGCCGGCAGCGGGGCGTTTCGGCAGCGCCGCGCGCGCGGCCAGCCGGCTGCTGCTCAACGTGCTGCGCAGCGTGCCCGAACTGGTGTGGGCGGCGCTGATGGTGCTGGCCGCCGGCCTCGGGCCGTTCGCCGGCGCGCTGGCGCTGGCGCTGCACACGACAGGCGTGTTCGGCCGCCTCTTCGCCGAGACGCTCGAGAACGCGCCCGCCGGCCCGGAAGCCGCACTGGTCGAGTCCGGCAGCGCAGGGCTAACAGCCTTCGCCTACGGCACCGCGCCGCAGGTCGCGCCGCAGTGGCTGGCCTACACCCTGTACCGCTGGGAGATGAACATCCGCATGGCCACCGTGCTCGGCTTCGTCGGCGCTGGCGGCCTGGGGCAGATGCTGTACTTCCACCTGTCGCTGTTCCAGCAGGCGCAGTCGGCCACCGTGCTGCTGGCGATGTTCGCGCTGGTGGTACTGGTGGATTCGGCCAGCACGCTGTTGCGCCGCGGGTTGGCGCCGGCCTACGCATGACCTGTGCGTGACATCAAGCGACAGTCTTTGAGATCGCCACAAGCTAGCCACGAGCAAGCCACGAGCAAGCCACTAGCAAGTCTCACCGCAGAGTGACGGAGTCTGCGGAGTTGACGCAGAGTAAAGAGAAGCCATGATTTCTATTGACTCCGCGTCAACTCCGTCAACTCCCTTACTCTGCGGTGAATGAATTGGCTCTCGCGCCTCAGTGCATCTTGTCGCGCGGCGGCTTGCGGAACGACTTTGGCTTGTAGACATTGCCCTCGCGCGTCACACCGGAGCCATCGCGGGCGCGGCGGATCGCCTCGATCGCGGCTTTCTTCGAGGCCCGCCGGGCGCCGCCCCAGCGCCATGCCGATTGCACCGAGCGCGCCGCGCTCTGCGCAGTGCTGGCCACGCTGCGCAGGGCCGCGTCGAGGCGATAGCGGCGCCGCTCGCCGAGCATCAGCCGCACCAGCAGCAGCGCGCACACGCCGAGCACCATCGCAGCGAAGATTTTTTCGACCATGGCGTGGCCGTTCAGTGCCGGCCGGCGCGCCAGCGGTCGAGCCGGGCGATGCCCTGCCCCGGCGCCAGGTAGGCCGGCGCCACGCTCTCCAGCGAAGCGGCCATGATGCCCAGCGCCGACAGGCCGGGCAGCGCGCCGCTGGCGACATTCGGCACGCGCATCGAATCGACGTTGTCGCGCGACATCAGCGGCTCGCCCGGCAGCCATTCCAGCAGCATCGCCTGGGCTCGCGCCAGCGCATCGGGCAGGCCGAACACGCGCCTCGGGTGACCCGACCAGCGGCCGGCCGCCTCGACGATCTGGCGCAGCGTGTAGACCTCGGGGCCGGTGCACTCGAAGGTCTGGCCGATGCTGGCGGGGTCGGTCAGGCAGCGCACGATGGCACTGGCCACGTCCTGCACCCAGACTGGCTGGAAGCGCGCCTGTGCGCCGCCCAGCGGCACGATCGGGAAGACGGCCTGCAAGGTCGCGAACAGGTTCAGGAAGCGGTCGTGCTCGCCGAAGATGACCGAAGGGCGCAGCACGGTCAGGTCGAGCCCGGCGCCGCGCAGCAGCGCCTCGCCGGCCGCCTTGCTGCGCAGGTAATGGCTCGGCTCGGTGGTGCGGGCCGGGGTTGCCGTTGGTGCGCGCGGTCCGTGCGGCGTGCCGACCCCGAGCGCGCTCACATGCACCACGCGCCGCACGCCGGCCGCATTGCAGGCGGCCGCCAGCTTGCGCGGCAGCTCGACGTGGACGTGCTCGAAGGCCTTGTCGCTGCCGTGCAGGATCGCCACCAGGTTGACCACCGCGTCCGCGCCTTCGACGAGCTGACACAGTTGTGCTTCGTCGTGCACATCGGCGCGCTCGAGTTGCACCGTCGGCAGCAGTTGCAGGTGCTTGGCGCGCGCCGGGTTGCGAGTCGGCACGACGATTCGGTCGCCGGCGCCGCCGGAGCGTTCGACCAGCTTGTCGCAGACGCTGCGGCCGACGAAGCCGGTGCCGCCGAGCAGAAGAATCCGTTTCATCCAGGTGCCCTTGTAGCGGCCGGTGCGTGGCGAGGGTTGAAGTGCATCCTGGAAGGCTACAACATTGCCCTTTTGTGTGTCGCGCATAACAGCTTCTTTCACGCGAGTATTCAACACGCTCATCGAACGCGACGGCATGCGCCGGGAGTGCCCAGGCGCCGAAAGGCGGCGCCCGGCCAGTGCGCCGACAGTTCACTGCTGGAGTGAGCATGCAGCTGCGGAAAGCCCAGACGCTGAAGGCGTCGCGACCGGACCCGAGCCCGCCCGAATGTCCGGACCGGGCCAACCCTCGCCTCTTGTCCAAAGGCGCGCCGACGCGTCGATGCGAACACCGATGCCCGGTCCAACCTCATGATTCGAGCGCGCGCATCTGACGCCGTAATAAGGAGTGGCCGGGAGCCGGGCAGGGGTTGGTCAGACAGGCTACGGTTGAAGTACAGCGTGGCGAGGGGTTCGCCCCTGTCTGCTTCGTCACATCACGCCTTCAAACTCGCAAGCCATTGAAGAAATTTCTCGCGAATTGATGTGGTGAACCGCCGTCAGCAGACGCATGACCGACTTTCGATGCGACGCAGTTTCAACCTCATCGTAGCGATGCTCGGCCTGCGCGTTGCGAAGGTCGTTGCTCACGATCCGGAAGCTGCCGAGCCGGCCGGGTTTGTGCATCGCGTGGCGATGAAGGGCCGTGCCGATAATGACCTGAAGGCGATTCAACGAAACGCGCTCGATGACGCGGGCGTGGTCTTCCAGGAACGCCGCGCTCGCATGCACGTCGGCGGCGGTTTCGCCGGGGTAGCCAAGAATCATCGTGCACCGGCACGAAATGCCCGCAGCGGTGGCGTTGTGCAAGAAGTCGCTGATGGCCCCCAACCGAGTGCCCTTTTTCATCAGGTCGGCAATTCGCTGACTTCCGGATTCCAGACCGGTGGTCAACCTGACGCAACCGCTTGCGGAAGCGGCGGCCAGATCGTTGGCGCTCAAGCCGTTGTCTTGTTCGCGACCGACGTGCACCGCGCCGATCCATTGCGCACTCGGCGCTGCCCCTTGCATGCCGTCGAGAATCGCGCGCCACATGAGCAGGTTGCTATTGAGCTTCAGATCCGTGAAGACGAATCGCGACACATCGTGGCGGACATGATGGCTGGCGATTTCGCTCATCACGTTCTGCGGGCTGCGGCTGCGATAGGTGCGCCCTGCGGTACTCGTCACGTCGCTACAGAACGTGCACACGCCCCAACCGCAACCCCGCCCGGTGATCAGCGGCACGATCCGGTTCGGGTACGCGGCCCACGGAAAGTCGCTGTAGTCGGGGAAGGGGACGGCGTCGAGGTTCGTTTGCGGAGCGGCGATTCCGCCTTTGAACCTGCCTTCGGTATCCGTGATGGCGAGGCCCTCGTGGCGCAGCAGGTCGCCATGGTTCAGAAGCGTCTTCAGGATGTCCGGCAATTCCACCTCGACCTCGCCGGCCGCGAGTGCCGACAAGCCAGGAATTCGCGCCCAGTCTTCGATGACTTCGGGTTGCGAAAAATAAGGTCCACCGATCAATACCGGAACGTGATGGCTTTGACAGATTGCACAGATGCGCTCGCAGACGGCGCGGTACATCAGGTAAGTTGAAATCATTACCGCATCCGGTTTGTCCCGCATCAGAGCCGCCTGAAATTGTTCGACCACCAGGCCTTCGTGCGCCGTGACATCGGACAGACGGCGGGCGGCCAACCGGTTGCGCCAGCCACGAACCCAGGAGCTGGCGGACGTAGCGGCGCGGTGGTTGAGTCTGGCTGCCAGGAGGCTGAAGCGATGCGGCCGAGCTTCGCGCGTCACGCCGCGCACGCCGACCATCAACGGGGCGTAAACACTGACAAAGATGCCCGCCTGCCGAAGTACGGAGGCCAGGTAGCCGATCGACATACTCGGATATCGAGCGAAATTGTTCAAGTCAACCAGCAGCACTTTGTTGGGGTTCTTCATGGGGTCGCCTTGAATGGGTTGGGAGCCGGTTCTTGGGCGAGGAGGCTGGGCGTTTCGACGGGTTCGCACGGCGCCGCGCCGCAGGCTTGATCACTTCTTGCACTCATCACGCTTGCCGCCCCCGCCCCGCCCCCGCCCCCGCCCGCACCGCCGGCCGGCGGCCGTAGGTGAGCAGCCGCCACAGCGATTCGAGCGGCCCGGTCTCGAAGTGCCTCAGCCACAGCGCAGAGAACGGCACCTGCACGCCGAAGAAGATCGCCAGCGCCAGCAGCAGTTCGGCGGCCGGGCCGACCTGGCCCCACAGGCCGAAGCCCCAGCCGTAGAACAGCGTGGTGCAGAGCAGCGTCTGCATCAGGTAGTTGGTCAGCGGCATGCGGCCGGCCGCCGCCATCGGCGCGAAGCGCCGCTGCCACAGCGGCAGCTGCGCCAGCCACACGATGCTCATCACGTAGAACAACATCAGCCCGAGGCGCGCCAGCACGTAGTTGATGCCGACCAGAACCTTCAAGGGTGATGGCTCCGGCGCGCGCGTGTACATGCCGACGAGGCTGAACACCAGCGCACACGTCAGGCCGATGCCCAGCGCCCACCATTGCAGGCGCCGCACCTGCGGCATCAGGTCCGGGATGCGCCGGACCCAGCCGTTGCGCCCGATCAGGAAGCCGATCAGCATCGTCGTCGTCATCTGCACGTGGAAGCTGCTCGTGCCCCACAATGACCAGCGGTTGTCATAGAAGTGCAGCGCCTCGCGCGCATGTTCGTGTGCCGCAGCCCAGAACGAGCCGTGCCCGTATGCGAGGTTGTTCGACGCCTCCCAGGCCTTCGCCTCGGCCAGCCGCGCGGCGACGATGTCGGGCGACATGAGCCACAGCCGCAGCAGGCCTGAAACCATCGGGAACAGCAGCGTGGCGATGATCAGCCCGTACACCAGCCGGTTCGAGGCGCGGCGCAGCAGCAGCAGGCCGAAGCCGAGCACAACGTAGATGTGCAGCACGTCGCCGGTCCAGAACACGCCCACATGCAGTGCCGCGAAAACCGCCAGCGCGAGCAGCCGCCGCACATAGGTGGTGGTGGCGTGGGCCGGATCGCGCGCTTCCATGCGGCCGAGCTGCAGGGTGAAGCCGATACCGAACAGCAGGCTGAACATGCTGTTGAACTTGCCGGAGAACAGCATGTTGCGCAGTTGTTCGGCGTAGCGGTTCAGTGGGTCTGGCCACAGGTAGGCGCCGTCGGCCCCGGCGAAGAACGAGGTCGAGAAGCCCGGCATGTTCATGATCAGGATGCCGAGCAGCGCAAAGCCTCGCACGATGTCGAGCGTGACGATGCGTTCGGTGTTGCGCACCGGGCCGACGGGCTGGGTCATGGGCGCTCCCTGGGGATGGCGGGGATACACCGTAGCCGCCTCGCCGGGGCCCCGCCATCCCACGTTTCGACGCGCGAGGGCAGCATCGGCGCGCGGGTTTTGGCGCGCAGGCCGCGCATGATGGCGGGTCCATGGCCATCCAGCCACCTCGCCGCCTGATGCGCGCCGCGCTCGTGCCGGTGGCATGTTCGTTGATCGCGGGCCTGCGCGCGCCGGTCGAAGCAGATGCCGGCGCGGTTGCCCGGCTGATGCTTGCGGCCTACGCCGGCAGCGTCGATGACGAAGGCGAAGACGAAGCCGATGCGCTGGTCGAAGTGCGCAAGACCTTCGGCGGCGACCACGGCACTTTCGACGCACACAGCTCGAAGCTCGTCGCGCGTGCGGATGGGTTGCTGCACGCCACCTTGATCACGCGCTGGCAGGGCCGGCCCTTTGTGGCTTTCGCGATGACCGCACCCGCCGCCCGGCGCGCCGGTCTGGCCCGCGCCTGCCTAATCGCGGCGGTGCAGGACCTGCGCGACCAGGGCGAAGGCGAAATCCGGCTGGTCGTGACGCTGGACAACCTGCCGGCGCGCACGCTCTATGAAAGCCTGGGCTTCGTGGTGCAGGACTGATGTCCGCCACCCGCCACCCGCCACATTCGACCTCGCCCGACCGAGCCCGCCATGCCCCCGCCCCACCTGACCTGGCCGCTGTGCCAAATTTCTACGACCGACTCGCGCCGCCCTGCGCTACATCACCGTCCCCAACGCCCACGGCACGAACTCGTTCTGGCCGTAGCCGTGCAGCTCGCTCTTCGTCTTCGCACCCGAGTCGGTGGCCAGCATCTGCCGGAAGATGCGCTCACCCATCGCATCGATGCTGGCGCTGCCGTCGATCACCTCTGCCCGCCGGTCACCAACCGCACAGCTTCCTGCTTGAACTCCAGCGTGTAGCGCGCCCGCACTGTCTTCGTCATTTCCGTTCTCCTTGCTTGCATTGAAACACTCAGCAAGGGGTACGTTTTTCGGGGGCGAGGTCAGGGAGAGGGAGCCGGTGTGCCCTCCCGCTTGCGACAGAGGCCTGCGGACGGTCTCCTCTCCCGCTGGCGTGAGAGGGTGGATCGAGTCGAACCGCTGATGGCCGAACGTTGAAGCCCATCAAGGTGGCCTTTAACTCTGCGCAAACTCCGTCAACTCCCCAACTCTGCGGTGAATGACTTGATTGGCTTGAATTGAATTCGAATCAACCTACCCGTCAATCAACGCCGGGTCCCACGCGAAGACCCGCTGGCTCTGCTCCCCGAGCCCGTCGATCCCCAGCCGCATCGCATCGCCCGCCTTCAGGTACACCGGCTGCGGCTTCCTGCCCATGCCCACGCCCGGTGGGGTGCCGGTGCTGATCAGGTCGCCGGGGTACAAGGTCATGAAGCGGCTGATGTAGCTCACCAGATGAGCCACCCCGAAGATCATCGTTTTCGTGCTGCCGGTCTGCATGCGCTGGCCGTTCACATCGAGCCACATCGGCAACGCCTGCGGGTCGGGCACTTCGTCGGCGCTGACCATCCACGGGCCGACCGGTCCGAAGGTGTCGCAGCCCTTGCCCTTGTCCCAGGTGCCACCGCGCTCGATCTGGTACTCGCGCTCCGACACATCGTTGACGACGCAGTAACCGGCCACATACTTCAGCGCATCGGTCTCGTTTACATAGCGTGCCTTGCTGCCGATGACGACGCCGAGTTCCACCTCCCAGTCGCTCTTCACCGAGCCCTGCGGCAGCACCACGGCATCGTTGCAGCCGACCAGGCTGCTGATCGTCTTGGTGAACAGGATCGGCTCGGCCGGCACCGGCAGGTTCGACTCGGCGGCGTGGTCGGCGTCGTTCAGGCCGACGCAGATGAACTTGCCCATGCCGCTCCACGGCGGGGCGATGCGGCCGGGGTTCGCCACCACCGGCAAGGTGCTCGCATCGATCTCGCGCAGGCGCTGCAGGCTGTGCGGAGTGAGGGTGTGGGCGGTGATGTCGGCGAGCTCGCCCGACAGGTCGCGCACCACGCCGTGGGCGTCGACGAGGGCCGGTTTCTCTGCGCCCTTGGCGCCATATCGCATCAGTTTCATGGGGTGTCCTCGTTGAAGGTTGATTTGCCACCAAGGCACCAAGGCGCCAAGGAAAGCAGGAAAGCAGGAAAGCAGAAAAGCAGAAATGATCTTGTGTTGCGTTCGCGTTCTTCGTGTCTTGGCGCCTTTGTGGCAAAGACCCGTTCGCACAACCGAACTCTAGTTTGACCACCCGCCGTCGATGACCTGCGCCGTCCCGGTCGTGAAGCCCGATTCGTCCGACGCAAGATACACCGCCAGCGCCGCGATCTCGGCGCTGCTGCCCACGCGCCCCATCGGCTGGCGCGCCACGAACCAGGCTTCGGCCTGCGCCAGCGTCTGGCCGGTCGAGGCCGCCAGCGCCGCCATCCGCTCGCGCAGCGAAGGCGACTCCACGGTGCCCGGGCAGATCGCGTTGCAGCGCACGCCGCGCGTGATGAAGTCGGCCGCGATCGACTTCGTCATGCCGATCACGGCCGCCTTGGTCGCGCCGTAGACGAAGCGGTTCGGCGCGCCCTTGATGCTGCCCGCCACCGAGGCCATGTTGATGATCGAGCCCGCCCCCCGGCCCTGCGCAAAGCCTTCCAGCATGACCGGCAGAAAGGCCCGCGTGACGCGGTACATCGCGCGCACGTTCAGGTCGAACGAGAACTCGAAGGCGGCCTCGTCGCAGTCGAGGATGGTGCCGGCGTGCACATAGCCCGCGCCGTTGAACAGCACGTTCACCGCGCCCGCCGCCCGCGCTGCGGCGGCCACCGCGTTCGCGTCGGTCACGTCGAGCAAGCGGGTTTCGCAGCCGCTGGCCTGCGCCAGATCGGCGAGCAGCGCGGGGTTGATGTCGGCCGCGATCACGCGTGCGCCTTCGTGCTGGAAGGCTTCGGCGGTGGCGCGGCCGATGCCCTGGCCGGCAGCGGTGACGAAGGCGGTCTTGCCGGCAAGTCGTTGGGTCATGTCGAGGGCTCCAGTGAGGCGAACGGGCCTTGGAGTATCAGCCGCAGACCACTTGTGCCTCAACCCTCGGCATCTAGCGTGTTCACCAACCACGGATAGATCGTCCTCCGCACTCGCATTCGTGCCGTCCAACTCCACCAGCACCTGGCCGACCTTGACGGTGCCGCCGTCTTTCACCAGCACGCGCTTGACGACGCCGGCTTCGAGGGGCTGCAAGGCCTTGGTGCGTTCGCTGACGACGATGCGCCCCGGCGCCACGGCCACGATGTCGATCTGCCCGAGCGTGGCCCAGACGAGGGCGATGACGGACAGCGCGCACACGGCCCATGCCGCGCGGCGCGGTGCAGGGCGGGCGGGTGTTTCCTGCAAGCTGAGGGCGGCCTGCAGGAACGCCGCTTCATCGGCCAGCCGCTTCGGGCCGGTGAGCTCGTGGCGCACTTCCCACGCGGCGCCGAAGATGGCGCGGTAGCGAGCCAGCAGTTTGATCGCGGGGTGGCGCAATGCGGCAGCGGGTGTAGATGAGTTCATGGCATCACTTCTTGATATCATTCAGCAATGAACAGTGCGCACCGGAAGACCTTGGCCGCCTTGTTCGCCGAGCCGATCAACGGGGCCCTGGAATGGCGGCGCATCGAGGCGCTGTTGCTTGCGGTCGGCTGCAAGGTGGTGGAAGGTTCGCGCTCATCGGTCATGTTTGAAAGCGGTGGGCTGAAGGTGCGCTTCAACCGGCCGCACCCGGGCAAGGAATCCTTGCGGTACCGCGTGCGGGATGCGCGAACATTCTTGATGTCGATCGGAATCGAAGCATGAACACCATGACCCACAACGGCTACAGCGCCCGTGTCGAGTTCGACGCCGAAGACCGGGTCTTCGTCGGGCACATCGCGGGCATTCGAGACATCGTGGGCTTTCACGGCGAGTCGGTCGATGAACTGGAAGCGGCGTTTCGCAAGGCGGTGGATGATTACCTTGCGGCTTGCATGAAGCTCAAGCAGGCGCCCGACAAGCCCTTCTCCGGCCGCGTGATGCTGCGCATGTCGCCCAACCTGCACGCGCGCGCCAGCGCGGCGGCGCAGGTGAAGGGCGTGAGCCTCAACCAGTGGGCTGCGCAGGCGCTGGAGCGTGCGGTGCAGGGCGCTTGAGCCCTGCGAGGGTGGGGGTGTCATGCCGGCCCTCACCCCAACCCTCTCCCAGAGAAAGAGGGAGCAACACCCGCCTGCATTGACTTGAGGTGGGCGTACAGCCCATCAGGTAGATCGACCAGTACGTCATGGGCGCCGGCCTCCACGGTCCGCCCCTTGTCCATCACGACGATGCGATGTGCGTTGCGCACCGAACTCAGCCAGTGCGCGATCACGATCACTGTGCGGCCGTGGCAGATGGCAGCCATGTTGCGTTCCACGATCGCCTCGCTTTCGTAGTCGAGCGCACTCGTCGCCTCGTCGAAGATCAGGATCCGCGGGTCGGTGAAGAGGGCGCGTGCGATCGCGAAGCGCTGCCGCTGCCCGCCACTCAAACTCGCGCCCTGCTCGCCGACGATCGTGTCGTGGCCTTCGGGCAATTCGCAGATGAACTCATGTGCGCCTGCCAGCACTGCGGCGCGCATCACCGCCTGCAGCGGCGCGGCCGGGTCGGTGATGGCGATGTTTTCGCGCACGCTGCGGTTGAACAGCCAGTTCTCCTGCAAGACCACGCCGATCTGCCGGCGCAGTTGCGCGGCATCGATCAGGCTGCTGTCGATGCCATCGACCAGCACGCGGCCCTGCTCGGGCGTGTACAGGCGCTACACGAGTTTGGTCAACGTGCTCTTGCCCGAGCCGCTGCGCCCGACGATGCCGATGACTTCGCCCGCCTGTACGTCGCGCGTCAGGTCGTGCAGCACCGGCTGCGCCTCGGCGCGGTAGCGAAAGCGCACCGCGTCGAACTGGATGCCGCCTTGCAGTGGCGGCAGTTGTGCCGCCGTGGTCGGGGGAACCTCGGTACGCGTGTCAGGATGTCGCCGAGCCGCGCCATCGAGATGCCGGTCTGCTGGAAGTCGGTCCACCAATACGCCATGCGCATGATCAGCTGCGCCACGCGTTGCGCGAACATGTTGAACGCGACGAACTGGCCGACCGAGAGCTGCTGCTCCATCACCAGCCGCGCGCCGTACCAGAGCATCGCCGCGCTGACGATCTTGCCGATGAGGTTGATGCCTTCGTGGCCGTAACTGGCAAGCAGGCTCAGGCCGATGTACAGCGGCAGGCTAACGAGCACGATGAGCGTGAGTTGCACGCGCCATCGAGTCGCCGACCCGGCGCGCCTGGAAGTAGGCCAGCGGCAGGTTCACCAGATGGCGGAACGGGCGCGCGCCCAGCTCCACGTCGATGCGGCTGGTGGTGTTGCTGAAGACGCAGGTGCGCAAGGTCGTCAGCACACTCTCGAACACGACGACGGCGATCAGGCCAACCACCAGCACATCGAGCGTGGTCAGGCCGCGGTGCACCAGCACCTTGTCCATCACGACCTGGAGGAATGGTGGGCTCACAAGCGCGAAGAGTTGCAGGAACAGCGAGACCACGAGCACCTCGCTGAACAGGCGCCGGCACGTGACAAGGCTCGGGATGAAGCCGCTGAAGTCGAACTTCGCAAGTGCACCGGCCAGGCTGGCGGCTGGTGATCAGGATGAGCTCGCCGCTCCGCTGCGTTGCGAACACGGCCAGCGGTTCGATGGTGGTGCGGGCGGGTTGGCCTGCCACCGCCGTGGCCGGGTTCGCAACGCAGTGGAGCGGCGAGCTCATCCTGATCACCAGCCGCGCCAACCTGGCCGGTGCACTGGCGAAGTTCGACTTCAGCGGCCTCATCCCGAGCC
>JANXZA010000261.1 GCA_025355745.1 Rhizobacter sp. | reverse complement strand
CACGCGCCCTCGCGCGGCTTCGGTTGCGCGGAACCGTACCTTGATGCGGTGGCGCGTGCGCTTCAACAACCGTTTCCGACAGCGTCATGCCGTCGGCATCCGAGACGAGGATCGTCATGTTTCCAAAATCCAAGGCAGTACAGCTGCCGCTGTGGGCCATCGCTGGTCTGCAGCTTGTGTTTGTGTCCGCGCCAACTGCGGCTCAGGCCCAGGCCCTGGCCACCGCGCCTGCTTCTCCTACACCGGCCAGTCTCCGAGCGGAGCCGGCTGATCCGATGGCACCCGTACCCGCAGCGCGGTATGTCTCGCCACTGCGGGCCTATCAAGGCTTTGCCGAGCCGCAGGTCGCGCCCTGGCGCGAAACCAACGATCTGGTCCGTCAGCAAGGTGGTTGGCGCGCCTATGCCCGCGAGGCACAAGAGCCGGACGCGGCTCAACCGGCAGCACGCGGAGCCGCTCAGCCCGCACCCGCCGCCAAGCCGGCCTCAGGCGGCCATGCTGGCCACGAAATGAAGTGAGGCGGACACGTTGAACCTCACCACTTCCACGGGCACCCGCGCCCGATCCTGCACCCGCCTTGCGATCGCCGCGCTGGCGCTGATTGCCCTGAGTGGCTGTGCAACGCTCAGCCGCGACGGCGGCTTCGGCCCGGTCGAGCGGACGGCGAAGGATCGGCTCGGCAAGGATGTCAAATGGGCCCGTTCCGATGCCGACCGTGATGCCATCGACACGCGTGTTGCCCAATTGCTTGAGCAACCGCTGTCGGCCGACGACGCCGTCCAGATCGCCTTGTTGAACAACAAGGGTCTACAAGCCTCCTTTGCCGAACTCGGAATCTCCGAGGCCGACAGGGTGCAAGCCGGCCGGCTGCCCAACCCGGGATTCAGCTTCGGCCGTTTGACCCAAGGTTCGGGCGTCGAGATCGACCGCAGCATCCAGTTCAACCTGGCGCGCCTGTTGATGTTGCCGACGATCAATCAGATCGAATCGCGGCGCGTCGAGCAGACCCGTGGCGCCGTCGCGTTGAGCATGCTGCTGCTGGCCTCGGAAACACGCAAGGCGTATTACCTTGCCGTGGCCGCCGATGAGACCGGCCGCTACATGCTGCAGGTACAGACGGCCGCGGAAGCCGGCGCGGAGCTGGCCCGGCGCCAGACCCAGGCGGGCAACTGGAACAAGCTGCAGCAGGCGCGCGAGCAGAGCTTCTACGCCGACGCAGCGTTGAACCTCGCGCGATCGGAACAGGCACGCTCGGCTGCGCGAGAGCGCCTGACGCGGCTGATGGGCCTTTGGGGTCAGCAGACCCAGTTCCGCCTGCCGGAGCGCCTGCCCGACCTGCCGAAGGCGCCGAACGACCTGCCCGACATCGAGCAGACCGCGATGGCACAGCGCCTGGACGTGCAGGCCGCCAAGGTCGGCACCGAGCAGCTGGCGAAGAACCTCGGGCTGACGCGGGCGACCCGATTCATCAACGTGTTCGAAGTCGGCGCGGTGCGCAACTCGTACAACGACGCGCCCACACAGCGCGGCTACACCATCAGCGTCGAGCTGCCCTTGTTCGACTGGGGTGGCGCGCGCGTGGCCAAGGCCGAGGCGATCTACATGCAGGCCGTGAATCGGGCGGCAGAGACCGCGGTCAATGCCCGCAGTGAGGTGCGTGGCGCTTACGCGAACTACCGGACCAGCTACGACATCGCGCGGCACTTCCGCGACGAGATCGTGCCGCTGAAGAAGCGTATCTCCGAAGAGAACCAGCTTCGCTACAACGGCATGTTGATCGGTGTGTTCGAGTTGCTCGCCGATGCGCGCTCGCAGATCACCAGTGTCAACGGCTACATCGAGGCGCTTCGCGACTTCTGGCTCGCGCAGGCCGACCTCGACATGGCCTTGATCGGCCCTCCCAGCATGACCGCAATGCCAGCCGCTTCGATGTCCGCGACGGACAGCGGCGCGGCTGCGCATTGAAACCTCGAGGACAACCAAGATGTTTTCACGACGTAGTTTCTTCTCAGGCGCCGGCGCCATCACGGCCGCGGCTGCAGCCGCTTCTGTCAGCCGCGCGGCGATGGCCGCATTGCCCGAGCCGGTGATGCAGACCAAGCCTGACACGATGCCGCCCCTTGTGCCCACCACCGGCCGGCCCTATAACCCGGTCGTCACTCTGAACGGCTGGACCTTGCCCTGGCGCATGAACAACGGCGTCAAGGAGTTCCACCTTGTGGCCGAGCCCGTGGTGCGCGAGATGTCGCCCGGCTTCAAGGCGCACCTGTGGGGCTACAACGGCCAGTCGCCCGGGCCGACTATCGAGGTGGTCGAGGGCGACCGGGTGCGCATCTTTGTCACCAACAAGCTGCCCGAGCACACAACGGTGCATTGGCACGGCCAGCGCCTGCCCAACGGAATGGACGGCGTGGCGGGCCTTAACCAGCCGGCGATCCAGCCCGGCAAGACCTTTGTCTACGAGTTCGTTGCGCGCCGGCCCGGCACCTTCATGTACCACCCGCATGCCGACGAGATGACTCAGATGGCGATGGGAATGATGGGCTTCTGGATCACGCATCCCGCTCTTGCCAAGGGCGCCAAGCACCCGCTGATCGAGGAGGTTGATCGCGACTTCGTCTTCCTGCTCAACGCCTATGACATCGACCCCGGCGCCTACACGCCCAAGATCATGACGATGCTCGACTTCAACCTGTGGAGCTGGAACAGCCGCGTGTTCCCGGGCATCGATCCACTGGTGGTGCGCAAGAACGACAAGGTGCGCATCCGCATCGGCAATCTGACCATGACGAACCACCCGATCCACCTGCATGGTCACGAGTTCATGGTCACCGGCACGGATGGCGGGCCCACGCCGAAGGCCGCGCGCTGGCCGGAAGTCACCACCGACGTGGCGGTCGGTCAGATGCGGCAAATCGACTTCGTGGCGGAGGAAGAAGGCGACTGGGCCTTTCATTGCCACAAGAGCCACCACACGATGAATGCGATGGGGCACGACGTGCCGACCATGATCGGCGTGGACCACCGCGGCATCGCGAAGCAGATCACCAAGCTGATCCCCGACTACATGGTGATGAGCGAGCGCGGCATGGCTGACATGGCCGAGATGGAGATGCCGCTGCCCGACAACACGGCGCCGATGATGACCGGCGACGGCCCGGTGGGCTCGGTCGAGATGGGCGGCATGTTCAGCATGCTCAAGGTGCGCAGGGACCAGAAGGCCGGTGACTACAAGGACCCGGGTTGGTACCAGCACCCGAAGGGCACGGTTGCCTACGAGTGGAGCGGCTCGATGCCCGAGCCCACGCGATTTCAGTCGGATGGTGGGCAGTCCATGCCAACCAAGAACATGCCCATGAAAGAGGTCGAAGTACAGGTCCGCAAGCCTGTCGGCCACACGGGGCATTGACGCCCATTCCCCCAATCCCGCATCAACCTGAAAGGACACCATGAAACACGTCAACAAACTCCTCGCGATCGGTCTGATCGCGATCTGCGGTGTCGCCTTCGCGCATGGCGACAAAGACCACGACAAGAAGGCAGGCGCTTCCTCTCACGAAGGCCATGCGTCGTCGCTCGGCAAGCCGGGCGACCCGAAGAAGGTCAGCCGCACGGTCGACATCACGATGAGCGATGCCATGCGCTTCAGCCCGTCCACTGTTTCCGTCAAGCGCAACGAGACGATCCGCTTCGTGCTCAGGAACGAGGGCAAGCTCAAACACGAGATGGTGCTGGGCACGATCAAGGAACTGAAAGAGCACGCGGCCCTGATGCTCAAGTTCCCCGAGATGGAGCACGCCGACCCGAACCAGGCCAGCGTGGAAGCCGGCAAGACCGGCGAGCTGGTGTGGCAGTTCACCAAGCCAGGCACGTTCGATTTCGCGTGCCTGCAGGCCGGGCACTTCGAAGCCGGCATGAAGGGCAACGTGGTGGTCGCAGGCGCGGCCCCGCCCGCAAAGGTGGACGGTCATGCCGACCACAAGCACTGATTGATTCCGTCGATTGACATGACCCCCTCCGCACGAAACACCCACGAAACACGCAAGGACGCATGATGAAAACGTTGAAGTCACTCATTTCCACATCGGCGATCGCCCTGGTCTCAGCGCTGCCGCTCGGTGCCACAGCGCAGGCTGCGACAACGCCTGCCGGCGGCACGGACGTCGTTGTCGCCCAGGCCAGCACCGCCGACATGACCGAAGGCGAGGTTCGCAAGGTCGACAAGGACACCAAGAAGATCACCATCAAGCACGGCGAGATCAAGAACCTCGACATGCCGGGTATGACGATGCTGTTTCAGGTCAAGGACGCCGCCATGCTCGAAGCGGTCAAACCCGGCGACAAGGTGAAGTTCCGAGCCGAAAAGCTGGGTGGCGGAATCGTCGTGACCGAGATTCAGGTCGCCAAGTGACACGGCCCCGACACACGGGCTCGGCGCGATTCGCGTCGCGCTGTGCGTCGGTGCTCGACTGCCTTCTTTCGTGGCGGCGTCCTACAGACCCCCGCCAACCATCGGCCTAGGGTAAGGCAGCAGAGTTCCGCGCCGCACCCACTGTCGAATCTGATCCGAGGACATCATCATGAATTCAAGAACATTCGAAGCAACCCGCTCGCTGTTGCTCGCCCCACTCGCGGCGCTTTGCCTCGTCGCGGCGGCGCAGGCGCAGATGGCGCAGCCGATGGCTTCATCTGCCAGCATGCCGATGGGCAAGATGCAGAAGGCTGCTGGCGGCCCGGACGCGATGAAGCAATCGATGATGGGTGGCATGGTCGCCATGCAGAAGATGCCCATGTCGGGCGACACCGACAAGGACTTCGCGGTGATGATGAAGATCCATCATCAGGGCGCGTTGGACATGGCGCAGGTGGAACTGGATCAAGGCAAGTCGCCTGAGATGAAAGCGATGGCGAAGTCGATCATCGCGGCCCAGAAGAAGGAAATCGCGCAGTTCGATCGGTGGCTGGCGAAGCACAAGTAGGCCGCTCAGGAGTGCACCGGTTTCACACCGCTGCCCTCCTGGACCAGCGACGCGATGATGGGACAAGGCAGATCGCGGCGCGTGTGTTCGCACTCGATGACGAGGTGCTTCAGGGTTTTCTGCATCCGCTTCAGGTCGGCCACTTTTTTCTCGATCTGTACCAGTCGATCGGTCGCGATGCGCCGGATCGAACTGCGGTGGGCACCGTCTTCCAGCCGCAGCAGTTCGGTGATCTCGTCCAGCGAGAAGCCGAGTTCCTGGGCCCGCTTGATGAAGTGAATGCGCGATGTCAGCGCCACCGGGTACTGGCGGAAGCTTCCTTCCGAAGGCGGCACAGGCAACAGCCCGCGCTGCTGGTAGTAGCGGATGGTTTCCACGCCCACGCCGGCGGCGCGCGCAAGTCGTCCGATGGTCAGGGCTTCAGGGCTGTTCGCGGTCATCGTAGAAAGTCCTTGACTCTGGGGTCGAGTACGGAGTCTATGCTGTGTGCATTCCTGGCGACAGGGGGAGAACACGATGAACGACACCACCCATCCGGGCGACGGGCATGAGGCCGAAGACACCACCACACCGGCAACGCACTCGTGCTGCTGCGCAGCCAAGGTAGGCGCCACCACCGAGGCGTTCCAGCCCTTGAAAGACCTGGTCTGCGGCATGACGGTGACCGCTCAGTCAGCGCATTCGTTGCAACACGAAGGCAAACCGATCTACTTCTGCAGCGCGGGTTGCAAGGCCAAGTTCGCGGCTGATCCGGTCAAGTACCTGGCTGCTGCGGCTTCAGCTCCTACGACGGACATCCCTGCCGCGCCCGCCACGGCAGAAGCTGCCGGTTCCGGGGCCATCCATACCTGCCCGATGCACCCCGAGGTGCGACAGGATCACCCCGGCGCCTGCCCTAAATGCGGCATGGCGCTGGAGCCCGAGATGCCCACGCTCGACGAAGGCGAGAACCCGGAGCTGACGGACTTCCGGCGGCGCTTCATCTGGACGCTGCCGTTGACGATCATCGTCACCGTGCTCGCGATGGCCGGCCACCGATTGAATCTTTTCGAGATGGCCACGCAGAGCTGGGTCGAACTCGTGGTGACGCTGCCCATCGTGCTGTGGGCGGGGTGGCCGTTCTTCGAGCGCGCGGTGCAGTCCGTGATGCATCGCAGCCCGAACATGTGGACGCTGATAGGCCTGGGCACGTCGGCGGCTTTCATCTACAGCGTGGTCGCCACGGTGGCGCCTGGCGTGTTCCCCGCCTCGTTCGTTTCGATGGGCCGGGTGTCGGTCTATTTCGAGGCCGCCGCCGTGATCATCTCGCTGACCTTGCTCGGGCAGCTGCTCGAACTTAAGGCGCGTTCGCAGACGTCGGCAGCGATCAAGTCGCTGCTGGGCCTCTCGCCGAAGACGGCACGGCGCATCAACGCCGATGGCGCGGAAGAGGACGTGCCGCTGACCCACGTCCATGTCGGCGATTCGCTGCGCGTGCGGCCAGGCGAAAAGGTGCCCGTCGATGGCGTGGTGCTGGAAGGCAGCAGCGCGGTCGACGAGTCCATGCTGACCGGGGAACCGCTGCCCGTGACCAAGCGCGTCGGCGACAAGCTGATCGGCGCGACGCTGAACACAAACGGTGCGCTGGTGATGCGCTCGGAGAAGGTCGGTTCGCAGACCGTGCTGGCGAGCATCGTGCAGATGGTCGTGCAGGCGCAGCGCTCCAAGGCGCCGATGCAGCGCATGGCTGACCAGGTGGCTGGCTACTTCGTCGTCACCGTCGTCAGCATTGCATTGCTGACCTTCGTGGTCTGGGGCGTGTTCGGGCCGGAGCCGAGCTGGGTGTACGGCTTGATCAATGCCGTTGCGGTGCTCATCATTGCCTGTCCGTGCGCGCTGGGCCTGGCCACACCGATGTCGATCATGGTCGCCACCGGCAAGGCGGCGACGCAGGGCGTGCTGTTCCGAGACGCTGCTGCGATCGAGAACTTCCGCAAGGTGGACACGCTGATCGTCGACAAGACTGGCACGCTGACGGAAGGCAAGCCGCGATTCGACCGCTCCGTCCCCGCGCCCGGTTTCACTGAAGACGAAGTGCTGCGCCTGGCGGCCAGCCTCGATCAAGGCAGCGAGCATCCGCTGGCCGATGCCATCGTCAACGCCGCCCGCGAGCGCGGGCTCGTGCTCGACAAGCCCGAGAGCTTCGAATCGAGCAGCGGCATCGGCGTGCGCGGCAAGATCGGCGGCAAGGCGCTGGCGCTTGGCAACACCGCGCTGATGACTCAGCTCGGCGTGTCGGTCGAGACGCTGACGACGCAGGCCGAGGCACTTCGCGCGGAAGGCGCCAGCGTGATGTTCCTGGCCGTCGATAGCGCGCTCGCAGGCTTGCTGGCCGTGTCCGATCCGATCAAGGCCAGCACCGCGGAGGCCCTGGCCACGCTGCGCTCCACCGGCATGCGGGTGATCATGGCAACAGGCGACGGCCTGACGACCGCCAAGGCGATCGCCGGCCGGCTCGGCATCGACGAAGTGCATGGCGAAGTGAAGCCCGCCGACAAGCTCGCGCTGGTCGAGAAGCTGCAACGCGAGGGCCGCATCGTCGCGATGGCTGGCGACGGCATCAACGACGCACCCGCCCTGGCGCGCGCCGACGTGGGTGTGGCGATGGGCACGGGCACCGATGTGGCGATGAACAGCGCACAGGTCACCCTGGTCAAAGGCGACTTGCGGGGCATCGCCACGGCGCGCGTCATCTCGAACGAGACCATCGCCAATATGAAGCAGAACCTCGGCTTCGCCTTCGTCTATAACGCCCTGGGTGTGCCTCTGGCGGCCGGCGTGCTTTTCCCGTTCACTGGCTGGCTGCTCTCGCCGATGATCGCCGCGCTGGCGATGAGCCTCAGCTCCGTGTCGGTCATCTCCAACGCTTTGCGACTGCGACGCGCCAGCCCGGAAGACATCGGTGCAGCCAACCCCTTGTGGACGCCGCCCCCGTCAACAGGTTCTGGCGGCCATTGCCATTGATGACTGAGTGCCGCGTCGATGTCTTGGCTTGACAGTTCGATCACGGTTTCGGCCTGCCGCAGCGTAAGGCGTTTCGAGCGGCAACGACTAGACTTGAACGATCGCACGCGCAGCATTTCCGAGCCTTCCATGTCCGTTGACCTGACCTCTGTCGACCGATCACGACCAGCTCAGCCGACCTGCTCGATGCGATCCGTGAAAGCGCGGTGCTTCGGGTGCGGCCGAAGGCGATGACGGTGGCGGTGATCCTGGCCGGCCTGTTGCCGATCATGTGGGGCACGGGCACCGGCTCGGAGGTGATGCATCGCATTGCCGCGCCGATGGTCGGCGGAATGATCACGGCACCGCTGCTGTCGATGTTCGTGATCCCGGCGGCCTATCTGTTGATGCGGCAACGGCGGCAGCGCCGCTCGAACGGGTGGGCATTCTGGCGATCGTCCGGGCAAACGGTGTGAGGCTGTCGCTGGCCCTCAGCGCCATCGCCGTTCGTCGGCCTTCCATGCGGCGGTGGCGCCGTCGTTTCTGGCGGCCACCTCGCTCGCTGGCCACAACAGTGTGAGCAGCAAGCTGACGGTCGCGGGCAGGCCGCCGGCGGCGATGCGATTCTTCCGGAGGAAGGCCTGCCACTGGCGTTGCTTGCCATCGTCGTCACCGAACTCGAGAGTCAACGCCACCGGCGGCAGTGTTGGCAGGGCCGTGCCGCGTCGCGCGAAGGTGGCTGCGATGGCTTGCGCCAGTGTCGTGCCGTCCAGGTCGGTTCGCTGCGCGATGGTGGCAATGTCGAAGAAGTCCTTCATGCGGGTGTTGGCCAGGCCCAGGATCACCATCGCGTGGTATTTCTCGGCGATCACGGTGTAGACCGGACAGACCTTGAGCGTGGGTGCGGCCAAGTCGTCGAGCAGCACGGGAAACACGACGGTCTGCGGCGCAGGCGTGACGGCGTCGCCGAAGCCCACGTCGATCTGCAGCGCGCAGCGCACGTTGTTGATGAGTCCATTGAGGCGCACGCGCATGCCGCCATAGCGGTTATCTTGGCGGATCGCGTCGGCGCGAACGGAC
>JANXZA010000258.1 GCA_025355745.1 Rhizobacter sp. | reverse complement strand
CCACCGCGCCGCAGTTGACCCAAGCTCAGCGATGGTTCGCCCTCGTGCGCTACATCGTCGAGCGAATATTGGCTTGCGCCCCCAAGCCGAACCTCGGGCTGACCGCCCTGGCGACTGGGTAACTGAGGAAAATAGGTTGATTCAATTGCATTGTTTTCTCTGCGCCTCTGCGATGGTGAGTTGGAAGTTCCCGGTCGGCTGCGCCGCGCACCCGTCCTGGAAAGTTCTCAGGTTCTGACGCGAGGCAACGCTTACGCGGCGTCGATGAAGCGGTCGCGCAAGGCCTGCGTGCCGGCGCGGAACACGCCCAGGTCGCTGCCGACGGCGACCACGCTCGCGCCCATTGCCAGATAGCGCCGTGCGTCGGCCTCGACCGGCGCGAGGATGCCGATCGGCTTGCCGGCGGCCTGGCCGGCCGCAAACACCTGCGCCATCGCGCCAATCTGCTCGTTGACGCCCTCGAAGTAGCCCGCCACCGTGCCGAAGCGGTTGCCGCGCTGCGCGACCGATTCACCGCGAACCCCATGCGGCGGGTAGCGCGTAGCTGCCACCGCCTGCCGTGCGGCATCGGCAGACTCGACGAAGGGAATCAGGTAATTGCTAAAGCCGGCGTCGAGCAGCCGCTTCAGTTCCACCGGGTTGTTCGATGCCGGGCGCACCACCGGCGCGCTTGGGCTGTCTTTCAGCGCCATCAGTTGCGCAATGAAGGTGATCACGTCGTTCGGCGCGTGTTCGCCGTCAAGCAGCAGCCAGTCGAATCCGGCCAAGCCCAGCACCTCGAGTCCAGCGCGTCGATACCGAGTCCCAGCCGCGCGGCTTTGCGGTCTCGCCCGATGGCCGCTGCCGGTTCGCGGTCGGTCAGTTGTCGCGGCGCTTGAGTCGCTACGCGATCGATGCCGAGAGCGGCGCGCTGACCTGGCAAGACGCGTGGCCTGAGAAGCCGGTCCGCATCATCGTGCTGTTCGCGGCCGGCGGCACCTCGGATGCCCCCGCGCGCCTGCTCGGCCAGCGGCTGCAAGACGTGTTGAAGCAGACCGTCATCGTCGAAAACAAGGCCGGTGCCAGCGGCGTGATCGGCGCCGATGCCGCTGCCAAATCGGCGCCCGACGGCGACACGCTGCTGCTCGGCACGATCGCCTCGCACGCCGGGGCCGGCAGCTCGCAGCCCTTGTCGGGCGAAAAGTTCGGTCTCGATGCCGGGGTCGATCTGATCCATGTGCCGCGCAAGGGCAGCGGCCCGTCGGTACAAGACCTGATCGCCGGCCAGATCCCGACGAGCTGCGATACCGCGCTCACCACCTTGCCCTTCATCACCAGCGGCAAGTCCTGCGCGCTTGCCGTCACCACCGCGAAGCGCGCCAAGATGCTGCCCGATGTGCCCACGCTTGCCGAGACTGGCCTGAAGGGCTTCGACGTGGCCTCGTTGGCAGGCCGTGTCCGCACCGGCCGGCACGCCGCCGGCGATCGTCAAGCGGCTCAACGGCGAGCTGACGAAGATCGTCGCGCAGACCGGGCTCGCGGCCCGCCCGTACACGACGGGGGTCGAGAACGTGCCGATGACGCCGGCTCGGTTCGCTGACTTCCAGCGCGCCGAAATGGTCAAGTGGGCACAAGTGGGCCAGGATCGTGAAGGACGGCAACGTCAGGCTGTGAGCCTGCACGTCGAGCCTGCGCGGCGCCGCACCGCTGGGCATCGCGACTCAGCCGCCGCTGAGTCGGGTCCACGTCGCCAGGTGCACGCCGGCGAGTGGCTTCAGTGCCGCCGAGCGGGCATAAGCGTCGTGCGCGGTGCGGCGCCACAGAGCGCGCTCGGCCGGCACCGCTGCGGCCTGCAGGGCCGCCAGTTCACCGAGCCACATCCAGCTGCCGGCATCCTGCGGGCTGGCGTCGGCAAGGGCTTGCAGCGCCATGCGCGCGGCCTCGGCCTTCGCCTGCGCTTCGCTGCCGCGCCCCAGCTGCCAGAGCGCCGCCCCCTGGGCGATGCGGGTGCGCGCGAGCCGGCTGTGCTGGGCCGGGCCGGCGTTGGGCGCGGCCACGCGGCGCAGCAACGCATCTTCTGACAGCTTCAGCACGCCCAGCGCCGCCAGCGCTTCGCCCTGCGCCACCAGGGCGCGGCCACGGTGCAGCGCGGTGTTGGCTCGGCTGGCGGCCCACGCAGCGTTCTGCGGCTCGTCGCGCTGCAAGCCGTCGAGTTGCAGCCAGGCCTTGCCGGTGGCGTTCAACGCGCCGTCGGTGTCGCCGAGTTCAAGACAGATGCCGCCCAGGTTGCTGGCCTCGACGACCAGGCCGGCGCGCAGGCTCAGGTTGCCGGGCTGCAGGGCCAGCGCCTGCTCGCGCAAGGCCACGGCCGCCAGCCCGTGGCGGCGGGCGCGTTCCAGGTCGCCACGCTTCAGGTAGACGAGGGCGCGTGCCCCTTCGATGCTGCCGAGCTGGAACACATCGGCATGGGCTTCGCTGCCGCCGCCCGGGCGGCGCACCAGCGCCTCGTAGATCTCGGCGGCACGGTCGAAGGCCGCCAGCGCTTCGTCGCTGCGGCCCTGATTCGCGATCAACAAGGTGTCTTTCATCTGGCCGGTGATGAACAGCGCCGAGCCGAGTTCGGAGCGCAAGTCCGAGTCCTGCGGGAAGCGCTGCAGACCGCGCTCCAACATCGCGGTGGCGGTGCCGAGCTGGGTCAGCGCGGCGTTCACGTCGCCGTCGGCACGCAAGGCGAATGCGCGGCTCTTGTACGAGCGGCCCCACCACATGTAGAACGCCGGGTCTTGCGGCGCACTGGGTTCGGCCGCCACGAACAGAGCGATGGCGCGTTCGGCGTTGCGCGCGCCCTGCGCATCGCTTTGCAATGAGTTCAAACCGTCGTCGACCTGGATGTCGGCCAGGCGTGCATAGGTCATCGCGATCTCGCCCTTGAACGCCGGGTCGCCGCCGCCGTCGGCGAGCAAACGGTCGAGGTAGCCCAGCGTGTCGGTGAGCAACTGCTCCTTGATCTTCAGACCGCCGGGCAGGTAGGTCACCGCGTCGCCATAGCGCAGCAGCACGTCCTTGCTGAGGGTGCGGATGTCGGTCAGGCGCTGTTGCGCCGTGCCCAGCGCCAGCTCGGCGCGCCGCGCTTGCCAGGCCGTGCCGGCCAGGCCGCCAAGCACGGCAAGCAGTGCCAGGCCGGCCAACGCCACACCGCCGCGGTGCCGGCCGACGAACTTGGCGGCCACGTAGCCGGCGCTCGGCGCGCGCGCGCTGACGGGGTAGCCGTCGAGGTAGCGACGCACGTCCTGCGCCAGCGCATCGACGCTGGCGTAGCGCCGCTCGATCGGCTTTTCGAGCGCCTTCAGCAGAATGTTGTCGAGGTCGCCTTCGAGGCGCTTGCGGGTGGCCAGCCAGTGCGGGTCGAGCGCCAGATCTGGCGTCAGGCTGCTCGGCCGGCTGGGCGTTTCTTCGAGCACGCTGCGCGCCGCCTGGGCTGGCGTGCTGGCCTTGCGGCCGGTCGGGCGCACGCCGGTGAGCAACTGGTAAAGCAGCACGCCGAGCGAGTAGATGTCGGTGGCGGTGGTCACGGGCTCGCCGCGCACCTGCTCCGGGCTGGCGTAGTTCGGCGTGAACGGGCGCACCGCGCCGACGGTGGTGTCGTTACCGTGGTCGGCAGCGCCATCATCATCGCCATCGCCATCGCCAGACGGGGCCAGCGCTTTGGCGATGCCGAAGTCGAGCAGCTTCACCGTGCCGTCTTCGGTGACGAGCACGTTGCCGGGCTTGAGGTCGCGGTGCACCAGCAGCGCACGGTGCGCGTGCGCCACCGCATCGGCCAGTTGCAGGAACAGCGCCAGCCGCTGCTCAACGCTGCGGCCGCGGGCCGCTGCGTCGATGGTCACGCCGGCGACCAGTTCCATCACGAAGAACGGCAGGCCGTCGTGGCTCAGGCCGGCGTCGAGCAGGCTGGCGATGTTCGGGTGGTTCAGTCGCGCCAGCGCCTGGCGCTCCAGGGCAAAGCGCCGCAGCACGGCGGACGAGTCCATGCCGCGCTTCAGCAGCTTGATGGCGGCGCGGCCCTGGTACTGGCCGTCGGCCCGGCGCGCCTCAAAGACCTCGCCCATGCCGCCGGCGCCGAGCGGGCGCACGATCTGCCACGCGCCCAGCCGCTGGCCTTCGCGTGCGGCCAGGCCGGCTAGCCGCGCGGGTGTGTCGAGGACGCCGCGTGGGCCGGTGCCGTCGATGTTGTCAGCGTCGCTGCCCGTGGCGCTGCCCGTGTCGCTGCCCGTGTCGTAGTGGCCGAGCAGCGAGCGCAGTTCGGCGCGGGTTGCCGAATCGCAGGGCGCGGCGTCGATGAAGGCCTCGCGCTGGTCGGCCGGCAGGTCGAGTGCCTGTTCGAACAGCGCCTTCACGGCGCGCCAGGAATCGGGCGTGGGGGCGCTGGAGCGAGGCATGGCGGCGATTCTGGATCAGCCCTTGCGCAGGCCGCTGCCGGCGAGCTGGCCCCGCGCCACAAAGGCGGCGCAGGCCGCAACTATGCACGCGCCGCAGCCGCACTTCGGTGGTGGCCAAGGCTTTGCCGCAGCGCGCGGCCGGTCACTTTTCCGTGAGGGCCTTCAGGTTCGCCAGGCCTTCCTCGAAGTCCTTGCCGATCAGCGTGTCCATGCTCACGAACACCTGCATGACCTTCGAGACGAAGGGCGTCGGGCCGTGCATGACCCAGTTCACGCGGGTTGCGTCGGCTTCTGGCGTGAGGCTGAATTCGGCGATGTTGTGGCCTTCGAAAGGCTTGATGAAATCGAGCTGGATTCCGACCTTGCTGGCGGCTGTGGACTCGATGATTTCCATGCGCCCGGCACCGGCCTTGCTGTTGCCGTCCCATTCGTAGATCGCGCCCTTGCCGCTGGCCGCGCCGCTCTGCGTGCGCTTCATGGCCGGGTCGAGTTTTTCCCACGGCGACCAGTCGGGCCAGCGGTGGAAATCGTTGATGACCGCGAAGATCTTGTCGGGTGGCGCCTTGATGCGGGTCGAGCGCTGCACGCTGAAGGTGTCGGGCTTGGTGGCCGCGAAGCCGAGCACGCCGACGACGAGCACGATGACGACGATGAGAACGATCTTGAGCATGGGTGCTTTCGTTGCGCGGACGGGCCTCAGTGTGCGCCGGCCGCAAGATCGTCACAAACCGGCAGCTCTCGCTGCCGGGTAATCACAAGCCAGCGCTTCGGCGGCAGCGCGCAGCCGCTTGTCGCGCGTCCACAGGCGCGCGCCGGCCGTCAAGACGGTGCTGGCCAGCAGGTGAATATCGATCAGGCCGATGCCCTGGCCGTGCAGATGACGGCGATCGATGAAGGCCCGTACTTCATCGGTGTCGGCCACCTCGGCCATCGGCAGGTGTTGCAGCAGTTCGAGCACGGCGTGCCGCTGCGCCAGGCTGCCGCAGGCGATCTCGCCGATCACGAACGGGTGCATCAGGACCGTGCCGCGCTCCAGCAGCGCCGCCAGTGCAGCATCGGCGCGCCGCAGGTGATCGACCCACACCGAGGTGTCGACCAGGATCAAGGCCCGGCCTTCGCGCGGCGCCGCGGTGCGGCCGCCAACGCCGGCTGGCTGCCGCCCAGCCTGGCCAGGCGGCGGGCGCTTTCGCGTTCGATGAAGGCCTGCAGGCTGGCGCTCAGCAGGGCCGCGCGGTCGAGCGGGCCGGCCAGCCGGGTGGCCTTGGCGAGCAGCTCGTCGTCGAGGTTGATGGTGGTGCGCATGGGGAACTTCGGGCTGAGGGATGAGCATCGAATGTAGCATCGTTTGATGCTGACTTCGATGCTTACTTCGCTGCTTACTTCGATGCGCAGCTTGCGTATCGAACCCCGGATCAGGCCACCACGCTCGAACCTTCCTGCGCCGCCAGCGCCCGCGCGATGCGCTGCCGATGCACCTTCGTGCGCGGCACCGGCATGTCGAACCAGCTGCGCACATCGGCGTCCAGGCCGATGCCGTGCATGTAGTTGTACAAGGCCTTCTTCAGTGCCACGCCGAGCGCGTCGTGGTCAGCTCCGGTCGGGTCGATGAAGGCGATGTCGTTCTTCGCGAACGCGGTGTTCGGCGTCAGTGCCGGCAGCGGCAGCAAGGTCACGCCGTAGTCTTGCGGGTTCTGGCCGACCGGCGAATGCACCGTGCACGCGAAGCGGTGGAAGAAGCCGGACTGGATGCAGCCGGCCTCGAAGAGCTGGCGCACGTATTCGAGCGCGTCCACCGTGTCCTGCACGGTCTGGGTCGGGAAGCCGTACATCAGGTAGGCGTGGACCAGAATTCCAGCGTCGGAAAACGCCTTCGTCACACGCGCCACCTGGTCGACCGACACGCCCTTTTTCATCAGGGTCAGCAGCCGGTCCGAGGCCACTTCGAGCCCGCCGGAAATGGCGATGCAGCCGCTGTCGGCCAACTGCTGGCACAGCGCCGGGCTGAACGATTTCTCGAAGCGGATGTTGCCCCACCACGAGATCGACAGATGGCGCCGTTGCAGCTCGGCCGCGAGCGTCTTCAAGGCCTTCGGCGGTGCCGCTTCATCGACGAAGTGAAAGCCGGTCTGGCCGGTTTCCTGCACGATGGCCTCGATGCGATCGACCAGCGTGGCGGCCGAAGCGCCTTCGTAGCGCGAGATGTAGTCCAGGCTCACGTCGCAGAAGCTGCACTTCTTCCAGTAGCAGCCCTGGGCCACGGTGAGCTTGTTCCAGCGCCCGTCCGACCACAGGCGGTGCATCGGGTTCAGCATGTCGAGCAGCGACAGGTAGCGTTCCAGCGGCAGGCCGTCCCAGGTGGGCGTGCCGACCTCGGCGAAGGCGATGTCGGGCTCGATCCAGTTGAGCCAGCGCACCGTCGGCGGGCTCGTGTCGTCGCCCGCATCGCGAACGAAGGTGCGCACCAGCCGCTGGCGCGAGCGCTTGCCTTGCAGGTGCTCCAGCAAGGCCAGCAGCGGGCGCTCGCCGGCGTCGAGCGTCACGTAATCGAAGTGATCGAAAACGCGCGGCTCGGCCAACTCGCGCAGCTCGGTGTTGACGAAGCCGCCGCCGAGCACCGTGACGATGGCCGGGTCGAAGGCCTTGATGACCTGGGCGATGCGGAACGCCGCGTACACCGAGCCCGGGAAGGGCACCGAGATCAGCACCACATTCGGTCGGTGCTGCTGCACGGCGCCAAGCGTCAACGCCGCCAGGGTTCGATCGATCAGGTTCGGCGGTGCGGCGAGTGCCTGGGCCAGTGGCTCGAAGGTCGGCTGGCTTTGGGCCAGCGATTCGGCATAGCGGACGAACTCGAAGCGCGGGTCGATGGCCTCGCGCAACACGTCGGCGAGGTCGTTCAAATACAGCGTGGCCAAATGCCGCGCCCGGTCCTGCGTGCCGAGCGCGCCGAAGGCCCAGGCGAGCGGGTCGCCGCCGTCGTCGTCGATGAACACATCGAGCGCGGCGAAGCGCGGCCCTTCGGGCAGGAAGCTGCGCCCGGCGATGCGGTGGCCGAGCGTCGGGTCGCGCCCTTGCAGGAAGGCGATGGTCGGCGTGATGGTGGCGAGGTAGCGGTCGAACTGCGCGATGAAGGCGGCCACGCGCGGCGTGCGCGAACTTGTCGGTGCGGCCTCGATGGCGTCGCGCACCTGCACCAGTCCGTCGGCCGACAGCAGCCTCAGGACCAGTGCCAACGCGAGGTCGACCTGCACCGCATCGACCCCGCGCGAACGCAGGAAACCGGTGAGGTACGCGGTCGATGGATAGGGCGTGTTGAGCTGCGTCATCGGCGGGATGATCGACAGCACGCGCAGGGGTGGAGCCAGCATGGCGCGAGTCTGCCATGCGGCCCGGCGCCCACCGCGCGCAGCGGGGGCTTCGAGCCCACCGCGCGCAGCTGGGTTTTCGCATCCACAGCGTACAGTGGCCGCCATGCCCGCTGACATCCACTTCTACGAACCCCGCCTCGGCCACGGCCTGCCGCACGATCCGTTCAACGCCATCGTCGGCCCGCGGCCGATCGGCTGGATCTCGTCGCACGATGCGCAAGGCCGCCTCAACCTCGCGCCGTACAGCTTCTTCAACGGCTTCAACTACACGCCGCCGATCATCGGCTTCTCGAGCGTCGGCTACAAAGACACGGTGCGCAATGCGCAGCAGACCGGCGAGTTCGCATGGAACCTGGCCACCCGCCCGCTCGCCGAGGCGATGAACGCCACCTGCGCCTCGGTTCCGCCCGAGGTCAGCGAGTTCGAACTGGCCGGCCTCACGCCAGCAAAGTCGCGCGTGATCTCGGTGCCGCGTGTGGCCGAAAGCCCGGTTTCGTTCGAGTGCCGGGTGACGCAGGTGATCCAGCTTCAGGGCGCAGACGGCAGCAAGGTCGAAACCTGGCTGACCCTGGGCGAAGTGGTCGCGGTGCACATCGACAAGGCCTTGCTGAAGGACGGCCTGTACGACACCGCCGCCGCCCAGCCGATCCTGCGCGGCGGCGGCCCGGCCGACTACTTCGAGATCGGCGCCGCGCAGTTGTTCCGGATGCGGCGGCCGAAGTAGCGCGACCGCCGCTCGGTGGTCGCTGCCTGCGGGTCGCCGATGGCGCTCCTCAGTGCGCAGGCGCCGCCGCCATTGACCTGCGCACGATGTGGCCGGCCGCGCCGTTCGCCTTCGCCGTCTGGTAGTGCCAGTCGATGTCGAGCACGCCGGCCAGGTTGCCCGCGTCGTCGAAGCCGCCGATCGGCCCGAACATGAAGCCGAGCAGGACCAGGCCCTTCGGCCCGGTGAACGGTTGGTGCGTGATGCCGCCGGCCTCGACGAGGTAGTCGCCCTCGAAGACCTCACCGTGTTCGTAGCCGAAGCCGCCTTCGAGGATGTACGCATGGGCCGCTCCGAAGTGCTTGTGCACGCCGGCAATCGTGCCGGGTTCGACCTTCAGCAGGATCACCAGCAGGCTCTGCGCATCGTCGCAATGCAGCAGCTTGAATTGCGTGCCCGGCATGCCCCACGGCGTCCACGGGATGCCCTTGGCGCGAACGATCAGCGACCCGTCGGGGTAGGCAAGCGAGGCCATCGGGTCGGTGCCGCTGCTGGCATGGGTGGGCGGCTTGGCGAATGAGGAGACTGGCGTGGCGGTGGCGGTGGCGGTGGCAGTGGTCATGGCAGGGTCTCGGTGAGTTGACGGCACGCCGGTGGCGCGCCTGAAGCCATGCTGCGGCGGCGCGCCCCGAGGCTGCTCAGGGTTGCCCCGAAGTCGACCGCGAGGTGGGCATCACAAAGCCGATTTTTCGACAGCACCGCGCTTTCGCGACAACGCCGCCGCGCATAGCATCGCGCATGCCGGCCCCAACCGCCCACGCATCCGACCCCGCCGAGCGCATCGGCGCCCTCGCCCATGCCGAGCCCGATCTGCGGGTCTCGGCGGGAGACGGCACGCCAGGCGAGTTGCTCGGCGCGGTCTGGTCGCACACCCCGGTGGTGGCGGAGGTGGTCGGCCTGAACCGGCACGCGATCGTGCTGCATTTGTCAGGCTCGACGCTGGTCGAGAAATGGTGCGACGGAAGGCTGGTCGGCCACCGCTCGCGCATCGGCAGCGTCTCGCTGGTTCCGGCCGAGGTGCCGAGCCGCTGGGTGCTGTCCGGGCATTCCCGCGTCGCTCATGTGTATGTCGATCCGCAGCGGCTGGCGCTGGCGGCGGCCCGTCGCGACGGCCCGCCGTGCGCGCCTTGCTTGACAGATTTTTTTGCCGAGCCCGATGAAGTGCTGGCGTCACTGGTCCGGCTGGTGTTCACGAATGCCCAGGCCGGCACGCTCGACGGCCTGGCGCAGGACGAGGTGATGGCCCAGCTCGAGTGCCACCTGCTGCGGTGTTATGCCGGCGCTCACCCGAGCGCCGCAGCGCCGGCCCGCGTCACCTTGACGGCGGCCACCTTGCGGCGCCTCTTCGAGCACATCGAAGCGCGGCTGGGCGGCGAGTTGCACCTGGCCGACCTGGCCGCGCTGGCGCGCCTGTCCGACGATCACTTCCTGCGCGCCTTCAAGGCCGCCGTCGGCCAGACGCCGCACCAGTACGTGCTGGCGCGGCGCATCGCGCACACCCAGGGCCTGCTCGAACGCAGCGCCTTGCCGATCGCTGCCGTGGCGCAGGCCGCAGGCTTTCGCGGCGCCAGCCACTTTGCCGCCGCGTTCCGCCAGCGCGTCGGAACATCGCCGAGCGAATGGCGAGCCCAACGCCGCCATTGAGCGGCAGCGAGCGGGCCGCACCGGCGGCGGAGCCGGCAAAGCCGCAGACGTGTTGCGACATGGCGGCGGTTGCAAGCAGTCGCACGGCAACGTTTGCGTTGACTCAGGTCATTGATTTGCCGATTGGGTACTTGGCGAGCCCGACATCAGTGCCGGGGTCCGCTCCCGACTTCAAGTGCCCCTAACGCCGCGATCGAGCGGTAACCGTTTCTACTTTGCCGCCAGCATCTCGGCGCCGGCCTTGGCGACCATTTCATCCTGCGATGCCAGCACGCCTGAGACGCCGATGCCGCCGATGATCTTGCCGTCGACGACGATCGGCAGCCCGCCCTGCAGCGGCAGCGCGTCGCGCACCGCCAGGATGCGCAGCGTGCTGCCGCCCGTGGCCATGCTGTCTTCCAGCGCCTTCGTCGGGCGGCGAAAGTTGACGGCCGTGCGCGCCTTGCCGATCGAGATGTCGACGCTGGCGTTCTGCGCCTCAAGGCGTTGCAGCATCACCAGGTGGCCGCCGGTGTCGACGATGGCGATCACCACCTGCCAGCTGTTCTTGCGCGCCTCGGCCTCGGCCGCCAGCATCGCCTGCTTGGCCTGCTCGATGTTGATCGACAGGCCGTAGGGCGGCGGGCTCTGGGCCGCAGCGAACAGGCTCGCGCCGGCAAAGCCGATGGCAGCGAGGGCGCGGATCGCGAGCAAACGGGGTTGGGTGGTCATCGGGGTCTCCTGGGGTGGCATGGGGCTGGCGGGTCGCAGCCGGGGAATTCTCGGCGCGCCGCCGCACCGGCGCAATGGCGGCCATCCCGCACCGGGCCCCGGCGGCGCTTCAAGCTACCTTGCCCGGAACACGATCTCCTGCATCCGCACAAGCATCGGCGAAACCACCGGCACGGTCAGCATCGTGCTGGCCACCGCCATCAGCAGCAGCGCGGTGAAGGTCTCGCTGGTGATGATCTGTTTGTCGAGCAACACGTTGGCGAAGATGATCATGATCAGCGCCTTGGTCTGAAGCAGCCAGCCGATCAGCGCGCCTTCGCCCGGCTGCCACTTCAGCAGCCTGCCGGCGATGTGGGTGCCGATCAGCTTGCCCGCCACCGACGCTGTCAGCAGCACCGCCGCCGCGATGAACACCGCCGCGCCACCGACCTGCCAATTGGTGCGCAGCCCGGTGCTCAGGAAGAACACCGGCATCACCACCAGCAGCACATGGCCGCGCAACGCATCCATCTGTTTCTGGTCGAACCAGTTCGAATCGGTGCTGGCACCCGCCAGGAAGGCGCCGACCATGTAGTGCAGGCCAGCCCAGTCGGCGCCGAAGCCGCAGCCGGCAAGCCAGATCAGGCCGGCGTACCAGCGATCCCGCTCGGGAATGCGCAGCATCAGGCTGCGAAATGCGAAGCTTGCGAGTGCGAAGGCAAGCAGGAAGCCCAACTGCCGGCCGACGCGCTCCCAGTCGAGCAGGATCAGCGCCAGAACCCCCCAGATCGCGATGTCGTCCAGGCTCGCGTAGCGCAAGATTCGCTGGCCGATGGGCTGGCGCAGGACGCCCAACTTTTCCATCAGCAGGATCAGGATCGGCAGGGCCGTGACGGCGCACGCCATGCCGATGCCGGCGACGAACTGCCAGGGCTGCGCCTTCGCGCCGACCCAGCCCGGGAACATCAGCATGCCGATGCCGGCCACGCCACCAAAGGCCAGCGGCACGCCGAGCGCCAGGCCCGCGGTGATGCCGCTTTCGACCCGGTGCTCCCAGGCCTTGCGCAGGTCGAGCTCGATGCCGGCAATCCACACGAACACCATCACCCCCCACCACGCGACGCCGTTCAACGACTGGATCACCGGCGCGTTGAACACGAAGCGGTAGTACTCGGGGAACGCCGCACCCAGGATGCCCGGGCCGAGCAGGATGCCGGTCGCTATTTGCACCACCACCAGCGGCGCGAAATACTCGGTGCGGCCGAGCCGCCAAATCAGGTAGGGCACGCTGAAGATGATCAGCATCGCGATCAGGAAGATCTCGGTGGTGTTCATGGCTTGATGAATTGGCAGGCAGGAGTGCGGTGCAGAGCGGGTCGCCCCGGTCGGTCGGCTGGTCGGCTGGCCGGCTGGGCGGGCGGGCGCGAGTTTGCCACGGCCCTTGCAAAGATCGTGTAGGGTGCCGGCCATGGTGACGATGGCACAGCGGGCGGGCACGGCGGCGAAGCGGTCGGGCTTGCCACTGGCACTGTTCGCCTTGCTGACGGCGTGCGCCACCGGCCCGCAGAATGCTGCGGGCGGTGCGTCACGGCCCACTCCATCGACGCTGAATTTACCGGCACCCCGGGTCTCGCCCGCAACCGACCGTGACGGCCCCGAAGCGAACCCGCCCGTCGATCTGGCGAGCGTTCCCGATGCCGAGCCGGTGCTCGAGCCGATCCGCGTCGGCGGCCCGAACAAGCCGTACGAAGTGCTCGGCCAGGCCTATGTGCCGATCACGTTCGACCAGCCTTTCACCGAGCGCGGCCTGGCCTCGTGGTACGGCCGCAAGTTCCACGGCCGGCGCACCGCCAGCGGCGAGGTCTACAACATGTACGCGATGACGGCGGCGCACCCGACCTTGCCGATCCCCAGCTATGCGCGGGTGCGCAACCCGGGCAACGGCCGCGAAGTCGTGGTGCGCATCAACGACCGCGGGCCGTTCCATGCGGGGCGCGTGCTCGACCTCAGCTACACCGCTGCGCTGAAGCTCGATCTGCTGCACGGCGTGGCGCCGGTCGAGCTGCAGCGCATCACGTTCGAGTCCATCCGCAGCGGTGGCTGGCGGCGCGAGGGCGAGGCCAAGCGCGACGCGGTGGGTGTGGCTGCGCGCGACGCGGCGAGTGTGGCTGCGCGCGACGCGGCGAGTGTGGCTTCGCGCGATGCGGCTGCGGTCAGCCCGCCAACCGTGGTGGTCGCGGCGCTGGCGGTGGTCACCATCGCGCCCCCAACCGTTGCCGATGCGCCGGCGGCCCGCGCACTCACCGTGCCGGCGCGTGGCTTCTGGGTCCAGCTCGGCGCATTCCGGCTGCGCGATGGCGCCGAGAGTTTTCAGCAGCGCGTGATCGCCGAACTGGACTGGCTCTCGCCCCTGTTGGCGGTCTTCAACGAGGCCTCGATGTTCCGCCTGCAAGCCGGCCCCTACCCGAGCCGCGACCAGGCCCGCAGTGCCGCCGAACGCGTTCGCGCCGGCTTGCAACTCGTGCCAGTGATCGTCGAGCGGCGCTGAGCCTTGCCGCTCTGCGCGTGAGATTCCACACACCCGCGTCGCCCCGCCGCCACCCGCTGCAGCGACTGCGTGCGATTCACGCATGCAGCGCAAGGCGCGCTCGTGAATGCGCTTGCCGGCCCCTACAGTGCAGGCTCAACGCGACCCGCTTGCTGCACCACGATGTCCTCAAACCTGCCGCCCATGCCACCCACCGCCGCCGACCGGCCGCCGATCGTCCGCTTCCTGGCGCTGTTCATCGCCCTGCTCGTGCTGGCAACCGGCCTGGCAGCGTTCTCGTACGCGGCCGAGCCGCCAGCCGCCACGCTGACGCCCTGCCGCTCATGCAGCGCTTCATCCGCCACGCCTTGATCGTTGCGGGGGCCGCCGCACTGTCGGGTTGCGGTGCGCTGCACAGCGCCCGCATGTGGTTCCCGAGCGCGTCCGGCATGGACCAGATCACTGCCACGCTGTACGTGGAACCAACCATGAGTGCGGAACAGCGCCGCGACCTGCAGCATCAGATCGAACTTGGCCGCGCCCAGGCCGAGGCCTTCTACGGCTCGATCATCACGGCACCCTACTTCGTGACCTGTGTGACGACGCAGTGCTCGGTGCGCTTCGGTTCCTACGGCGAACCGGCGACCGCCTTCGGTGACATGGCGATCCGCCTGACGCTCAACGGCCGCTTGACGCAGCTCGTCGCCCACGAGTGGTCGCACGCCGAGCTGTACCGCCGCGCGGGCGGCTGGCGCCACATCGGCCAGATTCCGCGCTGGTTCGACGAGGGCGTGGCGGTGGTGGTGGCGAATGAGGCGCTGCACTCGCCAGCCAACTGGCAGGAGATCGCGCGCCGCAGCCTGCCGACCCCACCGTTGACCGAACTGGTTTCACGCCGCGACTGGGCCGCAGCGGCCCGGCAATACGTCGAGACGCGGCGCGACGACCCGAGCAACCTGCGCGTGGTCTACAGCACCGCCGGCCACGAGGTCAGAGCCTTTGTGGCGTGCACAGGCAGCGCTGGCGTGGGCGCCGTGCTCGATGCAGTGCAAGCTGGTGAATCGTTTGGCGCGGCCTATGCCCGGGTCGGCAGGGAGTGCGCTCATTGACGAGGTTACGCACCCGCAGCGACGAGCTTGTCGATCTCGGCGCGAGGAAAATTCAGGACTTCGAACTCACCACCGCAGTGGCGCAGAAAACGCAGAGGCCCGCTGAGAAATTCATTCACTTGTTTTTCCTCTGCGCAACTCTGCGTCACTCCGCGCCTCTGCGGTGAGTGAGTTGGCATTTGCATTCGAGGCGGACAGATCCATGGGCTCGCAAGCGCTCACTCCTCCCACTCGAAGCGCCAGATCGCCAGCGCACCGAACAGCGCCGTGAAGCCGAGCATTGCCGCCACCGGCAGCACGGCGGCACCCAGGCCCAGGCCGCGCCAGGTCATCGCGTCGAGCCCGTCGATGGCCCAGCGCGTCGGCACGAACAGGGATGCCGTCTGCAGCCAGGCCGGGAAGATGAATGACGGCACCCAGGCGCCGCCCAGCATCACCAGCAGCAAGGTCGCCAGGATCGCCAGGCCGCGCGTCGCCTCGGGCGTCTTGCCGAGCGCGGCGACGAGCAGGCCGAAGCTGGCGGTCAGCAGCGCGAAGGCAATCAGCACCGCGATGAAGCCGATCACGCTGCCGTCGACGCGCACCTTGAATACGGCAAACGCCACCGCGTAGATCACCGCGAACACGATCAATGCGATCAGCGCCGTGCTGGCGATGCGGCTGCCGAGCAGCTTGGTGCGCGACAACGGCGCGGCGCGCAAGCGCTTCCACAGGCCGAGCCGGCGCATTGTCAGCAGGCCGACCGCCATGTCCACCCCCATCAGCAGGATGAACTGCACGCCCATGCCGGCGAAGGAGTGCGCGTAGCTGTTGTAGTGCGCCTCGGGCTTGGCGCCGGCTTCGACTTCGCTTGTGACGAACGGCAGGCTGAAGGCCGGGCGTGTGGATGCGGCGCCGCTGGCCGCGTTGCTCGAAGCACCGCTCGATGCACCGCTCGATGCACCAAAAACAGACTGCGCCACACTGGCCAGCACATGCTCGGCCAGCAGCCCGCGCACCAGCGGCAGCACCATCGCCTGAGAAGGGTCGTAGTTCAGTACCACCAACGGTTTGTCGGGCGCACCGAGCAGCGCGGCGCCGGCCTTGGCACCGAAGCCGGCCGGCAAGGTGATGGCGGCGCGCACGCTGCCGGCGTTGACGAGTGCCACCGCATCGGCTTCGCTCGCGTCACTGACCTTCAGCGCGCTGTCGGCGCGCAACGCCGCGACGACCTTGGCCGACAGTTCGCTGTGATCGAGGTCGATGATGGCGATCGGGATGTTCGCGGGCTTGGTGTCAGCGCCGCCGAACAGGCTGCCAAAGAAGGCGGCGATCAGGATCGGCGCGGCGATGCTCATGATCACCGAGCGGCGGTTCGAGAAATACAGAACCAGGTCTTTGCGCAGCAGCGCAAGGAAGGCGGTCATGGGTCGGGTCCTTTGGGGGAGTCAGTCGCGAAGCTGGCGGCCGGTGAGCGCAAGGAACACGTCTTCAAGGTTGGCGCGGCCGGAGCTGAGGTGGCGCACCGTGGCACCGCCGGCGGCCACGGTCTGCAGCACGGCGGCGGCGGTTCGCGCCAGGTCGCCGAGGTCGGCGGTGCCGCCGGTGCCGCCGCTACTGCCGATAGCGCCGACTGCGCCGACAGCGCCGATACCGCCGATACCCACGGTCAGTTGGCCGGCGTCGAGCTTCAGCTGCTTCACCCCGGGCAGAGCTTGCAATGCGGCCAGAGCGTCCGGGGCCAGCGTACCGCTGATGTCGAGCGTTAGGCTCTGGGCCGCCGGCAGGGTGCGCAGCAGCTCCGCCAGCGTGCCGCTGGCCACCACGGTGCCGTGGTCGATGATGACGACGCGGTCGGCCAGCCGCTCGGCCTCTTCCATGTAGTGCGTGGTGTAGACGATGGCCTTGCCGGCGCGCTTCAGCGCCTCCAGGTTGTCGAAGATCGCGTTGCGGCTTTGCGGGTCGACGCCGGCCGTGGGCTCGTCGAACAGCAGCACGTCGGGGTCGTGGACCAGCGCGCAGGCGATGTTCAGCCGGCGCTTCATGCCGCCGCTGAAGGTGGCGGGTTTGTCGCGCGCGCGCTCGGCCAGGCCGACCAGGTCGAGCACCTCCATCGCGCGTTGTTTCAGCGTCGCCTTCGGCAGGTTGTAGAGCGCGCCGAAGAGTTCGATGTTGGCCAACGCCGGCAGGTCCTCGAACAGCGCCAGGTCCTGTGGCACCAGGCCGATGCGGCGCTTGAAGGCGAACTCGTCGCTCGCCAGCGTCGCACCGCCAATGGTCACGCTGCCGGCATCTGCGGCGGTCAGGCCGCCGATGATGCCCACCGTGGTCGACTTGCCGGCCCCGTTCGGGCCGAGCAGGCCGAGCACTTCGCCGGCCCGCACATTGAACGAGACATCGGCGACGGCAAGGCGTGCGCCGTAGGACTTGCGCAGGCCGTTGACCTGGAGAACATCGGGCATCGCGGGCTCCGGTTGATTCGATGCGGCGGATGCTATGCGGCGGGTCTCGATGCGGTGGTGGGGATGCGATGAACGGCGGGTGAGCGGCGCCAGAGGGCGGTGGCTGGCGCCAGCAGCGGCGGCCCTCACCCTCACCCCTTGAGCAGCGCCTGCGCAGAACGCGCACCCGACGGGCCGCCGCCGGGCGAAGGCTGAAGTCGGTTGACGCGCCGGCGGGCTGAATCAGCGCTCGAAGCTGGCACGCTGGCGCTCGACATGGGCGGCGCGAATCGACGCCTGACCGGATCGAGAACTTGCCAAAGAACAACGGTCAACGGCATGCCATGCGCTGGCGTTTAGGTGGTGCGCGGCCGCACTTCGGCTGCGGTCTACTCCGCCGGATCGCCCGGTCCACCCACAAGGAACCAACATCGTGCAGAAATTCAACCTCCTGTCGGCCATGGCCATCGTCGCGCTGACTGGCGGCATCTTGAGCGGCAGCGCGTTCGCGCAGACCGGTACCGCCGTGAAGGAAAGCGGCAAGGCAGTCGCCGAGAAGGCGAAGGAAGGCAAGGAGACGGTGCAGGCTGCCGTGGTGAGCGAGCCGAAGAAGTCGATGCACAAGGCCAAGGCCAAGGCGCACAAGGCAAAGGCATCGGGGCACAACACCAAGGCCGAGGCCGCCAGCGACAAGATCGGCAAGTAAGCCCGCGAATCGAGCGGCTTCGGTCTCGCCCGGTGGGGTATCGGGCAGGGTATCGGGCAGGGCATCGGGCATTTAAGCTCAATGCCCCGTTTGCGTTGTGCGAGGTCTGGCTGTGGCCAGCGCCGATGGTCCGACGTGGCGCAAAGGTCTGCGCTTACAAGCTCGGCGGCATCACAACCCGAGAATCGATGCGGGTTCAACCGCTGGCGAACAGGCTCGGAACCTGGCATCGCAACGGGCCTCCGAACCCCGATGCCATGGCCGGCGAAATGACATGAACAGAAAACAGGGTTGAACGACATGGAAAAATCAATGATCAAGGGCATGGCAGTCGGTGGCATTGCCATGGTCGTGCTGGGCGCCGGCGCGGTCACGGGCTACAAGGCCATGACGAAGCCGACATTTGCCACGGTGGTCGCGGTGAAGGAAATCGTCGAGACCGTGGTCAAGCCGCATGAGCGCTGCGAAGACGTTCAGGTCAAGCATCAGGCGGCCGTCAAGGATGAACGCCGAATCGCCGGCAGCGTGGTGGGCGGCGTGGCGGGCGGCCTGTTGGGAAGCGCCATCGGTGGCGGCAATGGCAAGACGCTGGCCACCGTCGCCGGAGCGGCCGCCGGCGGCTATGCAGGCAACCAGGTTCAGAAAAACATGCAAGAGAAAGATGTTGTGACGACGACCGAGCACCGCTGCAGGTCGGTGAATGAAAGGTCGCAAAAGCTGGTCGGCTACAACGTCACGTATCGCCTCGATGGCAAGGAGGGTGTCGTTCGCACCTCGTTCAAGCCAGGCCCGACACTGCCGGTGAAAGACGGCCAGGTGCTGACGGCGCCGCCCGCTGACAACGCGTCGTAACAGCGCGGCGGCTGTGCGGCTCAGCGGCTCAGCGGCTGTGCACGAGCAGGCTGGCGTTCGGCGGGCCATCAGCAATCCTCTCTTGTGAGCGCTTCACGCCGCTGCAACAAGAAAATCCGCACCGCCGGATCGGCCTCCAAGCCGATCGCCAGCGCATACGCGGCGTCCGCTTCCGCCACTGCACCGACGCGCGCCAACAAGCCCGCCCGCGCGGCCCAGTACGGTTGATAGTCGGTCAGCCGCGCATCGCCCGCCACGCCGTCCAGCACCGCCAGGCCAGCGGCCGCGCCGCAGGTTTCGGCGACGGCGACCGCGCGGTTGATCTCGACCACCGGCGAGCCCGTCAGCGCCGCGAGCGCGTCGTAGAGCTGGACGATGGCGGGCCAGTCGGCGTGGCCGGTGCGGCGCCGGATCACATGCGCCGACTGGACTGCCGCTTCGAGCTGATAGCGCCCGATCACGCCCATGGCGCTGGCACGCAGCAGCAGCGCCTCGGCTTCGTCGATGAGACGCGTGTCCCAGCGCGCCGGGTCCTGATCGGCCAGCGCCACGTAGCCGCCCTGCGCATCACGCCGCGCGTCGCGCCGGGCCCGGGCGTGCAGCATCAGCGCGAGCAGGCCGAGCGCCTCGGGTTCGTCGGGCAGCAGCACCGCGATCAGCTGGCCGAGCCAGATGCCTTCGTCGGTGAGGTTGCGGCGCCGCGCCTCGGTGCCGGCCGGGTCGGACCAGCCTTCGGTGAAGGCGGCGTAGATGGCTTCGAGCACGGCGCCGAGCCGCTCGGCCAGGTCGTCGTGGTCGGGCAGGCGAAACGGGATGCCGGCCTGCTTGATCTTGGCCTTCGCGCGCACCAGCCGCTGGCCCATCGTGGCCGGCGCGACGAGGAAGGCCGATGCGATCGTCGCCGCGTCGAAGCCGAGGATGGTCTGCAACATCAGCGGCGCGCGCACGCCGCGCTCGATGGCCGGATGCGCGCACGCGAACATCAGCAGCAGGCGGTCGTCGGGGATGGCGCGGCGCGCGCTTTGTTCCGAACTCGCGTCGGCAACGGCGTGGGTCGAGATGTCGGCCAGCAACAGCAGGTCGGCGCTGGCATCGTCGCGGGTCTTGCGGCGCCGCGCGGCGTCGATCAGCTGGCGCCGGGCGGCCGTCATCAACCAGGCTTCGGGGTTGTCGGGCACGCCGTGTTCGGGCCAATCTCGCAGGGCGGCTTCGAACGCGGCCGAGAGGGCGTCTTCGGCCGCCGCCACATCGCGCGTGCGCGCCGACAGGAAGGCGACGAGCTTGCCGTAGCTGCGGCGCGCTGAGGCTTCGGCGGCGGCCGCGGCGCGGTGGTTCATGGCGCTCGGCACATCGCTCTTCATCGCGATCGCCAGCGCGCTCGGCACCGCGCTTTTCACCGCGCCTTTTCACATCTCCCAGATCGGCCGCACCTCGATCGTGCCGTGGCTCGAACTCGGGCAGCGCGCCGCCCATGACAACGCGGCGTCGAGGTCGGGCACGTCGATCAGGTAGTAGCCGCCGAGCTGCTCGCGGGTCTCGGCATACGGCCCGTTCAGCACCTCGGTCCTGCCGCCGCGCACACGCACCGAGGTGGCGTCGGTGCTCGGCCGCAGCCGGTTCGCGTCCTTCATCACGCCGGCCTTGATCAGCGCGTCGGTGTAGGCGCCGTAGGCCTGCATCACCGCGCCCACTTCGGCGGCGGGCATCGTGGCTTCTTCGATTTCGCTGGTGTGGATCGTCAACAGGTATTTCATCAAGTGCTCCTGGTGCGCGCTGTGATGCGCCTGGCTTGAAGATGCGGCGACATGCCCCATCCCGACAATGACGTTCGAGCGGGGCGGGCTTCGACAGGCGCTTGAACTTTGTTCGTGGCGTGCTCGCAATCGAGCTTGTCCGGGGCTGCGCATTCTCCTATTCTGGCCATGCTCTTACCAACCCCCACAGCGGAGAAAAGCCATGATCAAGGTCAGCGTGATGTACCCGAACACCCCCGGCGCGCGGTTCGACCACGCCTATTACCGCGACACCCACATGCCGCTGCTGAAGGCCCGCATGGGCGCCAGCTGCAAGTCGTACACCGTCGACAAGGGGCTGGCCGGCGGCACGCCCGATGC
>JANXZA010000225.1 GCA_025355745.1 Rhizobacter sp. | reverse complement strand
CGGTCGTGTTGCGCTCTGCTGCACTGGCGTCAAGTAGCGTTCAAGGGCACACTGAGTGCCAATCCAGCGAGCGCGCTAACCCTTCCATCAAGCGGACAGTCAAAGGGCTGCGCCCTTCACCTGCCGCTTATGTCAAACGTTGGGCGTCACAAGGAACCCGTCTGTGAATCACACGTATCGGGCCAATTTCACTGAGGCGATCTTGCCCGGTGGTTCGGTGCTTGCCTGCATTGGCTGAGCCGCAGGTAAGAGCAACTCATCCCCTTCGTTCGAGGCCAGTTCGGTCCGCCTTCGCCGCGGTTGCCGCGTTCAGTGGCAAATCGCCCGAGCGAGCAACACGTGGCCTTAGGAACCACCGTGCAATGACCTTTCAAGCTCATTTGGCGTCGGCGCTGGCGCGCCGCCGAAGGCAAATGTTAGTCAGTCCGTAGGCGCTGCCGCTCAGCGAAGGTCGGCGCGCTCTTCCCGGCACCGTGTCGAGCGGCAGCGGAGTCAGTGGCGTTCAGGCCTTACCTCGCTTTTCCACCATCGGTGACGCCCAACCCTTCGTTCAAGCGGACGGCTTCGCCGCCGCTTAACTCAAACGTTAGCGCGCATGTCTTGCTTCGTGAGAATGGCCCAATGCAACTTGCTTCATCTTGCTTCGGCAACACCAGAGGTCTCCCAGCTTCGGCAAGGCACGTGGTCCTATCGTCTTCGGGAAACTACGGTATTTCCCCTGCTCCGGGTTGGCTGCTGGCTCTGCCGCTTCTCAATGTTTCCGGCGCTGCCCCAGCTTCGCAAGCGCCGCGTCCAAGCGTTGGCGGTCGGTCGGCAAAGCGCCCGGAAGATCACAGGTCACGTCAGTTCGTAACGCAGGCCAAGGCAATGCACTCGGTCGTGTTGCGCTCTGCTGCACTGGCGTCAAGTAGCGTTCAAGGGCACACTGAGTGCCAACACAGCGAGCGCGCTAACCCTTCCATCAAGCGGACAGTCAAAGGGCTGCGCCCTTCACCTGCCGCTTATGTCAAACGTTGGGCGTCACAAGGAACCCGCCTGTGAGTCTCTTGTATCTTGCAAATGCACTGCGGCGGTCAAGGCCAGTGGCTAGGTGCTTGTCTGCAATAGTTGAGCCGCATGCCAGAGCAGTTCGTGCACTTCGTTCAAGGCCAGCGCGGCCTGCCTTTTCAGCAATTGCAGCCGTCGTTGGCAATCCGCGATGGAAAGCAACATGCGGCTTCCATCATCACCGCGCAAAGGCCTTTCAAGCTCAGTTGGCGCCGGCGCTGGCGCGCCGCCGAGGACAAATTTTATTCAGTCAGTGGGCGCTGCCGCTCAGCGAAGGTCGACGCGCTCTTCCCGGCACCGTGTCGAGCGGCAGCGGAGTCGGTGGCGTTCAGGCCTTACCTCGCTTTTCCACGGGCGGTGACACCCAACCCTTCGTTCAAGCGGACGGCTTCGCCGCCGCTTAACTCAAATGTTAGGCCTCAGATCCACTTATCAGCGCAGTGCCATTGGGTCTTTTCAAGATCGGAGACACGAATGCTCTACGTAACACGCCTCATCCTCTCCCTCTTGCTCGGTATTGCGCCAGCCTTTGCTCAGGTTGCGCCGGCTTCTCTAGTGGGTGTATGGAGGGTCACGAGCGTTGAGACCCGCGAGATCGCCTCAGGAAAGGTGGTACGCCCTTTCGGAGATCGACCTACCGGCACCTTCATGTTCACCGCAGGTGGTCGCATGATGGGCATGCAATACGCAACTGACCGCAAGCCGCCACAGACATCAAACGCAAGTGAAGCTGAGCGTGCAGCGCTACTGAGTTCCATGTCAGCGTACAGCGGAACCTATCGACTGGATGGGGCAAAGCTGGTCATCTCGATCGAAGACTCAAGCATTCAGTCCTGGAATGGAACCAAGAGAACAATCAACATCGAAGTCGACGGTAGGTCGTTGACAGGAACATCTGATCCCTTCAAGAGCCTTATCACCGGTCAAGAGGTCGTTGCTGTTATCCGTTGGGAGCGGATTGAATAGCTTTTGCAACCGCATGGCGCTGAGGCCTAACCTTTCGCTCAAGCGGACTGCCCAGGCACGTGGCTCCGCCACGGTGCCGGGGAGCCGCTTAGCTTGCATTCGTTAGGCGTCACAAGAAGCACGTAAAGCACAATCGGTCATGAATACCCTCCTCCTTTGTTCGGCTGCCTTAGTTCTGCTGTTTGCCGCTCTCAGCTTCAATGTTTCGCGCATGAGGCTCAAGAGGCGCAAGTTTACCGAGGTCACTGAGGCAGAGGTAACCAAGGCTATTCGTGCTCATGGCAATGCAGCCGAGTACATACCGCTCTTTGTTGCTCTGTTTCTGTACATGAATTCAACCCAACTGAGCCCGAGCGTCTACTTGGTCAGTGTTGCGGTGCTCGCGACCGTAAGCCGCTTTGCCCATGCCGCGGGAATGTTTCGCATCGCCAGCGTCTCCGAGCGGCACCCACTCCGCTTTTGGGGCGCGCTTGGCACGTACATTTGCCTATTCGCGTTGGGCGGAGCGCTTCTTGTTCGTGCTCTTTAGCATGCGCGAAAGCGTGACGCCTAACCCTTCCTTCAAGCGGACGTGCCTTCGGCACGCCGCTTAAGTCAAACGTTAGGCGTCACAGGGAACATGTCGGTGAAGCTCATGCATCGCACCGTTGCTCCAGAGCTGTCTGGGCACGCGCTTCAGTGCCTGTCTGCATCGGCTGTGCCGCACGTAAGAGCAATGCCTACGTTTCGCGCTAGGCCGGAGCAGTTCGCCTTCCATTCGCGCTCGCAAACGTCCTTGGCAATTCGCATGAACAAGCAACACACGCTCCTCGCAACCACCGTGCAAAGGCCTTTCAAGCTCAGTTGGTGTCGGCGCTGGCGCGCCGCCGAGGGCAAATGTTAGTCAGTCAGTGGGCGCTGCCGCTCAGCGAAGGTCGACGCGCTCTTGGCGGCACCGTGTCGAGCGGCAGCGGGGCCGGTGGCGTTCAA
>JANXZA010000224.1 GCA_025355745.1 Rhizobacter sp. | reverse complement strand
GTCTGATCAGCCGCCGGCGGCGGTAGTCAAACTGAATCGATCGGGCCTTGACAGCCACCTACGCCCGGAAGAGACTCGAAAGCACAGACGGGAAATCTGAGCGCATTTCGAGAGGCGCCTGGCAGTTGACGCTGCTAGGCGCTTTTCTGTTTGTAGCTCGAAACCTGCGGACGCGAATCGGCGGCTACATCTCTCCCTCCTTCTGGCCTGAGGCCGTTTCCGTCGGAAGCGATTGCGTCGGAGCTTCGATGGCAACCAGCCAGTCGACCACGTCCTGCGTGAAGCTGAACACGCCGCGCCGTCCTGCGACCGAGTGCGTCGGCACGGCAACTCGGCCACGGCGCCTAGATTGCCGAAACGCTTCCCCTGACGGGTAGCCGAGCGCCGTCCAGAGCGCACGCCCGCCGAGAAGCGGGCCATGGGCCGCAAAGTGCTTTTGGAGCATGCCCCTGCGCGTCGCCGCGTCCTCAGAGGATGCAACCTCGTTCATCGGTTCCGGCTGGTCACGGTTGGTCGCTGACATAGTGGTTCAAAGATTACCGACGCCGGGTGAGGTGCGCTAACGTCGGTTCCGTATCGAAAAACCATCCCAAAAATGTTCCGAAACCTGGTTCGCGGATCGCCCGACGGAGTTGTCGTCCACCTCCTGGGGGGAAACGATATCGCGTCGCGCATGACCATGCGATTGGTCAAACGCAGAGTCGAGATTTGGCAGACCAGAGCGCTTGTCTTCGCCTGCATGGAGGACCTCGGGGCAGCCAACGCCTACCAACTGGAGAGGACATTGACCGAGGCAGAGGGCGACACCTTCGACTACTTGCGACGGCCCCACGTCGTTGACCGGATGATAAAAATGGGGGAGCCCGCAGTCGTCCGGCGCGAGCGGAAAGTTGACTCTGTAGCGGCCCGATGGACTCGACTCATGCACAAGCTAAGCCCGGCCGCGCGGCAGACCCTGAAGGAACCGTTCTGGAGGCTGCTTCAGCCCGAACCGTTGTCGTTGATCGAACTCAAGAAGGCAGAAGGCAGCGTGACTGCGCGAGGGGCGCCGCGCCGGAAAGCCGGGCGTGTCGGGACCAAGAAGCGATTCGGCGAACTTGTGGACTGGGTACTGGGCGCTGACCGGGATCGCGATCTGGGCCTAACAGCACTACTACTGGAACTGCGGCGGGCCGAGGTGCAATTGGATTTCGAAACCTACTACCTAGCGCTTCTAGCGATCTGCGACGTAAGCCATGTGCGATCCGAACCGCTTGTTCGCGCCGTTGCAAGTGAGATCGGTGACTACGTGAAGGCCGTCTTCGGGACCGTCTGCTTCCCGCTGGTCACGACGCCGGCCAAAGCCAAGGCGCTCAAGGAGCGCCTTCTCCGTAGCGGCATAACGTTACTTTCCAACGGGAAGCCGGCCGGCTATGCCAACGAACACTTCGGACTGATGCTGTTCTTCGACTAGGAGCGATGAAGCGCGGACTTCACCGGGGCCGCGCTCACTTGCGACGATGGTCTCGAACGGAATCGTCGCGTTTCGCCATGCGGCATATGATCGTTCACCGACAACTGCCTTACCCGCCCTCGGCTCGCCCCGGGCTTGAGACTTTGTTACCTGCACGATTTCGGGCAACTTCAATCACGATTCCGCGTCGGGCGCTCGGCCGAACAGTCATGCGGTCTCGCAAGATGCTTGCCAGCCTCAGCTTCTGCGGCGGAATGGCCTTGCGCGGGGGCTTCCTCTGCCATCCACATTGGGCCATTTCTCCTATGAATGATGGGAGCGGGTCAACGCACACAAGGTGGGCCTCGCCACTCACGGGGCTTCTTGAAACTTTGTTGGCAGACCGAAGACGCTCAGCCCCTACGTACTTGAAAGTATGTAGCGCGAGTTGAGGGTTTGTTAGCAGACCCCACGGTTTTGCTGTCGGCAGGCACGAAACGCCAGGCTAGAATGCCTGCAAGTTCCGTGCCTCTATGAAAAAACTCCTCTCATCCGGTGTCGCGGCCATTCTGTCCATCGGCTTGACGCTGCCGAGCTACGCCGAGCGCGGTGACCGCCTGAAGCCGCTGAACGTCGAAGCCGACCAGAGCGGCCGCGTCGATCTGCAGAACCAGACGGTCGTGTTCTCCGGCAACGTGGTGGTGAGCAAGGGCACGATGGTGATTCGCGCCGCGCGCATCGAAGTGCGCCAGACGCCCGCCGGCTACGACACCGCCACCGCCTTCGGTGCCCCCGGCCGGCCGGCCACATTCCGCCAGAAGCGCGACGGCGTTGACGAGTACATCGACGGCCAGGCCGAGCGGCTCGAATACGACGGCCGGGCCGACGTGATCAAGTTCATCAGCAACGCCGCCGTGCGGCGCCTGCGCGGGGTTGCGGTGGCCGACGAGATCACCGGCAACCTCGTCACCTACGACGCCACGACCGAGGTCTTCAGCGTCTCCGGCGGGGCCGCGACCACTGCGGCCAACCCGGGCGGGCGGGTGCGCGCTGTGCTGACGCCGCGGGAAGGCTCGGCTGCTGCCGCCGAGGCCGCCGACGCCGCTTCCAGCGCAGCGGCGCCCGCCCTCAAGCTCAGCCCGACGCTGGGCAGCGCTCGGCCCGCAAGCGAACCGGCCGGGGACAGGCGTTGACGCTGGCCACGGCGATGCCTGGGCCTGCGCTCGGGCCGGCGCTTGGGCCTGCGCTCGGGTCTGCGCTAGGGTCTGAGATGGGCCCCGCGCCGGGCGCGGCCCGCCACCGCCTCGAAGCCACCGGGCTGCGCAAGTCTTACGGCGCGCGCATGGTCGTGAAGGATGTGCACCTGGCCGTCGACAGCGGCGAGGTGGTCGGCCTGCTCGGGCCGAACGGCGCCGGCAAGACGACGAGCTTCTACATGATCGTCGGCCTGGTGCGCGCCGACGCCGGCACGATCACGATCGAAGGGCAACGCGTCGAGCGCCTGCCGATCCACCAGCGTTCGCGGCTCGGCCTGTCTTACCTGCCGCAGGAGGCTTCGATCTTCCGCAAGCTGACGGTCGAGGAGAACGTGCGCGCCGTGCTTGAACTGCAGATCGGCGCAGACGGCAAGGCACTGAAGCCGGCACTGATCGAGCAATTGCTCGACGGCCTGCTGCACGACCTGTCGATCGACAAGCTGCGCGACTCGCCGGCCCCGGCCTTGTCGGGCGGCGAAAGGCGGCGCGTCGAGATCGCGCGGGCGCTGGCAACGCAGCCGCGCTTCATCCTGCTCGACGAGCCGTTCGCCGGCGTCGACCCGATCGCGGTGATCGAGATCCAGCGCATCATCAGCTTCCTGAAGCGCCGCGGCATCGGGGTGTTGATCACCGACCACAACGTGCGCGAAACGCTCGGCATCTGCGACCGCGCCTACATCATCAGCGAAGGCCGCGTGCTCGCCGAAGGCACGCCGACCGCGATCGTGGACAACGCCGACGTGCGCAAGGTCTACCTCGGCGAACATTTCCGCATGTGATGGAGCCCCTCGCCCGTCGAGTACGCCGGCCGATCCCCCGAGGGGGCGAGCGCGGACTTGATTCGTCCAGTGGACGAATCACGCCAGCGAGCGGCCCGCTTGGCTGGGCCACGAAGGGGCCCCTGCGTGGCCCTTGCCCGGCGCTGGGCCCGCTCGCGCCATCCCGAGTGCAGTCATGAAGCCCACGCTGCAATTCCGGCTCTCGCAGCACCTCGCGCTGACGCCCCAGCTGCAGCAGTCGATTCGGCTGCTGCAACTCTCGACGCTCGAACTTCATCAAGAGGTCGAGCAGATGCTGGAGCAGAACCCGTTCCTCGAGACCAATGACGAAGGCGCGCCGGCGTTCGAGCCGCTGGTCGAGCGCCTGTCGCCGGCTGAACGCGCCGGCGAACGCGAGACCGAACGTGCCGCCGAGCCCAGCGCCGACAGCGGCGGCGGCGATGAAGCCGCGCCGCTCGACGCTGCCGACTTCGGTGGCACCGAGCGCGACGACTGGGAGAACGGCACCGAGCGCGAAGACTTCGACGGCATCCGCGAGACCCCCGGCAAGAGCAGTACCAACAACGACGCCGACGAGTTCGATGGCCAGGACCGCGACGCCGCGATGCCCAGCCTGCAAGACCACCTGCGCGAGCAGTTGTCGAGCCTGCGGTTGTCGGCGCTCGACGCGGCCGCCGTGATGGTGCTGATCGAGTCGCTGAACGACGACGGCTACCTCGACGATGAACTCGAAAACATCGCCGAGCAACTCGTCGGCAGCGGTGATGAAGCCGATGACAAGTTCACAGAGCAACGCGACGAGCTGCTCGACCGCCTGCGCTGCGCCCGGCACTGGTTGCAGAGCATGGAGCCGACCGGCGTCGGCGCGCGCGACCTGGCCGAGTGCCTGACGCTGCAACTGCGCAAGCAGCCGCGCAGCGAAGCCCAGGCCATCGCCATCATCGTCTGCAAGACTCACCTCGAACTGCTGGCGCGCCGCGACCTGAAAAAGCTGATGGCCGCGACTGGCGCCGATGAAGACCTGCTGCGCAAGGCGCAGGCGCTGATCGTCGCGCTCGAGCCCAAGCCGGCGCGCCAGTTCGCACGCGCCGAGGCCAACATCGTGATCCCCGACGTGATCGTGCACAAGGCCGGCCGGGGCTGGAAGGTGGTGCTCAACCCGGACGTTATGCCCAAGCTGCGCATCAACGACCTGTACGCCAGCGCGATCCGCCAGCAGCGCGGCGCGGGCGGCGCGGGCTCAAGTTCGGGCGCGGGCGCCGCCAACGGCTCGGCCGCTGGCCTGACCTCACGGCTGCAGGAAGCGCGCTGGTTCATGAAGAACATCCTGCAGCGCTTCGACACGATCCAGCGCGTCTCGCAGGCCATCGTCGGGCGCCAGAAAAACTTCTTCACCCACGGCGCCATCGCGATGAAGCCGCTGGTGCTGCGCGAGATCGCGGATGAACTCGGCCTGCATGAATCGACGATCTCGCGCGTCACCACCGCCAAGTACATGGCCACGCCCTTCGGCACCTTCGAACTGAAGTACTTCTTCGGCTCGTCGCTGAACACCGAGACCGGCGGCAACGCGTCGAGCACCGCCGTGCGCGCGCTGATCAAGCAGATCGTCGCGGCCGAGAACCCTGCCAAGCCTCTGAGCGACAGCCAGATTTCGCAGATGCTCGACGAGCAGGGCATCCAGGTCGCGCGCCGCACCGTGGCCAAGTACCGCGAGGCGCTGAAGATCGCGCCGACGCAGCTGCGCAAGGCGATGTAGGCCGTGCGATCCGAGCGCCGGGCAAGGGCCACGCAGGGGCCCCTTCGTGGCCCAGCCAAGCCGGGTCGCATCCCTCCGGGGGATCGGCCGCGGCACCCCGCGGGCGAGGGGTGGTCATGACACTTCCGTTGTTTCTGCCCTGCGCGGCCGGTGTCGAAGCGCTGCTCGCCGAGGAGGTGCAGCGCATCCTGCCGAAGCGGCGCGTTCACGAGGCGCGTGGCGGCGTGGCGCTGGAAGGCGAGCCGATCGAGGTGATGACCCTGAACCTCGAAAGCCGGCTCGCACAGCGCGTGCTGATGGAAGTGGCGCACGGCTCGTACCGCGACGAGAACGACGTGTACGAACTCGCGCGCACGGTCGAATGGGCGCAGTGGATCACGCCCGCGCACACCTTGCGCGTCGACACCACCGCACACCGCAGCCCGCTGCGCAGCCTGAACTTCGCAGCGCTGCGCGTGAAAGATGCCGTCTGCGATGTGCTGCGCGAGGCCACCGGCGAGCGGCCGAGCGTGGACACGCGCCACCCCGATCTGCAACTCGTGCTGCACCTGGGCGAACACGAGGCCACGCTGTACGTGGACAGCTCCGGAGAGTCGCTCTTCAAGCGCGGCTGGCGCGAGGACAAGGGCGACGCACCGCTGAAGGAAACGCTCGCCGCCGCGATGCTCGCCGCCGCCGGCTGGCGCGGCATGCCCGAGCACGGCGGCGCCCTGCACGACCCGTGCTGCGGCTCCGGCACCATCGCCATCGAAGCCGCGCAGATCGCCTGCGGCATCGCGCCGGGGCTGAGGCGGCGCTTCGCCTTCGAGCGCCTGCTGCCCTTCGTCAGCGAGCCACTGCGCGCCGACCTGCAACGCCTGCGCAGCCACGCGCAGGCGCGCATTCATTCCAGCGCGGTGCCGATCTTCGCCAGCGACGTGTCGTTCCGGATGGTCGACTTCGCGCGCCGCAATGCGCAGCGCGCGGGGGTTGAAGCGGCCATCACGTTCAACGGCGGCGATGCGCTCGAGCGCCCCGCGCCCGCCTTGCCGGCCGAC
>JANXZA010000192.1 GCA_025355745.1 Rhizobacter sp. | reverse complement strand
GAAGGGCTTCGCCCCGGCGGCGGTGTCGGTGGGCGGCACCTCGGTGCTGAAGATCACCGTCACGAACGCGAACACATCGACGGCGCTGGCCGGCGTGGCCTTCACCGACACCTACCCGGCCGGCCTGGTCAACACCGCCGCGCCGGCCAGTGCCATCAGTGGCGCCGGTTGCAGCGGCACGGTCACGGCGGCGGCGAACGGCACCTCGCTGGCACTGAGCGCCGGCGTGGTTCCGGCGGGCGGCAGTTGCGACATCACGGTGAACGTGAGCAGCGCGAGTGCTGCCACCTACAACAACAGCAGCGGCCCGGTCGCCACCAGCAACGTCGGCACCGGCGCGGCGGCCATCGGCACGCTCAGCGTGGTCAGCGGGCCGGCACCGCTGACGGTGAGCAAGGTCTTCACACCGGGCTCGGTGGGTACCAACGACACGACCGTGTTGAAGATCACCTTGCAGAACCCGAACGCCACGGCCGTGACCGGCGCAGCCTTCACCGACACCTACCCGTTCTCGATGTTCAACACCGCCGCACCGTCGAGCGCGATCAGCGGTGCAGGTTGCAGCGGCACGGTCACGGCCGCAGCGAACGGCAGTTCACTGGCGCTGAGCGCGGGCAATGTGCCGGCCAGCGGCAGTTGCGACATCACGGTGAACGTGACGAGTGCGGCGGCGAACACTTACGTCAACAGCACGGGCGCGGTGACGACGACGAATGCCGGTACCAGTTCGTCGGTCAACGGCACGCTGGTGGTGCTCAGCCATGTCACCGTGCTCAAAGCCTTCACGCCGACCTCGGTGGTGGCGGGCAGCACCTCGGTGCTGAAGATCACGCTGACGAACCCGAATGCAGTGGCCGTCACCAGTGCGGCCTTCACCGACACCTACCCCGCCGGCCTGGTCAACACAGGCAGCCCGGCCGGTGCGATCAGCGGTGCAGGGTGCAGCGGCACTGTCACGGCGGCGGCAGGCGGTGCGTCGCTGGCCTTGAGCGCGGGCAATCTGCCGGCCAGCGGCAGTTGCGACATCACGGTGAACGTGACGAGTGCATCAGCCGGCAGCTACGTGAACAACAGCGGCGCGGTGACGACCGCGAATGCCGGCGCGGGCGCATCGTCCGGCGCGACTTTGACGGTTACGGCGGCAACAGTTCCGCTCAGCGTCGTCAAGGTCTTCACGCCCAACTCGATCGGCACCGGCGACGGCACCCAGCTCAAGATCACGCTGACCAACCCGAACGCATTCGCGGTCACCGGCGCGGCCTTCACCGACACCTACCCGGCGTCGATGCTCAACACCGCCGCACCGGCCGGCGCCATCAGTGGTGCGGGTTGCAGCGGCACGGTCACGGCGGCGGCGAACGGCGGCTCGCTGGCGCTGAGTGCGGGCAATGTGCCGGCGAGCGGCAGTTGCGACATCACCGTCAACGTCAGCAGCGCGACGGCCAACACTTACGTCAACAGCACCGGCGCGGTGACGACGACGAACGCCGGTACGAGCGGGTCCGTGAACGGCGGGCTGGTGGTGCTCAGCCACATCACGGTGCTCAAAGCCTTCACGCCGACAACGGTCGCGACCAACGCGACCTCGGTGCTGAAGATCACGTTGACGAACCCGAACGCGGTGGCGATCACGGGCGCAGCCTTCACCGACAGCTACCCGGGCGGCCTGGTGAACACCGGCGCACCCAACGGCGCAATCAACGGCGCAGGGTGCAGTGGCACGGTCACGGCCGCAGCGGGCGGTGCATCGCTGGCCTTGAGCGCGGCCAGCGTGCCGGCCGGTGGCAGTTGTGACATCACCGTCAACGTGACGAGCGCATCCGCCGGCAGCTATGTCAACAACAGCGGCGCGGTGACAACTGTCAATGCCGGCGCGGGCGCGTCTGCGGGCGCGACGCTGACGGTCACCGCCGTCGCGCCGCCGCCGGCACCGCAGGTGACGAAGGTCTTCACGCCGAACTCGATCGGCACCAATGGCAGCACGGTGCTGAAGATCACCCTGGTCAACCTGAACGGCTTCGCGCTCACCAGCGTGGCCTTCACCGACAACTACCCTGCCGCATTGGTCAACACCGCGGCGCCGGGCGGCGCGATCAGTGGCAGCGCGGGCTGCGCAGGCACCGTCACGGCGGCGGCGAATGGCAATTCGCTGGCGCTGAGCGGCGGCAACCTGCCGGCGAACGGCACTTGCGACATCAGCGTCAACGTCACCAGTGCCAGTGCCGGCACCTATCTGAACAGCAGCGGGCCGGTCACGAGTGCCGAAGCGCCGCCCGGCACGGCAGGCTCCGGCACGCTCACCGTGCTGGGCCGCCTGGCGGTGCTGAAGTCGTTCACGCCGACGTCGGTCGCGGTCAACGCGGCCTCGGTGCTGAAGATCACCTTGACGAACCCGAACGCGGTGGCCGTCACCGGCGCGGCCTTCACCGATGCCTACCCGGGTGGTCTGGTGAACACCGGCTCACCCAACGGTGCGATCAGCGGCGCAGGGTGCAGCGGCACGGTCACGGCCGCAGCCGGCGGTGCATCGCTGGCCTTGAGCGCGGGCAGTGTGCCGGCCGGCGGCAGTTGCGACATCACGGTCAACGTGACGAGCGCAGCGGCCGGCAGCTATGTCAACAACAGCGGCGCGGTGAGCACGGCGAACGCCAGCGCGGGCGCGTCCTCAGGCGCCACGCTGACCGTCACGGCAGCGCTGCAGGCGCCCGGCGTCTCGAAGACCTTCACGCCTGCCGTCATCCTGACCGGCGACAACTCGCTGCTGCGCGTCACGATCACCAACCCGAATGCGGTCGCCATCACCGGCGCGGCCTTCAGCGACACCTATCCCGCCACGCTGTCGAACACCGGCAGCGCTGCGTTCAACGCCGCCAGCATCGCCGCAGGCTGCACCGGCACGATCAGCGGCGCCAGCGGGGCGAGCTCGCTGACGCTCTCGAACGGCACCATCCCGGCGGGTGTGAGCTGCATGATCGACGTCAACGTGACGAGCAACTCGGCCGTGCCGGTGCTGCTGACGAACCCGGCCTTCAGCGTCAGCAGTGCCAATGCGCCTGGCGGCAATGCCGCCGCAGCCAACCTGCAAGTGCTGGTGCGGCCGACGATTGCGAAGTCGTTCACGCCGAGCACCGTGCTGGTGGGCGGCGCATCGACCCTGAGCCTGGTGATCACGAACCCGAACCCGATTCCGCTGAGCGCGCTGGCCTTCACCGATACCTTCCCGGCCGGTCTGAATGTGGCGACCCCGCCGGGCGCGGTGAACGGCTGCGGCGGCACGTTCAGCGCCACGGCCGGCGCCGCCAGCATCAGCCTCGCCGGCGGCAGCCTGGCGGCAACCCAGAGCTGTACGCTCAGTGTGGCCGTTAGCAGCGCGGCGGCTGGCGTCTACAGCAACACTTCGGGCGGTGTGGCCAGCTTCGAGACCGGCGCGGCCGGCGCGGCGAGCAACACGGCGGTGTTGACGGTGAACGCACCGAGTGGCGTGCAGATCGAAGGCTTTGTCTACGCCGACCCGAACCACAACCTGCAGAAGGACGGCGGCGAAGCGGGCACCGGGCTCACGCTCTACGCCAAGCTCGTGGCAGTCGGCGCACCCGCCGGCCCGGCCTCGCAGGCCGTGGTGGTGGACCCGGCCACCGGCGCCTACCTGTTCAGCGCCGTGACGCCGGGCGAATACTTCATCGTCATCAATGGCAACGCAACGCTGGCCGATGTCACGCCCGCCATCCCCGCCACCTGGACCGGCACCGAAGCCGGCGACCAGGTGCGGCGCAACGTGGTGGTCGCAGCCGTTGACCTGCGCTATCTCAACTTCGGCCTGTTCAACGGCAACCTCGTCAGCGGCCGCGTCTTCCGCGACAACGGCAGCGGTGGCGGCACGCCGAACAACGCGCTGCAGGACGGCACCGAGGTCGGCATCGGCCAGGTCGCCGTGCGCCTGACCAACGCCGCCGGCGCGACGACTTACGACAGCACCACCACCGACGCCGCCGGCAACTACCGCTTGTGGATAACGGCAGGTTTGAGCGGCAACTCGCTGCGCGTGGTCGAAGACAACGCCACTGCGTACCGCTCGGTCGGCGGCGCACCCGCCGGCAGCTACGACCGCAACGCCGACGCCTTCAGCTTCACCTACACGGCGGGCAGCAACACCGCGAACCTGAACTTTGCCGATGTCGCCATCGAAACCTTGACGAGCCCGCAGCAGCGCACCGCAGCACCGGGCGAGACCGTGTTCTACGCCCACACCTTCACGCCCGGCAGTGGCGGCAGCGTGACCCTGAGCACCAGCAACAGCGCCGGCTGGGCCCAGACCCTGATGCGCGACGCGAACTGCAACGGCGTGCTCGATGCCGGCGAGGGCGTCGTCAGCGCGCCGGTCACCACGACGGCCGGCACACCGGTGTGCGTGATCGTGCGGGTCACGGTGCCGAGCGGCGCGGCGGTCGGGGCTCAGAACACATCGACCTTGCAGGCCGTGTTCAGCTACACCAATGCGAGCCCGCCGCTGTCTGTCACCCTCACTAACGACGACCTGACGACGGTGGGTGGGGCCGGCGGCGCCGCGCTGGCGCTGGTCAAGAGCCAGGACAACGCCAGCCCGCTGCCGGGCGGGCGCATCGTCTACACCATCACCTACACCAACCAGGGCAGCGGTGCGATCACATCGATCCGCATCAACGACGCCACGCCGGCGTTCACACGCTTCGCCAGCGCCGCCTGCGTGGCACCGCTGGCGGCGGGCTTGTCGGCGTGCAACGTCACGGCCAGCCCGGCGGCCGGCGCAAGCGGGGCGATCGAGTTCACGTTGACGGGTGCGCTGCTGCCCAGTGCCTCGGGCCAGGTGAGCTTTTCGGTCGATGTGGCGAGCGGGCCATGACCTCGGCCGTGCGGACGAAACTTCGGCCGCCCTTGAACGCACGCGGGGCGGCGCGTACAGTCGCGCGGCCATGCACCCGTCCGCACTTCGGCGCTTCTTCATGAAGCGCTCCCCGATTCAGCTGCAATGGCAGCTCGTGTTGGCCTGCGCCGCGCTGGCGGCGGTGCTGGTGATCGCCATGCTGGTGCTGACCGATCGGCTGCTGACGGCGCACTTCGAAGCGGCTGCCGAAGCCCAGGCCGACGATGCCGCGCAGGCCGTCAGCGGGCGCTTTGCGCGTGCGCTCGAGCGCCGCGTCGAGGAACTGCAGCAGATGACGCGCAGCGTCGGCCTGGCCGAGTTGGACAAGACTGCCCAGGTTCGCGCCGAGCTCGACAGGCTGAGCCGGATGGCACCGATCTATCGTTCGATCGGAGTCGCGAATCCGGCCGGGGAGGTGCTGGTCGCGGCTGGCAGCGGCCAGCCACCCCGCGCGGTGGCCGACTGGCCGGTCGCGACCTTGGCCTCCACCGGCGCCTGGCTCAGCGACACCCGGCGCCTGACAGCCCCCGCCGATTCGTCGCCGCAGTTCGGCATCGACATCGGCGTGCCGCTGCACGATGCGGCTGGCCGGCTGCGCGGCCTGCTGGTCGCCGAGCTCGACCTGGGCTGGTTTCGGGTTCAGCGCGACGAAGTGCTCACGCATGCCGACAACGCCACGCTGGTGTCGGTGGCGGTATTCGCGAGCGACGGCAGGGCGCTCATCAACGACTTTCCGAAGCTCGATGCGGCCGCGCTTGCGGCGCTTGCGGCGCTTGCGGGTGGTGGGCCCGGCGCGTCCAGCGTGTCGGGCGCTTCGAACGCGCCGGGTGCAGGTGTGGCCCGCATGCGCTTCGGGCCCGATGCCACGCGCATGCTGATCGCGCAAAGCGACATGCGCCCGCGCAATGCTGCATCAGGCCTGGGCTGGAAGGTGCTGGTGGTGCAGGACCTCGACGCGTCGCTCCAGCCGATGCGGCGGCTGCAGCGGCTCGTCGTTGGATGGGGCGTGGCGCTGGCACTGGTGTTCTCGGTCCTCGTCTACCTGCTCGCGCGACGCGTCGTGCGGCCCTATGCCGGGCTGCTGGAAGCGGTGACGGCGCGTTTTCGTGCCGACGGCGCCGCCCGCACGACCGGGCTGACGCGCTACCTCGACGCCGTCTCTGCACAGCTGAAGGAAGACGATGCGCCGCGCATCGCGCGCGGCCTGCCACAGGCGCGCATCGGCGAGCAACAGCCGCTCGAGGTGGTGGACATGCTGGCGCTGATCGCCGAGGACGCAGCGCACCTGCAGCAATTGCTCGACTTGCTGCCGGTCGGTGTGGTGGTGTTCGACAGTGCGCAGCGCGTGATGTACTGGAATCGCCAGTGCGAGGTGATCTTCGGCCGCTCGGCCGAAGAGGTGGTGGGCCGCGCCCCGTGGGATGGTTTCATGACCGAACTCACACCCGCCGAGGTGGCGGAAATGATCGAGCGTGTCAACGTGCAACACAAGACCTACACCGTGTTGCGCAGCCACCCGCTGCGCGACGGCAGCCATCGCCAGTGCCAGTGGACGGTGGTGCCCGAGCGAGACGCCGCCGGCCACCTCGTGCGCACGCTGGCGCTGGTGCAGGACGTGACCGAAAAACGCGCTGCCGAGTCCAGCAAGGCCGGCTCGGCGCGTGAGATCAGTGCGCTGGCGCACCAGTTGCTTGACCAGGAGGCGCAGATCACGAGCCGCCTGGCGCAGACCCTGCACGACCGGCTCGGCCAGACGCTGTCGGCCTTGCGGCTTGCCTTCGATGCCGTCGATGCGCGCGATGGCGACCCGGCCGCCTGGCACGAAAGCCCGATGACGATGCTGATCGACAAGGCGGTGGCCGAAGTGCGCGAGGCACTGGTCGAGCTGCGCCCGCCGCTGCTCGACGAGCGCGGCCTGTACAAGGCGCTCGACAACGAGACCCGCAGCCTGTGGCGCAACCCGAAGCGGGTGCGCATCGCGCTGACGAGCGAAGGCAACGCGGCCGATCGGCACGACCCTGCGGAGGTCGAGTACGCAGCCTTCATGGTCACCCGGGAAGCCATCGGCAATGCGTTGCGGCATGCCTCGCCGCACCACATCGGCGTGCATTTGAACGGCCACGCCGGCGGGCTGACGGTCGAGATCAAGGACGACGGCTGCGGCTTCGAGCGCGACCGCGTCGTGCCCCGGCCCGGCCACCTCGGGCTGGTGGGCATGCGCGAACGCGCGCTCGCGGTGGGCGCATTGGTCTCGGTTCAATCGTTGCCCGGTGTGGGCAGTTGCGTGCGCTTCGAGTGGGCCGATGCGAGCGTGCAGCAGGGGCTGGGCGAGCCGGGCGAGCCGACCGCACGCGACGCGCCGAACGTCTGGATGGAGGATCGGCCCGGCGACGGGTTGCCGATCGTGTCGTATCTGGCGACGGGCCGCGCCCAGCCGGCGGCCAACGAAGGGTGATCGTGACGCGAATCTTCCTGGTCGACGACCACGCCATGGTGCGCGAGGGGCTGCGCGCGGTGTTCGCTGCAAACGGCCACGACGTGGTCGGTGAAGCCGCTGATGTGCCGGCCGCGATGGAGGGCATCGTGCGGCTCGCACCCGGCATCGTGCTGCTCGACCTCGGCCTCGAAGGGCGCTCCGGCCTCGACCTGCTGGCGCGCCTGCAGCAGCGCGGCGTGACGGCGCGCGTGGTGGTGCTGACGATGTCGAGCCAGCCCCGCCATGTGGCCGAAGCCTGGCGCCTGGGTGCTGCCGGCTATGTGCTCAAGGGCTCGCACACCAGTACCGTGCTGCAGGCCATCGACACGGCGCAGCGGGGCGGCCGCTTCCTCGACCCGGCATTGAAGGCGCTCAACGGCGACCTGGTCGGCGGCTTCGCGGCCGAGGACCGCCTGTCTTCGTTGTCGCTGCGCGAGCGCGAGGTGATGCTGCTGGTCGTCAATGGCCGCAGCAGTGCGGCGATCGGCGCGCAGCTGAGCTTGTCGTCGAAAACCGTCGACACCTACCGCAGCCGCCTGATGCTCAAGCTCGATGTGCCCGACCTCGCCGCGCTGGTGCGCTACGCTGTGCGCGAAGGCTTGATCGAAACCGCCATCGAATAGTTGCGCCGGCGATGTTCTCGATCCTCATCCCGACCTGGAACAACCTCGAGTACCTGCGGCTGTGCGTGCGCAGCATCCGCCAGAACTCGGCCCACCCGCACCAGATCATCGTGCATGTGAACGACGGCAGTGATGGCAGCCGGGGCTGGGTGATGAGCGAGCAGCTCGACGCCACCTTCTCCGAGACCAACGTCGGCATCTGCTGGGCCGTGAACGAGGCCGCGCAGCTCGCCGACCACGACCTGATCGTCTACATGAACGACGACATGTACTGCCTGCCAGGCTGGGACACGGCGCTGCTGGCGCGGGCGGCTGCGATGCCGCGCGATCGCTTCATGCTGTCGGGCACGATGGTCGAGCCGCGCGCCAGCGGCAACCCCTGCGTGGTGGTGGCCGACCATGGCGACTCGATTGAAAGCTTCCGCGAGGCCACATTGCTCGCCGCCGCCCCGGGCCTGAAGCGCAGCGACTGGTACGGTGCCACCTGGCCGCCGACGCTGGTGCACCGCAAGTGGTGGTTCATGTGCGGTGGCTACAGCACCGAGCTGTCGCCGGGGATGAGCAGCGACAACGACTTCTCGATGAAGCTTTGGGAAGCCGGCTGCCGGCACTTCATCGGCGTCGGTGATTCGCTGGTTTATCACTTTCAATGCAAGTCGACCGGCAAGGTGAAGAAGAACGACGGCCGGCGCCAGTTCCTGAACAAGTGGGGCATGACGCAATCGACCTTCGACCGCTTCTACCTGCGCCGCGGCCAGCCGGTGGTGGCCCAGCAACTGCCCGAGCCGGACGATTCGATGGCGCTCAGGCTGGCGCGCTGGCGCAGCGGGCTGCGCAAGCGGTTTGGTTGAAGCGTGCCTTACCCCCTCGCCCCTTTTGGGGAGAGGGAGCAAGGCTCAATCCTGGCGCGCCAGCCATCGTTTCACGAAGAAGAACGGCGCATACAGCTCGGGCAATGCCACGTAGCACAGCATGCGCAGCCGCACTCCGATCGGCACACCGGCAGCGCGCAGTGCCACAGCCATCTTCCGACCGCGCCCCGACGCGGCGAACACATCGCGGATGAAACGTTCGCGCCGCAGCTTCGCATCGAACGCGGCCTGCACGACGGCGAGCTGGCCCACCGATGCCGCGTCGCGCAGCAGCTGCTCGTGTTCGATCAGCGCGTGCCGGTTGTTCTTCAGCACCCGCTCGACCACATCTCGCGCGCGCCGGTTGCGCACCCGGCGCGACAAGCCGCTGCGGCCATAGCCGACCAGCGCCTCGGGCAGGGTGATGGCGCCGCCTGCAGCGTCAACGTCAGCGTCAGCGTCAAGGCCTGCCATGGCAATGGCGCGGAACACCATGATCAGGTCTTCGGCGACGACGCCGGCCGGCAGCGGCCCGAAGCGATCAAACAGTCGGCGCGTCCAGGCCTGCGCGGCACCGACGACGAAGGGCGGGTCGGCCAGCCAGTCGGCGACGGATCGATAGCGTTGCAGGGCCGACGGCACGATGGCAGCGTGCAGGCCGCCGCCATCGTCCATGTCGAACAGCGCGCTGGCGATCAGGTCGGGCCGGCGCGCGTGGGCGAGCCAGGCCCGCAC
>JANXZA010000169.1 GCA_025355745.1 Rhizobacter sp. | reverse complement strand
CGTGACCAGTAGCGAGGCGCTGCCACCGAGCCTGTCACAGATTCCGCCACCGCGCCCTGTCACCGCGCAAGACAACCGCAGCGCCGGCCTGCGCCTGGCCCTGCTGATGGTCGCGCTGTCGGGCCTGATGGCGGCAAGCAGCGCGGCGCTGTTCCTGATGTACTCGCTCGACGAGCCGTTCTCTCTGAAGCGCTTCGCCGTGCTGGCGCTGGTGCGTCTGTGGCCGGTCATTCCGATCCTCGGCCTGATGTGGCGCTGGTCGCGGCTGCGCCTGCTCGGTGCGCTGGTGCTGTGGTGCGCGCTGTGCTTCGCCGTGATGTGGTGGCGCTCCGTCGAAGCGCGGCCGCTCGAGCTGCTGCTGTTCCTGGCCGGCGAGGTCGGCGTGCCGATGGTGCTGGTGGCGCTGCTGTTCATGACCGACGCCACCCGCGCCGTCGCGTCTTGGCTGCTGCCGCCGGTCGTCGGCCTGGTCTGGGCGTCGATCCTCGGCGTCGATGGCCTGGCCTGGATGGTGGCGCACCGGTCGCCGGGGTTGCTGTGGCTAACGTCCTGGTTGAGCGTCAACGGGGTCATCGCGCTGTTCGTGCTGGCACCGTGGCTCATCGCCTGGTGGCCGTTGAAATGGCTCGGCCGGGCGCTCGGCCGGGCCTATGCGCGCAAGCAGTTGTCGGAGCTGATGGTGATGTTCACGGCGGTCTGGGCGATCGTGCTGTTGACTGAGGCGCTCACCTCGGCCAGCTCGCTCGGCCTGCGCGGCCTGCTGATGCTGCTGCCGCTGGCGTGGGTACCGCTGGTGATGGTGGCCGTGATGCGCTGGCGCGGGCGCGGGCCGAAGAGCGCGCTGCAACGCCGCCCGCCGACCTTGCTGGTGCTGCGCGTGTTCCAGCGCGACGCGCAGGTGCAGGCCTTGTTCGACCAGGTCATCGAGCGCTGGCGCCTGACCGGCAACACCGTGCTGGTCGCCGGCACCGACCTCGCCGACCGAACGCTCGACGCCGACGACATCTTCACCTTCCTCGACGGCGGCCTGGCGCAGCGTTTCATCGGCACACCGGCCGATGTGGCGCCGCGCCTGGCCGGGTTCGATCTGGCGCCCGATGCCGAGGGCCGCTACCGCATCAACGAGTGCTATTGCCACGACACCACCTGGCGCAGCGCGCTGGACGCGCTGGTGCAGCGCAGCGACGTGGTGCTGATGGACCTGCGCGGCTTCCAATCGCACAACGCCGGGTGCGTGCATGAATTGCAGACGCTCGCGCAGACGTCGCGGCTGGGCCGGGTGGTGGTGCTCGTCGATGCGCAGACCGATCGGGCCGCTGCAAATGCGGCTGCGGCCGCCGCACCGGCCGGGCGTTTCGTCTGGCTGGCGGCCGCGCTGAGCGGCGCACGCGCCCGGCGCGATGTCTTGCACAGCCTGTTCGGTGCGGCACCGCCACTGGCCGCCGAAGCGGCAGCCAACCTGCGTTCGCGCCCCATGAATTAGGGCTTACGCCGCACCGTTTGCAAGCCCATCATCCGGCACTCTTTCAGTGCCGACCTCGGCATTCACCTCAGCCACTCAGGGAGCATCCATGGCCACCGACAAGAAGCCTGCCACCGCCAAGGGCGGCCCCAAAGCACTATCGCTGCACATCGGCCTGAACGCCGTCAGCGCCGCAGCCTACGGCGGCTGGGACGGCCCGCTCGCCGCCTGCGAGTTCGACGCGAATGACATGGCTGCCATCGCCAAATCCAAAGGCATGAAACCCACTGTGCTGCTGACGAAGAAGGGCACGCGCGCCAACGTGCTGGCCGGCATGCGCGACGCCGCCAAGGCGCTGGCCACAGGCGATCTGTTTTTCCTGAGCTACTCCGGCCACGGCGGCCAGGTGCCCGATGTGAGCGGCGACGAGCCCGACAAGCAGGACGAAACCTGGTGCCTCTACGACGGCCAGTTGATCGACGACGAGCTGTACTTCGAACTGAGCCGCTTCAGGGCCGGGGTGCGCATCCTGGTGCTGTCCGACAGTTGCCACAGCGGCTCGGTCACGCGCGACCGGCCACCCCCGCCGCCGCCGCCCGGCCAGCGTGTGAAGCTGATGCCGGCGGCGGTGGCGATGCGCGTCTACCGCGAGCACCAGGCGTTCTACGACAAGCTGCAGCTCGATGTGGCGAAGGCGGCGGGCGAGGTCGCGGTCGATCCCGACACCGCGCTGGCGCAGGTGGCGGCGAGCGGGCGGCTGGCGGCCATCGTCACGCAGTTCAACCCGGTGGTGGTGCTGATTTCGGGCTGCCAGGACAACCAGACCTCGATGGACGGCGACCACAACGGCGCCTTCACCGAGCAGGTGCTGAAGGCCTGGGCCAACGGCGGCTTCAACGGCAACTACGGCAGCTTCCACGCGCTCGTCAAGAACGCGATGCCGGCCACGCAGACGCCGAACCTGTTCACGCTCGGAACGGCCGGCACCTTCCTGGCGCAGACGCCGTTCACGGTGTAGCCAAAGCCATGGACTCAGGCGCCGCCCGGGTACGACTGCGGGCTCGCCGCATGCGGCTCGAGAGCCCCGCTTCACCCCCACCCCCACCCTCTCCCCAAAGGCGCGAGTGAGCTGGATGCAAGCACCGCTGAACTAGATCGTTAGGCCGAAGCGCGAAACTTCAGGAGAACAACATGGCGACCACCGCGAACGAGATCACCTTCGTCATCCCGGGCCAGTTGCTGGCCGCTGGCGCCAGCACCGACACCGCCGCCGCCCCCGCGCGCGGCCGCCTGAAGGCCTCGGTGCGGGTCGGCACGCAGCGCGATGGCGGGGCGCCGGTGCGCGTCGGTGCGCGGCCCGGCGAAGACGTGGTGGTGCTGACGATCGCCAATGGCCCGACGCTGGTGCTGCACCCGGAAGACGCGCGCGACCTGATGCGCGCCCAGGCCGGGGCCGGCACGCGCAGCGCCGCACCGGCGGGGGCGGCGGCGGGCGAAGTGATCGTCGGCTCGCAGCTCGGTTGGCCAGGCCTTGAATCTGGCGCCACGCGCGGGGCCACACGCGGCTGGATGGGCCAGGCGGTGCTGAGCGCATTCGATGTCGTCACCGGCTTGTTCAAGGACCCGGCGGTCAGTCTGGCCTCGGCCGCAATCACGAAGAAGGTTGATGGCGGCGTCGATGCCGGTGTCTACGAACTCGCGGCCGATGCGCTGCCGAAGTCGCTCAAGGGCAGCGGCCGCAAACGCGACGACGTGCCGGCTGCGGCCGATGGCGGGCCGCTGCTGGTGCTGGTGCACGGCACCTTTGTCGACACCGTCAGCACCTTCGGCAAGCTCTGGACGATGCACCCGCAGACGGTTCGCGACCTCTTCACGCGCTATCAGAACCGCGTCTATGCACTTGACCACCCGACGATGGGCGAGAGCCCGATCGGCAATGCGCTGACGCTGGTGCGCGCGCTGCCGGCCGGCGCGCGGCTGCACCTGGTCACGCACTCGCGCGGCGGCCTGGTGGCCGAGGTGCTGGCGCGGGCCTGCGGCGGCGGCGCGTTGCAGGCCGATGAACTGGCGCTGTTCGCGGACGAGAAATACAAGCAGCACCGCAGCGACCTGAAAGCCCTGGTGGCGATGGCGCAGCTGAAGGGCTTGAAGGTCGAGCGCGTGGTGCGCGTCGCCTGCCCGGCGCGCGGCACCACGCTGGCGTCGAAGCGCTTCGATGCCTACCTGTCGGTGCTGCAATGGGGCTTGCAACTGGCGGGGGTGCCGGTCGCGCCGCAACTCGTCGACTTCCTGCACGAAGTGGCGCGCCGCCGCGCCGATCCGGCCGAGCTGCCCGGCATCGAGGCGATGATGCCCGAGAGCGCCGTCGTCGCCTGGCTGAACCGCGGCGAGACGTCGCTGCCCGGCGAGTTGCGCGTGGTCGCCGGCGACCTGCAGGGCGACTCGGTCGGCTCGTGGGTCAAGACGCTGCTCTCCGACGCCTTCTACTGGACCGACAACGACCTGGTGGTGCAGACGCGTTCGATGTATGGCGGCGCACCCCGCAACACCGAGGCTGCCGGTGGCGCAGGTTCAAACACAGGAGCCGGTGCGGGTTCGAATCCGAGCGCCAGCTTCCTGCTCGACCGCGGCGGCAAGGTCACGCACTTCAACTACTTCGCCAACGACAGCACCGCGAGCGCGATCGCCTCTGCGCTGCTCGACGCCGCGCCGGCCGGCTTCGCCGCCATCGGCCCGTTGTCGTGGGCCGGTCAGGACTCGGGCGGCACGCGCGGCGCGAAGGCCGTGGCGCGCTCGCGCGGCGGCCCCGCAGGCTCGGGTATAAGCGCCGCCGAGCGCCCGGCCGTCTTCATCCTGCCCGGCATCCTCGGCTCGAACC
>JANXZA010000151.1 GCA_025355745.1 Rhizobacter sp. | reverse complement strand
GGCGCTGAAGGGCAACCTGGTCGGGCTCGACCTGCTGTTGGCGCGCGGCGCGAAGGTCGGTCAGCCGGGCTGGTCGGCGATCCACTATGCCGCCACCGGCCCCGAGCCGCTGGCGGTGACGCGGCTGCTCGACCGCGGCGCAGACGCGAACGCGGCGTCGCCGAACGGCAGCACGCCGTTGATGATGGCGGCCCAGTACGGCCCCGAGGACAGCGTGAAAATCCTGCTCGCGCGCGGCGCAGATGTGCGGCTGCGCAACCAGCGCGAATTGCGCGCAGCGGACTTTGCGCGCCAGGCCGGTCGCGAGTCGCTGACCCGCATGCTGGACAAGTTGTCGCCGCCCTGAGGTAGGTCGACGCGGGGCGAACCCTGACGCGCCATGTCGGAAATTCCCCGACAGCCGATATGGGGCAACGCCACTGGCGAGTCACACCTCGCCGGCCTAGAGTGAACTCGTCCTCTCGCGTTCACCCCAGGAGCTTGCGCCATGCCTCAGACCTCGATCGCCTCGAACCCGTTCGCGTTGATGATGGACCCGGCGGCGGTGATCGCCGCAATGGAGCGCTCGGAGCGGCTGGCGCATCTGCAAAGCCGCATCTGCCGCCCGCTCGACAAGATTCTGCCGGTGCCTGCCGACGCTGAGACGGCGTCGTTCGACGGCGCAGTGGACGCATCGCCAGCCGAGGAAGACTGATACCTTCCAGCCGGACCGGCTCGGCCGGCATGGTGACGATCCATGCACTCAGATCCATGTCGCATCAATGTCCGTTCGGGCTGAGCCCGTCGAAGCCCTTCGACAAGCTCAGGGCGAACGGTGGTTATCAGGCCTGCTTGCGCGCGGCCTGCTTCGCTGCTACAGGTTTAGAGCCGGCAGGCTTGGAGGCCCCCGACCTAGTCCCCGCAGGCTTGCGCTTCGCCAGGCTTTGCGCCAGCAACTCGGTCAGATCGACCACATTCGACGCACCGCGCTCCGACGCTGCATCTTCGAGCGGCACCACCCGCTCGGTCTCGCCGGCTTCGACCTTGCGGTTCACGAGCTCGTGCACGGCGTCGGTGAAGCGGTCGGTGTAGTCGGCCGCATTCCAGCTACCCGTCATGTCGCTGATGAGTTGCGCGGCCATCTTCAGCTCGGCCGCTTTCAGGCCTGCCGCCGTCTTGCCTTCGGCCGGCAATTTCAGTTCATCGATCGGGCGGATTTCACTTGCCCAGCGGATCGTGTGCAACATCAGCGCCGGTCCGGAAGGGATCAGCGCGGCCAGGTGTTCCTTGCTGTGCATGACGACCCGCGCAATGCCGATCACACCCGCCTCGCGCATCGCCTCGCGAAGCAGCGCGTAGACCTTCTCGCCCTTGCCGATCGGCTCCAGATAGTAGGGCCGCTCGAGCAGGATGAACGGGATCTCGCTGGCGTTGACGAACGACTCGATCTCGATCGTCTGCGTCGCCTTCGGGTACGCGGCCTTGATCTGGTCTTCCGTCAGCACGACGTAATCGCCATCGTCCTGCTTCACGCCCTTGACGATGTCGGCGGCCTGGATTTCCTCGCCGGTACGCTTGTTGACCCTTTGGTAACCCACCGGGTCCATGGAGCGCTTGTCGAGCCAGTCGAAGTCGATCCCCACATCCTGCGACGCCGGGTACAACGCCACCGGCACATGCACCAGGCCGAAGCTGATGGCCCCTTTCCAGATCACGCGTGGCATCGCAAGTCCTTGGTTCGCGCCGATGGCGCAACGCCGTCAGCGTAGACCGGCGCGTGCGCGGGTGGCATCGGGAAGGCGGCGCTCGGCGTGTAGGAAAGCACGCCCGCGATTTATCGAACCCGCATCAAGGCGCCGCGCCCAGCACCAGCACCGCGTTCGTGCCACCGAACGCGAACGAGTTCGACAGCATCGTGCGCGCGGCCACCCCTTCACGCACGGCGCCTGGCACATGGTCGAGGTCGCAAGCCGGATCGGGCCGGTCGAGGTGCAGCGTCGGCAGCGCGACCTGGTGCTGCATCGCCAGCAGCGACAACACGCATTCGAGCGCACCGGCCGCGCCGAGCAGATGCCCGTGCATCGCCTTGGTTGCGCTGACCGGGATGCGCTGCGCGCGCGCGCCGAACACGGCCTTGATGGCAGCGGTCTCGACCGCGTCGTTGGCCAGCGTGCCAGTGCCGTGCGCGTTGATCGCATCGACCGCAGCGGCTTGAATGCCGGCCGAGTGCAGCGCGGCCAGCATCGCGGCCGTCTGGCCTTCGACGCTGGGCCGGGTGATGTGGGCCACGTCGGTCGCCAGGCCGTAGCCCAGCACCTCGCCGTGGATGCAGGCGCCGCGCGCCACGGCGCGGTCCCACGCTTCGAGCACGAGCATCGCCGCGCCTTCGCCCAGCACCATGCCGCTGCGGTTCGCAGCGAACGGCTTGCACGAGGCCGATGGCGCTGCGGGGTCGATGGCGGCCAGCGTGTGCAAAGCCTCCCAGGCCTTCATCGAGCCGAGCGACAACGGCGCCTCGGCGCCACCCGCGATCGCCATGTCGAGCTCGCCGCGATGAATGCGCAGCCAGGCCTCGCCGATGGCGACTGCCGACGACGAACAGGCGGTCGAGAACGTCAGGTTCGGGCCGCGGATGTCGTGCTCGATGCCGATCCACGCGGCCGCCGCGTTGTGCATGCCGAGCAGCACGGTGAAAGGCTTGATGCGGTCCGAGCGTTCGCCGTACAGCGTCTGATAGCCATCGTCTGCGGTGTGCGAGCCGCCCATGCCGGTGCCGACGAACACGCCGGTGCGGCTGCGCTGCGCGGGGCTCGATGCGGCCCCGGCGCTGGCGCTGGCGCCCGACCCCGCGTCTGCCACCGCCTGGCGCGCGCTGACTAGTGCGAGCTGGCTGAACCGGTCGAGCATGCGCAGCTTCGGCGGCTCGAAGTGGGCCGCGGCGTCGAACGCTGCGGTGGCTGCCAACGGCGCGATCAGGCGCGCCGCGAACGGCACGTCGAGCAGGTGAATGCCGGAGCGCCCGGCGTGGGCGTTGCGATACACCTCGGCCGCGCCGCTGCCCAGCGGCGACACGACGCCGATGCCGGTCACCGCGACCCGCGTCATGGCGTTTGCGGTGCGGGCCGTTCGGCTTGGTTGGGCTGCGCCGGCGGGCTGTGCTGGGCAGCGGCCAGGGCCTCGATGTAGCGCACCACATCGTCGATCGTCGGCAACTCGACCGGCTCAGGCGGCAGGCTGATCTTGAACTCGTCCTCGATGTTGAAGAGCAGCTCGGCCACGCCGAGCGAGTCGATGCCCAGGCTTGCCAGCGCCGCCTCGGGCGTGATCGCTTCGGGAGCGATCTGATAGTCCTTGACGAGGATGGCACGCAGGCGTTCAAAAGTGGTCGTCGTCATGTCGTTTCCTTGAGCTGGTGGGGACGCGCGTCAGGCCCCGCCAGCGCCGTCGCAGGCCGGGCCTGCCGCTTGCCTGCAACGTTAGCCAACTCGGCCAGGGTGCCCGCATCGACCGCACAGCGTACCTTGCCGCCCCAACCTGCGCCGGCGGTCAACAGGCCCGGCCAGGCGCTGGCCAGCGCCAGCAGCGGCCCGGCCAACGCCGGCCGCATGGCAGCGTGTGCAAACATCGCGGCCAGCCGCAGCCGCCCGGCGAAATGCCGGCGCCACGACGCCGCGTAGCGTCGCGCAACGTCGCCCTGCCAGGTAGCGATGCGCGTGTCAGCCGCGAGCAGGCCGGCGCACAGCAGGTGAGCAGATTGCAGCGCCATGCTCATGCCCTCGCCGATGATCGGGTGGGCCTCGCCGGCCGCGTTGCCGATGCGCAGCAGGCCGTCGTGGCCATCGGCCGCGCCGAGCCGGATGCCGGGGTCGATCGGGCCGGCGGCTAGCCAGGGCGCGTCGCGGGTGGCACCGTTCAGGGCCGCGCGCACGCCTGCGCATTCGCGCCGCAGCAGCGCCTCGACCACGTCGCCGGCGCGCGCGCCAGGCAGCCCGGACCGGATCGACTCCATGCGGTCGCGGCGCACGCAGCAGGCCAGCGTGGTGATGCCGGCGTCGGCCACCACCATGCCGCCATAGCCGCCGTCGAAGGCCAGCACCGGCAGCAGCCCCTCGGCCAGCGTCGCGTTGCGGAAGTTGGCCTTGAACGCGAACAGGTCGGAGGCGTGGCGGGCCAGGCGGCGGCGCGGCCGGGCCGAGGGCAGGGCCTCCCACGAGCCGTGGGCGGCGATCGCGACCGGGGCATGCAAGGTCAGCCCGGTGTTCGAGTCGGTGCTTCGGACGCGGCAACGCCAGTCGCCGGCGGCCCCGCCGATGGCCTGCACCGACCACGGTTGCAACACCTGCGCCCCAGCCGCGCGGGCCTGTTCGAGCAGCAGGGTGTCGAGCGTTTCGCGCCCTAACGCCCGACCCCAGCGGTAGGTGGCGTGGGTGGCGGCGGGCAGGTCGGCGAACACCGTTTGCGCGCCGTGCATCAAGGCCATGCGCTTCAGTTCGGGGCCGGCGGCGGCGTCGAATGCGGCGCCGATGCCCAGCCCGTGAAGCAGCGGCAGGTTGCTCGCGGCGATGCATTCGCCGCAGACCTTTCGGCGCGGGAAGGGCTGCTTCTCGACCAGCGCGACCGCCCAGCCGGCCCGCGCCAGCAGGATCGCAGCCGTCGAGCCGGCCGGGCCGGCGCCGATGATGATCGCGTCGAAGCGGGTTCGCATCATGAAGACTGCGCGGCGCCCGAAGCGGCTCGGCGCCGAGCCCGGAAGCAGTGGCTGAACAGGCCGGCGGAGTACTCTTCGACGGCCCAGTCGGCCGCGCGACCGGGCCAGAGCGCGCTGAGTTCGTGGTCGCGAAAGCCGGCGTGTACGCTCAATACCGCGTCCTGCCGGGTGACCGAATTCGCGCCGATGGCGCCCACCAGGTGACTGCCGGCCAACGCCAGCCAGGCACGCCGCGGTTCGCAGGCGAAGAAGCGATCGCAGCGCTGCGCGATGGCGGCCAGCAAGCTCGCCATCGAAGCGCCTTCAAAGTGATGCATGAAGAGGTTTGCGATGATCAGATCCCAATGCGGCGCGTCGGTCAGCGAGCTGTTCGCAGTGCCAGCCCAGTCGGCCACATCGGCACTGAGCTGCACGGCGTTCCAGCCCAGCGCCGCATAGCCTGCGATCGTCGCCGGGGCGACCAGGCGCTGGCGGTCGAGCAGGGTCAGCTCGATGCGCGGGCTCGCCGAATGATTCGCAAAATGATTCGCAAAATGATTCGCCGAATGATTCGCCGAATGATTCGCCAATACACGCGCCACCCCCAGCATCAGCCGGCCATCGCCAGCGCCGAGTTCGAGCACTTGCAACGGCTCTGCGTCAGGTCGCGCGCCCAGCAGATCGCGCAGCGCGGTCGTGACAATGGATTGCGTTCCCATTGCACGATGGATGCGCCAAAGATCGCGCCGCGAACGGATGGCGCGTGGGTCGTGCGGCGCCAATGTGTCGAGCGCCTCTGCTGCCACCACCCGTGGGAAGGTCAACAGGAAACCTCCGTGCTGCGCACTGCGGTGAATGATGAGACTTTCGGGCGGCCGGGCAGGCTCATCAGGCAACCTCCGTGCTGCGCATTGCGGTGAATGAGCCTTTCGGGCGGCCGGGCAGGCTCATGCCACCTTCAACAGCGCGCCATGGCAACTGAAGCCGGCACCGAACGACGACAGCCACCACCAGCCACCCGGTGCGGCATCGGCGAGTGCGGCCTCGAGCACGAAATAGACGAAGGCGCTCGACAGGTTGCCGTATTCGCGCAGCATCGCCGCGCTGTAGCGCAGCGCGTCGTCATCGAGCTCGAAGCGCCGTGCCAGCGCAAGCAGCACGTCGCGCCCGCCGGCGTGCATGATCCACGCGCTCACATCGCCCTGGTTCAGACCGGCGCGGCCGAGCACCGTTACCAGCACGCGCTGTGCGTGCTCGGCGGCCAGCGTTGGCACGGCGCGGGTCAGAATGTTGCGCAGCATGCCGTCGCGCTGCTCGAACATCAGTGCCCCGCGCTGCGACGGGTCGATCAGCGAGCTGTGGTCGACCCACTCGACGGCGCGGGTGCCGGCCTGCGAAGCGCGCGACAGCACGGCAGCACCGGCACCGTCGCCGAACAGGCAGGCGCTGATCAGCACGCCGGGGTCGTTGTCGAGGTACATCGCGGCGCTGCTGACCTCGACGCAGACCGACAGCACATGGTCGGCCGCGCCGGATGCCAGCAATGCACGCCCGAGTTGAAGGTTAGGCAGGGCCGCAGCGCAGCCCTGGCCGACCAGATCGAAGGCCTGCACGCCGGCGCGCAGGCCGAGGCGTTCGACCACGTAGCCGGAAAGGCCCGGGCAGAGGTAGCCGGTGCAGGTGCTGACGACGACCGCGCCGATCATCTGCGCATCAAGGCCGGCCTGGGCCAGCGCCCGTCCGGCGGCCTCGCTGGCGAGCTTTGGCGCGTGCTTGAGAAAGCGCTGCGCCAACGTGTTCGGATCGATGCTGAACACGTCGGCCAGCGAGTCGAGCGCGAGCCGTCGCGATTCGATGCCGTTGTCACGCTGCAGCACCGTGCGTGCGATCAGGTGCGAGCGGGCGTCGAGGCGGGAGAACCAGTCGGACTGCTGGAATGCCAGCAGGCACTCGGCCTTGGTGTAGCGGTTTGCCGGGGTGGCGGTTCCGAGTCCGACGAGGTGCATGTTTCAACCGGCCCGCGAAGAGCCGCACGGGCGGGGTGAAGGCACTAGCTTACGACTTTATTTCTTCATCGGCTCGGCAGGCATCTTCTCCTTGGTCATCGGGTCGCCGCTCATCGGAGCCTTTTTCATCGAATCTTTGTCGGCGCCGTCCTTGTGCATGCCGCCGCCCTTCTTCATCATGTCGGCGCACGCCGCGTCGTGGCTCTTCATCGCGTCATCGCGCTTCATGCCGTCTTTCTTGGCCATCGCCATGTGGTCCTTGCATTCCTGCATCGTCATGTCTTTTTTCATCATGCCGTCGGTGGCCATCGAGTCGCTCTTCTTCGTGGCGTCTTGAGCATTGGCGGTGCCGGCGGCCAAGGCGATGCAGGCACAGGCCAGAGTGGTTGCAAAAGTGTTCATCAAAATCTCCTGGGTTCAGTTCAAAAATCGATGCACCGAGACTTTCGCCTGGTGCGTCGAAACGAGAACCCGAGGCTAGGGCGGCCAGTAGCCTGCGGCCATCGGACACCCGGAACCACAGGCGTAGGACTGCGAGAGCCGGCCCGTTACCGTTGGCTACCAGGCGTGCGGTAGCCGAGCGCCTTCATGGCCGCCGTCAACCCCCGAGCTGCACGTGCGTAGCCCTGCCATGGGTCGTTGCCCGTGGCGAGGCGGGCGTGCAGCGTGCGCACGGTCCAGTGGTCTCCCGCCGTCAGCGCATCGAGCTCGCTCCAGTTGACCGGCACCGACACCCCCAGGCCCGGCCGGGTGCGGGCCGACCAGGCACACACGGTGGTCGCACCGAGGCCGTTGCGCAGATAGTCGATGAAGATCTTGCCGACCCGGTTCCTGGGCCCGCTGCGGGCCACGAAGCGCTGCGGGATCGTCGCCGCCATGTGCGCCACCACGGCCTGCGAAAAGCCCTTCACGGTGTCCCAGTCGTGCACCTTGCGCAAGGGCACGACGATGTGCAGGCCCTTGCCACCACTGGTTTTCAGGAACGGCGTCAGGCCAAGCTGTAGCAGGAAGGCCTGTACCAGTTGAGCGGCCTCGCGCACTTGCGGCCAGGCCACGGTGTCGCCCGGGTCGAGGTCGAACACCATCCGGTCGGGGTGCTCGAACGAAGCCGTGCCGGTATTCAGGGTGTGGAACTCGACCACGTTCCATTGCGCGGCCGACAACAGCCCGAGCTTGCTCGCCACTTCGAGCATCGGCGGGTGGCTGATCCACAAGGTCGGGTCGAGTGCGCGAATGCCCGGCAGGCCGGGCAGGCCGGGCAGGTTGGCGGTGTCAAGATGCTTCTGGAAGAACAGCTCGCCGCCCACGCCAGCGGGTGCGCGCACCAGCGACACCGGCCTGCCCTTCAGGTGCGCCATCATCAAATCGCCGACGGCTGCGTAATGGCGCAGCAGCTCGATCTTCGTGATGCCGGTGCTCGCATCGATGACCCGATCGGGATGGGTGATGCGCAGGCCGGGCGGCAGGGCGGGCACGCTCTTGATGGCCCGGGCGGCCGGGCTGCGCGGCGACTCGGCCGCTGCGGCGGCATGCACTGCTTTCTCGGAGACTGCTCTCTCATGCATTGCTTTCTCCCGCACCACCTCGGTCGCCGGCTTGTCGCTGCGCAGCCCATGAAACACCGCATGCCGCAGGCGCCCACCTTGCGTCCACTCACCGAACGAAACCTCGGCGACCAACGTCGGCTCGACCCAGTGCGGCCTGCCTTCGACCTCGGCCGCTGCGTTGAACGGGCTCGATGCGGCGCCGATCCCATCGAGCTTCTTGCGCAGCGTGCGCAAGGCCTGCTAGCTGAAGCCGGTGCCGACGTGGCCGGCGAAGTCGAGCTGCTTGTGGGAACCATAGATGCCGAGCAGCAAGGCGCCGAAACCGACGCGGCTGCCCTGCGGATCGGTGTAGCCGCCGATCACGAACTCCTGGCGCTGGCCGCACTTCAGCTTGATCCAGTCGGACGTTCGCCCGGACTGATAGCCCGAGCCGAAGCGCTTGCCGATCACGCCTTCGAGGCCCAGCTTGCAGGCCGAGGCCAGCACGCTTTCGGCGCCGGCGTCGAAGCTTTCGCTGAAGCGCACGGCCTCGGAATGCGCTGTGCCTGATGCGCGCTTCAAGGTCTCTCGCAGCGTCTCGCGGCGCACCTCAAGCGGCATGGCGCGCAAATCGCGCCCGTCGAAGAAGGGCAGGTCGAACAGGTAGTAGACGATGGACTCAATGCGCTCGGTCTCGAAGGCGCGCTGCAAGGCACCGAAGTCGGGCACACCGGCCTCATTCGGCACCACGATCTCGCCGTCGTACCAGCCCGGCGGCAGCCGCATCGATGCCAGCGCGGTGTGCAGCGGCGCCAGCCGCTCGGTCCAGCCGTGGCCGTTGCGGGTCAGCAGCTTGATGCCGGCCGCGTCGATGCGGGCCAGCAGCCGGTAACCGTCGAACTTGATCTCGTAGCGCCAGGCTTGCGGAGCGCGCGGCGGGGCCGCGAGCAGCGTCGCCAGTGCGGGCGCCAAGCGGGCGGGCAGGGCGGCCGAGGGTGCGGCCTGAGGGGTGGGGGCAGGCGCATCAGACGCGGCGCTTGTGCGCACCTTGGAGGGCACGGTGGCGGAGTCCGCGAGCCCGTGCACGCTGTCCGGCAGGTCGTCCACGATGCGGTAGTCGGCCGAGGCCCGCGCAAAGCTGTCTTTCTCCTTGATCAGCAGCCACGGCACCTGCTTTTCGCCCTTGCCCTTCATCCGCACCAGCACCCACTTGCCGTGCAGCTTGTGGCCCTGCAATTCGAACTTCAGGTTGCCGTCGCGCAGGCCTTGTCCGGCGTCGCCGAGGGGCCGCCAGAGGCCACGGTCCCAAACGATGACCTTGCCGGCGCCGTACTGCCTGGGCGGGATCGCGCCTTCGAAACTGGCGTAGGCAATCGGGTGGTCTTCGACCTGCACCGCCATGCGCTTGTCCTTCGGGTCCAGGCTCGGGCCTTTCGGCACGGCCCAGCTTTTCATCACCCCGCCGAGCTCGATCCGGAAGTCGTAGTGCAGGTGGCTGGCCCAGTGCTTCTGGACGACGTACAAAGCTTGGGTTCCAACATCGTTGCCGGCTTCATTGCCGCCCGCCGGCTCGGGCGTGAGCGCGAAGTTGCGGCGCGCCCGGTAATGGGACAGGGCCTCGTCCGAAGGAGTCTTCAGCGCCGCTTCACGGGGGCGCTTCATGGCCGTGCGACGCATCGAGCAAGTCGCCGAGCCGGCGCGACATGAGTTCCAGCTGGCGCTCCATCAAGCCCAGCGCGCTGTGCAGCCGCTCTTCGGTGTGCGCGCCGCCGAGCTGCGCGGCGGCGATGCGGATCGGCGCCATCGGGTCATTCAGCTCACGCGCCACCACCGTCAGCAGCAATCAGCCCGGCCAGGCTGGCGAACGTGTCGGGACGCTGATCGTCGAGCAGGCGCGCCATGTCGTCACTGCGGGCTGTGCTGCCGGTGGATCGGTTCGATTGCATATCCCTACACCGCCATCCAGGCCGCGACGACCAGCACCGCAACGATCATCAGCGTGCTGAAGAACCGCGGGGCAAGAAAACCGTGCACCACGTTCGCGGCGTTGCCGGCCCTGAACAACTTTTCGCGCGGCTGGCATCGACGCAAGTGCTCGCCGAGTTCGGCAAGCTCTCCGGGCGTCGTGTCGGGTGGGCTCGCAAACGACGAGGTGCGCCAGCGTGCCTGATGGATCGGATCTGGAATCATGGTGCAAATGCCGCAGCTGAACGCTAACGATGACCGGGCACGGGACAGTCGTCTGTGCGTTGAACCACACAGCGGGGTTTGAATGGAGCACGGTCGTGACTGGGCTGTTTTTCTGGTTGCTCAAAATTATCTTCAATGTATGACAATGTATATTATGTAAATCGTTGACGCCGGGGCAGTCGAGTCATGGCCGGCTGTCAGCCGCACGGAATTCTTGCAAGCTCTCTAGGAATTCTTGCAACGACCGTGGAAGTTTGGCGACCTCCAGGCCTGCCACGTGGCCTGCATAACCTGCATAACTCGACCGCTGTTAGGCGGTTATGCGCTTGTTATGCAGATGCAGGTGGCATGTCCACATGGCCAAGCCAAGCCAAGCGCAGCCGTCAGTAGCGCGAACTTTGGAGTCCCTGGCTAACTGAGCGACGCGTTCACTGTGTGGGCGCGCCCGGCGTTCGACATCGACCCGAGTCAGATGTGGTGACGATGCCATGAGAAGCTCGTAGTTCCTCACTGCGTCATCGCCGTCGTCACGGGTTCTTCCCGGCTAGCTACGCGGCACGTCCATTGCCATCCCGGTGGCGAAATCGAACACAAGTTTTCCCACCGGCTTGGCTACCGCCTTGGTGGGAGTTTTTCTGTGGATAGAACCACGACCGCGTCGTGCTGTTGGAACATGCCTGGGTTGCCAACGTGCTTGGCTATGCCTGCCAACGGCTCCGAGCTAAGACTGCCAACGGCCCCGGCCGCGAGTTGCTCACATGCTGTCCGCGAATACTCACCAGATGCGCCATCCCGGCGCGACCTACCGCTCCGCGCGTCCAGTCGTTTTGGTCGCTGTCATTAAAGTCGTTTCCTCCGACAAATAATCGTTTCCAAACGGTCAGCTAGCAAATAGTCGCT
>JANXZA010000145.1 GCA_025355745.1 Rhizobacter sp. | reverse complement strand
TGCTCGGCACGCCCATCCTGAGCCTGCTCGCCGGCCTGGGCGCCGCCCTGACGCTCGGCCTGCGCAGCAGCGCGGTGCTGCTGATCCTGCTGGTGCTGCCGCTGTGCATTCCGGCACTGATCTTCGGGGCCGGCGGGGTGGTGGCGGTGGAGTCGGGGCTGTCGGCGCGCGGGCATCTTTCGCTGCTCGGCGCACTGCTCATCTTCACCGCCTTGCTGGCGCCGCCGGCCACCGCGGCGGCGTTAAGCATCGCTACGGAATAATCGCGGCCATGGCCACCTCGTCGATCCGCTTCTTCAACTTCGCCGCGCCCTCGCGTTTCTACGCCTTGGCCGGTTGGCTCACACCTTGGCTGTGGGCCATCGCCGTCCTGCTCGCGGGCGCCGGCCTCTACATCGGCTTCTTTGTCGCACCCACCGATGCGACCCAGGGCGACGCCTACCGCATCATCTTCATTCACGTGCCTGCGGCGTGGATGTCGATGGTGCTCTACCTCGTGATGGCCGGCTGGGCGGCGGTCGGCTGGGCCTTCAATGCGCGGCTCGCGTCGATGGTCGCGCGGGCGCTTGCCCCCACCGGCGCCATGTTCACGTTCATCGCCTTGTGGACGGGTGCCTTCTGGGGTAAACCCACCTGGGGTGCCTGGTGGGTGTGGGACGCACGGCTGACTTCGGAACTCATCCTGCTGTTTTTGTATCTGGGATACATGGCCCTCGTGAACGCGATCGACGACACCCGCCGTGCCGACCAGGCCGGCGCGCTGCTGGCCGTGATCGGCAGCGTCAACGTGCCCATCATCTATTTCTCGGTGAAGTGGTGGAACACGCTGCACCAGGGCGCGTCGGTCAGCCTCTCGAAGGCGCCGAGCATGGCCGCGCCGATGCTGCTCGGCATGCTGGTGATGGCCCTGGCGTTCTGGATGTATTGCTTCGCGGTCTCGTTGATGCGGGTGCGAAGCATCATCCTCGAACGCGAGCGGCACGCGCAGTGGGCGCGGCTCGCGGCGGTCGCGGGGTCGGGGGCCGTTGAAGTTACCCGCCAGGGGGCGGCATCATGATCTGGTCAAACTGGTCGGAGTTCATCGCGATGGGTGGTTACGGGCTGTACGTGTGGGGGTCGTTCGGGGTGACGGCGCTGGTGATGGTCGTTGAAGTCGTGTCGCTGCGGGCCCGGCGCAAATCTCTGCGCGAGGCCGAACCCGACCCCCACGACGAACCGGCGCAGGCCGAATTCAGAGGGTCGCCGCATGAAGCCTAGAACGCGCCGGGGCCTGGCCATCGTCTGCGGGCTGGCGGCCCTGGGTGTGGCCACTGCACTCGTCCTGAACGCCTTTCAGAGCAACCTGGTGTTCTTCTTCAGCCCGTCGCAGATAGCAGCCAACGAGGCGCCGCGCAACCAGGCCTTCCGGCTCGGCGGGCTGGTGGAAGTGGGCAGCATCAAGCGCGTGCCGAACGGGCTGACGGTGAACTTCGTCGTCACCGATCTGGCGCAGAAGATTCCGGTCAGCTACACCGGCTTGCTGCCCGACCTGTTCCTCGAAGGCAAGGGCGTGGTGGCGCAGGGCAAGCTCGGCGGCGACGGCGTGTTCCATGCCGATCAGGTGCTGGCCAAGCACGACGAAAATTACATGCCGCCGGAAGCGGCGCAGGCACTGGCGAATGCGCGCAAGGGCACATTGCCGGTCACACCGAAAATGGCCACCGGAGGCCCACCATGATTCCTGAACTCGGTCACTTCGCGCTGATCCTGGCGCTGGCGATGGCGCTGGCGCAAAGCGTGCTGCCGATGATCGGCGCAGCCACCGGCAACCGCAACTGGATGGCACTGGCCCGGCCGAGCGCGCGCGGCCAGTTCCTCTTCGTCTTGCTCGCCTACGCGGCGTTGACGCAGGCCTTCGTCGGCAACGACTTCTCTGTGCTCTACGTCGCCCAGCATTCCAACTCGGCGCTGCCGCTGGTGTACCGCGTGACTGCCGTGTGGGGCGGGCACGAAGGCTCGATCCTGCTGTGGGTGCTGATCCTGTCGGGCTGGACGCTCGCCGTGTCCGTCTTCTCGAAGCAGCTCGACGAGCCCACCGTGGCGCGCATCCTCGGCGTGATGGGCCTGATCAGCGCCGGCTTCCTGCTCTTCACGCTGTTCACCTCGAACCCGTTCCTGCGCCTGCTGCCCGCCGCCGCTGACGGGCAAGACCTGACGCCGCTGCTGCAAGACCCCGGCATGGTGATCCACCCGCCGATGCTTTACATGGGTTATGTCGGCTTCGTCGTCGCGTTCGCGTTCGCCATCGCCGCGCTGCTGTCGGGCCGGCTCGATGCCGCCTGGGCGCGCTGGTCGCGCCCCTGGACCACGGTCGCCTGGTGCTTCCTGACCTTCGGCATTGCGCTGGGCAGCTTCTGGGCTTACTACGAACTCGGCTGGGGCGGCTGGTGGTTCTGGGACCCGGTCGAAAACGCCTCGCTGATGCCGTGGTTTGCCGGCACCGCGCTGATCCATTCGCTGGCCGTGGCCGAGAAGCGCGGCACCTTCAAGATGTGGACCGCGCTGCTCGCCATCGTCACGTTTTCGCTCTCGCTGCTCGGCACCTTCATCGTCCGCTCCGGCGTGCTCACCTCAGTGCACGCTTTCGCCAGCGACCCGACCCGCGGCGTCTTCATCCTCGGCTTCCTGGCGCTGGTGATCGGCGGCTCGCTGCTGCTGTTCGCGTGGCGCGCGCCGCGCGTCGGCGCCGGCGGCAGCTTCGAAACGGTGTCGCGCGAGTCGATGCTGCTGGCCAACAACGTGCTGCTGGTGGTGGCCTGCGCGGCCGTGATGCTCGGCACCCTGTACCCGCTGGTGATCGACGCGCTCGGCCTGGGCAAGCTGTCGGTCGGACCGCCGTATTTCAACGCCGTGATCGTGCCGCTGATGGCGCCAGCACTGTTCCTGATGGGCATCGGGCCGATGACGCGCTGGCGCTCGGCCGGCGTGATCGAGCTGGCGGTGAAGCTGCGCTGGGCGGCCGGCACGAGCCTGGCGGCCGCGCTGCTCGCACCGCTGCTGCTCGGCCACTGGACGCCGATGATCGGCTTCGGCCTGCTGCTCGCGGCGTGGATCGCCAGCAGCAGCGTCACGAACCTGGTGACCCGCCTGCGCGAGCACCCGGCACCGGCCTGGTCGCAGCGCCTGAAGGCCCAGCCGGGCAGCTACTACGGCATGTTGATCGCGCACCTCGGCATGGCGGTGTTCATCGTCGGCGTGACCATCGTCAGCGGTTTCGCGATCGAGAAAGACGTGCGCATGGAGCCGGGCGATACGGTCACGCTCGGCGGCTACGAGTTCCGCCTGAAAGGCATGAGCGAGCAGCGCGGGCCGAACTACACCGCCGTGCGCGCGACCCTCGGCGTGACCGACAACGGCCGTGCGCTCGGCGACCTGACGCCCGAGCGCCGCGTCTACACCGTGAGTCGTTCGCCGCTGACCGAAACCGACATCGACCGTGGCTTCACCCGCGACCTGTACGTCGCGCTTGGCGAGCCCGTGAGCGCCACCGCCTGGGGCATGCGCGTGTACTACAAGCCCTTCGTCGGCTGGATCTGGGGCGGCTGCGTGCTGATGGCGCTGGGCGGCGCGCTGGCCGTACTGGACCGGCGCTACCGCGCGGTGCGCCGGGCTGCAACCAAGGCCGTGCCGTCGAGCGCCCCGCCGGCGCCAGCGTCGGTTCGCCCGGGACCGCCGGGGACAAAAGGCCCTGCGGGGCTTGCAACGAAGCTGAGCAGCGAAGCGGCGCCGCGATGAAACGCTACTTCGTCCCGCTGATCGTGTTCGCCGTGATGCTGGCGTTCCTGGCGATCGGCCTGCAGCTCAAGCCGCGCGAGATCCCGTCGCCGTTGATCGACAAGGCCGCGCCCCGCTTCAGCCTGCCGACCCTGGCCGCACCCGAGCAAACGCTGTCGTCACAAGACCTGCGCGGCAAGGTCTGGGTGCTCAACGTCTGGGCCTCGTGGTGCGTGGCCTGCCGCGAAGAACATCCGTTGCTGGTCGAGATGGCGAAGCTGAATGCGGTGCCGATCTTCGGCCTGAACTACAAGGACAAGCGCGCCGATGCGCTCGGCTGGCTGGCGCGTTTCGGCGATCCTTACACGGCCTCGCTGTCGGACACCGACGGCCTGGTGGGCATCGACTACGGCGTCTACGGCGTGCCCGAAACCTTCGTCATCGACAAGGCCGGCGTGATCCGCCACAAGGTCATCGGCCCGGTCACGGCCGAGGCGATCCGCGATGTCATCCTGCCGCTGGTCAGGAAGCTCAATGCGTAAGGCAGCGCGCCGCCTTGTGTTCGCCGTGCTGCTGGCGTCGAGCACTTTCGTTGCGCACGCGAAGGAAGCGGCGCCGCTCGACAGCAACCCGGCGCTCGAGGCCCGCGTGATGGCGGTGGCCGAGGAGTTGCGCTGCCTGGTCTGCCAGAACGAGACGCTGGCAGCCTCGCAGGCCGACCTCGCGCTCGACCTTCGCAAGCAGATCCGCAGCCAGCTCCAGCAAGGCCGGTCCGAGGCCCAGATCATCGACTTCATGGTCCAGCGCTACGGCGAATTCGTGCGCTACCGGCCGCCCTTCAACCCGACCACCGCGCTGCTCTGGGCCGGGCCGTTCGTGCTGCTCGCGCTCGCCGCCTTCGTGCTCGCGACGAACATCCGGCGGCGCCGGCCGGGCGCCTTGCCAACCCCGTTGAGTGCCGACGAAGCGAAGCGCCTGGATGACTTGCTTGACGACGGAGTGCGCCGCCGATGACGTTTTTCTGGATCGCTGCCGCGCTGCTGGTGGCGCTGGCGTGGGCGATGTTGTGGCCGGTGTGGCGGGGGTCGAGATCGCGTGTGCAGCCGCAGGTCGGAGCAGACGCAGCGGCGGGCGAACGCAGTCCGCGCAGTGCCTACCTCATCATCCTCGGCGAGCAACTTGCTGCGCTCGACGCCGACTTCGCGGCCGGCCGCCTCGACGCCGCGCAGCACGCGCTGGCGCGCAGCGAAGTGCAGCGCCGCATGCTTGACGAAAGCGATGCGGCCGGTGCAGGCAATGCAGGCAGTGCAATCAGTGCAAGCAGTGCTGGCGTCACCCTAATCAGGCAGCCCGCTGCCGGCCAGGGCCGCAAGACGCTGGTCTTCGTCGGCCTGGCCGTGCCGCTGTTCGCCTTGGTGCTGTACGGCCTGATCGGCAACCCGGCCGGTATGAACGCAGCACCGGACGCGGCCAGCGGCAGCGCGGCCGAGGTCACCCCCGAGGCGCTCGACAAGATGCTCGCGACGCTCGAACAGCGCCTCGACCAGCCCAGCGCCAACCTGGCCTCCGACCTGCAGGGCTGGACGCTGCTCGCGCGCTCCTACGCCGGCCTGCAGCGCTTTCCCGCAGCCAGCCGCGCCTACGCGCGCGCCAGCGCGCTGGCGCCGAACGATGCGCAACTGCTCGTCGACCACGCTGATGTGCTGGCGCTGGTGCAAGGCCGCAGCATGCAGGGCGAGCCCGACCGGCTGGTCGCGAAGGCCTTGCAGATCGAGCCGCGCAACCTGAAGGCGCTGGCGCTGGCCGGCAGTTCGGCGTTCGAGCGCAAGGACTTCGCGGCGGCGCGTGGCTTCTGGGAGCAAGCACTTGACCAGGCGCCGCCGGGCAGCGAATTTGCCTCCGGGCTGGAGCGCAGCTTGAGCGAACTCGGGGGCGCGAGTGGCGGTGCGGTTGGCGGTGCTGCGGGTAACGTTGGGTCGGCACCGCAAGTACAGCAGGCGACGCAGGCGATTGCAAACGCGGCCTCGGCGCCGGCCGATGCTGCGCGCATCCACGGCCGCGTCAGCCTGGCACCGGCACTGGCCGCCCGTGTTCTGCCGACCGACACCGTCTTCATATTCGCCCGCGCCGCCGATGGCCCGCGCATGCCGCTGGCGATCCTGAAGCGCACGGTGGCGGATCTGCCGTTCGAGTTCACGCTCGACGACAGCATGGCGATGTCACCGCAGATGAAGCTCTCGAAGTTCGCGACCGCAGTGGTCGGCGCGCGGGTTTCCCGCTCGGGCAACGCGATGCCGCAAGCGGGTGATCTGCGCGGCGAGAGTGCGCCCGTCGGGACAAGGGCGGACAGCCTGCAACTGGTGATCGACAGCGTTCAGCCCTGATGTTCACTCCCTCTCCCTCTGGGAGGGCAAGGGTGAGGGCGCGGTCTTCAAATGACCGCCCCGCCGGCCCGCAGCCCCTCACCCCAACCCTCCCCAAAGGGGCGAGGGAGCAAGACCCGTCACGCTGGCGAGCAGGCGGGTCATCACCTCCGCCGGCCGCTCCTCATGCACCAGATGTCCGGCACCGGCCAGCACATCGAGCGTGCTTGGCGTCGCGGCCGGCAGCAGCGCGCGCACCCGCTGCGCATCGCCCGGCGGCACCGCGCGATCGTTCGCGCCGACGAGCAGGGCCAGCGGCGTGGTCAGCCGCGTCAGGTCGCGGGCCATGGGTCGCAGGTCCCATTGCGCCATCATGCCCAGCGCCCCGGCTGCGTGCTGCGGGTCGCGCACCAGCCGGCCGTAGAGCTCGATGCCGTGCGCGTCCAGCGTCGAGCCGGTGCCCTGAATCAGCTTCTCGACGGCGCGCCGGTCCGCAGCACTGCGGGCGAACAGGCGCGACGCAAACGGCGTCGCGGCCATCAACCTGGCGACCGGCGGGAACAGCAGGCCGGCCACCCCGCCGAGCGGAAAGAACGCGCCGTTGATGCTGACCAGCGCACGCGGTGCGAGTTGCCCGTCGAGCAGCATGCGGGCCCCGATCGCCGCACCCGCTGAATGCCCGACGACCAACTCGACCTCGATCGCCAACACCTCGACCAGCGCCGCGATCAAGCGTGCCATGCCAGTCAACGAAAGCTGCGCCGAGGGCGGCGTGTCAGTGAACGCATGGCCGGGCAAGTCCATCGCCACGACCGTGAACTGCCGCGCCAGCAAGGGCATCAGCCCGCGCCATGAATGCGTCGACGCACCCGTGCCGTGCAGCAGCAGCACGACCGGTCCCTGCCCCATCTGCTGCACATGCCAGCGCAGCCCGCCGGCCTGCACGAAGCGGCTGGCGTCGCGCTGCGGCCAGTCTCGGCCATCGCGTTCCCATTGCAGCGACGTCATCCGACCGCACCCACCGCGCCCGCCGCCGCGCGCACCGCCTGCGACAGCGTCGCGGCCCCCGCGTACGGCAGCGGCAGGTAGCGCGCGCCCATCTCGGCGGCGAGTTGGCGCGCCGTCTCTTGTGGCTGCGGCGAGGTGTCGAGCAACAGGGCGGCGAACCCTTGCGCACGCAGCTGGCGTGCCGACGCGATGGCATCGGCACCGGCCCGGGCGCGGCCGGGCGTGCCGTCGCGGGCGATGTTGGCGCGGCCGTCGGTGAGCAGCACCACGACCGGTGTTGCGCCCTTGCGGCGCACCGCCTCGGCAAGCGTGAACGCAGCGTCGATGCCGGCCGCCAGCGGCGTGCCGCCACCGCCCGGCAGGCCAGCCAGGCTGCGCTTGGCGCGCACCAGCGAGCGCGTCGGCGGCAGCAGCAGTTCCGCGCCCGCGCCGCGAAACGCGATCACGGCAACACTGTCGCGCCGCACATAGCAATCGGCCAGCAGCAGCTCGACCGCGCCCTTCGCCTCGGCCAGCCGGTTCAGGGCCGACGAGCCGGATGCATCGACGACGAACACCGTGGTGGTCTCGCTGCGCTGCTTGAAGCGCCAGACGTGGAAGTCTTCGTGGCGGACGTGGATGCTGGCGGTGCGGGTTTGGGCAGCAACCACAGCGGTCGGCCCGGCGGCGCTGATTGCGCCGCTGGCCGCCAGCGCGGCGGCCTCGGCTTCGCGGCGACGCAAGGTCTGCCACGGCGCGGCGGCGCGCAGGGTTTCGATCAGGTTCAGGCGCGCGCCGCCTTGCGGTTCGCCGCGCCGCACGCCCGTCGGCCGGCCCCGCGACTGGCCCATCCTGGCGGCACCGGCGCGGCCGGCCGATGGCGCACGCGCGGCTTTCGCAGTGCCCAGCGCGAGGGCCGCGAGCAGGCCCGCCGGCATGGCCGCGAGGGCCGCTTCGAGCACCACATCATCGACCGGGCCAGCGGGTGAATCTGCGTCCGCGTCGGCGGCCGGATCGGCGGCGTTGTCGGCGGCGTTGTCGGCGTCGTTGTCAGTCGCGGGCGTGTCGGAGGCGCTTGATCCGGCGTCGTCAGGGGACGAATCCGGCGTGGCCTCGTTCGGCGCAGGCGGCTCATCGGCTGGCTGTTCCGCCTCATCTGGCGACGGGCGCGCGGCGGGTAACTGCGTCGCGCGCGGCGCGAGCACCAGGCCGGCGGCGAGTGCCGCGTCCTGCGGGCTCACCGCCTCGCGGCCATCGAGCGCCGCCGCAGCGCGCGCGGCGCGGCAGGCCAGCATGGGTGCGCGCACCGAGTCGATGCCAAGCGCCAGCGCGGCCGCGCACAGGCCTTCGACGATGTCGTCGCCGATGCGCACATCGGCCAGCCGCTGGCGCGCGTCGGCCACATCGTCGCGAGTCCAGCCCACCAGCTCGTCGATCGGCGCGGGTCTCGATGCGACTTCGAGCCCGACCTGAAAGGCGAGCCGCTCAAGCAGGCGCGTCGGCACCTGTTCGTCGTCGGCCAGACCTTCATCGAGCGCCACCACGCCGAGCCGGCTCGCGCTGCGCACGCCGATGCCGTGGCGCTCGACAACCACTTCCTGCGTGTCGAGCACGGCGGCGATGCTGGCGGCCGCTGATGCGCTCAGGCGCTCGGCCATCGCGAGCAAGACGACGCCGCCATCGGCCTCGGCCAGTAGGCCGCGCTGCGCCACTGGTTTGCCCGCCTGCAAGGTGGCGCCAAGGTCGAGCCCGCCGAGCAGGCGGTCGTCGTTGATGTGCAGCGGCACGCGCCGAAACGGTGTGCCGGCGGGCAGCAGCGCGGCGAGGGTTGCAAGCCATTGATCGCGCTCGGCGCCGGCATGGCTGCGAAGTGCAACGCCGCCGAGGCCGACCGGATCGACCGCGAAGAGAGCGGCAGCGATGGTGGGATGAGGGCCGTTCGGTCCGCGCATCATTTCCCGCTCAACAACAACGTTAGCCCACCGCCCCGAACAACTCCGCCACCGCCCGATCCACCCGCACCGTCGAGCCCGCATCATCGAGCGGATTGCGCCGCAGCCGGTGCCGCAGCGCGGGCGGCGCGACCCGCTTCAGGTGCGCATCGACAACCACCGCATCGCCCTGCAAGGCCGCCAGTGCCCGCGCCGCGCGGATCAAGGTCAGCTCGCCCCGCAGCCCGTCGGTGCCCAGGCTCATGCAGAGCTGCGCGGCGCGCTCGAGCGCGACATCGGGCACCCTAACTTCTGAAATGCGCGCACGCCCGGCGACGATCTGCCGGCGCACCCGCGCCTCGTCCTTTGCCCACTGCGCGATGAACGCCGAAGCGTCGCACTCGAACGCATCGCGGCGTTTCACGACCTCGACGCGCGACGCCAGATCCTGCGGCGTGCGCACCTCGACCGACAGGCCAAAGCGGTCCAGCAGCTGCGGCCGCAACTCGCCTTCCTCGGGGTTACCGCTGCCGACCAGCACGAAGCGCGCCGGGTGCCGCACGCTCAGGCCTTCGCGCTCGACCACGTTTTCGCCCGAGGCCGCCACGTCGATCAGCAGATCGACCAGGTGGTCTTCGAGCAGGTTGACTTCGTCGATGTACAGAAAGCCGCGGTTCGCGCGCGCGCTGCTGACCGAGGGCGATCAGGAATGCATCGGCTTCACGATTCGCCGCAGCCCGGTGCGAAGCCCGCAGCCGCTGACGCTCGCCGCAGCGAACGCCGCGCCGGTCGCCGACGTGTCGCACACCGCATCCGGCAGCCCGCTCGACCAGGCGCTTCACCAAGGCATCGCCCAGATCGCCGCCCGACTCGATGACGCGGACTTGGCGAACGCCGATCTGGCGGCGGCGCTGCGTGAGACTTCGGCGTTCGTCGAGCGGCAGTTCGTGCGACTGGCACTGCAACGCGCTCAGGGCGACGAAGCGGCGGCCGCGAGCCTGCTCGGCATCAGCCCCGCCCGACTTGCGCGGCTGTGCGCGCACGCGAGCGCCGCGACGCGCGCGCCACTTGCGAGCGACGCGGTGCGCGCGCCACTTCACTCAGTGCCCTGCGTGGACTGAACGCAGTGCTGGCGAGCCCTGCATTCGGTCAGGCGGACCTGACCAACTGCGAACGCGAGCTGATCCACCTGGCCGGCTCGGTTCAGCCCCACGGGCTGCTGCTGGCGGTGCGCGAGCCGGGGCTGAACATCGTCCAGGCGAGTGCGAATGTGCAGGCCCTGCTCGGCGTGCCGGCACAGAGCCTGCTTGGCCAGCTGTTGGCCGGATTGGGCGGCGACCTCGCAGCTTGCGTGCAGCGCGCCCGCACCGCTGCCGCTGACCTGACAGAACCGCTGCCGCTGCGCTGCCGGCTGCCGGTTGACGGCACCGAGCGGGCTTTCGAAGGCATGTTGCACCGCATCCACTGCGGCGCCGCCGAGGGCGTTGCCAGCTCCCTGCTGCTGATCGAGATCGAACCGGTGGGCGGGGCCAGTGCAAGCGGCACGAAAGCGATCCACACCGTCGACATCCCGACCGAGCCACTGCGCGAACTGCTCGGCGACGCGGTCCAGCGTTTCAGTGCGGCCACCGGCATCGGCACCCTGGCCGACAGCGTGGTGCGCTGCTTTCGCGACATGTTCGGCTACGACCGCGTGATGGTCTACAAGTTCGATCCAGACGGCCACGGCAAGATCATCGCCGAGGCGCGCGAGCCCCGGCTCGATTCACTCCTCGGCATGCAGTACCCGGCCACCGACATTCCGCAGCGTGCGCGCGAGCTGTACCTGCGCAACCGGCTGCGGGTGCTGGTCGATGTGCACTACGAGGCGGTGCCGCTGGTGCCGCGCCGCTTGCCGCCGAGTGCGGCCAGCGGGTTCGAAGTCGATCCCCAAGGCGAAGAACTCGACATGTCGATGTGCCACCTGCGCAGCATGTCGCCGCTGCATCTGCAGTACCTGAAGAACATGGGCGTCACCGCCACCCTGGTGGTGTCGCTGGTTCGCGAAGGGCGGCTCTGGGGCCTGATCGCCTGCCATCATTATTCGACGCGCAATCTGCGCTTCGCGGTGCGCGCCGCCGCCGATCTGCTGGCCGAGGTGGCGTCCACACGCATCGCCGCGATCGAGAACCATGCCCACGCCCAGGTCACGATCCAGGTGCGCCGGCTCGAACAGCGGCTGGTCGAAGCCACCTCCAGCGAAGGCGACTGGCGGCTCGCGCTGTTCCGCAATCCGCGCACCGTGCTGCAGCCGCTCGAGGCCAGCGGCGCGGCGCTGTTCCACGAGAGCGAAATACTGACCGCCGGCGAAACGCCGTCCACCACCGAACTGCGCGTGCTGGCGAACTGGGTCGATGCGCAGGCCTTCAGCGGGGTGTTCAATTGCGCGTCGGTCGCGCGCAAGAACCCGGCGCTCGATTCGCTCACGCCCACCGCCAGCGGCGTGCTCGCCGTCAAGCTCTCAGCGACGCGGCCCGATTACCTGATGTGGTTCCGCAAGGAGCAGTTGCTCAACGTCACCTGGGCCGGCGACCCGACCAAGCCGATGGTCGCCAACAACCCGATGGAGCTGTCGCCGCGCAGCTCGTTCGCTGCCTGGTCGGAGATCGTGCGCGGTACCGCACAGCCCTGGTCGAACGGCGAACTGGCGCTGGCACGCGGCTTCGGCGCCACCTTGATCGACATCATCGTCCAGATCAACGCCGTGCGGCTGCTGATCGCCGAGCACCAGCTCGCGGGCATTCGCGCCACGGTCGGCAGCTCGAACGAGCCGGTCCTGATCGCCGACCCGCTCGGCCGCACGCTGTTCGCCAACGACGCCTTCGCAGCGCTCGTGAAGCGCCCGCGCGGCGGCGCGTCGGGTACGTCGGGCAACGCGGGCGCTGCCGATGCATCGTTCCACGACCTCGCGGCCCTGTTCACCGAGCCTGCCGCAGTCACCGGGTTGCTGGCCACGCTCGGTCAGGAGCGCCGGCCCTGGCGCGGCGAACTCGCATTGCGGTTGACCGGCGCGCCGGCCCTGCCGGTGGCGGTGCGCGCCGAGGTTGTGCCGGCGCGCGACGGCTCGGTGCTCGGCTTCTTCCTGATCTTCATCGACCTGACCGACAAGCAGCGCGCCGCCGAGGCGCATCGCCACCTGGAACAATCACTGGCGCTCGCCAGCGATCACGCGCCAGATCTCGAAGCACCGCGCGACGCACCGCGCGGCGGCCACGCCACGGCGCCGAATGGCCCAGGACAGTGCGGCGACGTGCTGGGTGCGATCCTGCCCAACGCCAGCCTGGCGGCCATGGACATCACCGACAGCGGCAGCGCGCAAGGCGTGGCCCCGATGCTCGAAGAGCTCGAAGCCTCGACCCGCCGCGCCACCGATCTGTTCAGCCGGATGCGGCTGTTCGGGGCCTGAGCAGGCGCGTCGGAGGCTAACGACGTACCTGCGCGTACAGCGGCCTTCTCAGCCCTTGAGCGACCGGTACACCGCCGCTTCGAAGTCGACGAAGCCCGGGTACGACGACGTGTCCATGAACGGCAGGATCTGCGAACCCCAGAAGCCGCCGACACCATTCTTGCGGTCGATCCAGTAGTACAGATTGCCCAGCCCGGCCCACATCAGCGAGCCCGCCGGCCGGCCGGTAACGGTGTCTTCCTCGTTGCGCTGGAAGGTGTAGGCCCAGGTCTTCCTGATGCCCGGATCGAACTCGCCCGGGTTCGACAGCGACGGGATCGACGTGCTCCAGCCGCCGCTCGTCATGCCGGCCGGCAGGCCGTTGCGGCACATCGCCTCGACCGTCTCGGCCTTCAGCACCCGGCCGTTCGCGCCGGCGCCGTCGTTCAAGAACATGCGGATGAACTTCATGTACTCGCCGACCGTGGCATACAGGCCGTGGCCGCCCATGTCGCACTCGGGCGGCTGCGGCAGGATCAGCTCGGGCAGCGGCGTGAGCTTGCCGTCCTGCGCTCGGTCGTGCAGCACTGCCAGGCGCGAGCGCATCGAGTCGGTCAAGGTGAAGCCGATGTCGTTCATGCCGAGCGGCACGAAGATGCGCTCGGCCATCACTTCGCCCAGGCGCTTGCCGCGCTGCTGCTCGACGATGCGGCCGAGCCAGTCCAGGCTCACGCCATAGGTCCAGCTTTCGCCCGGGTCGTGCAGCAGCACGGTTCGGATCGACGCGAAGCTGCTCGACACCACCGTCGGTATGCCTTTCGCGGTGCGGTACTTCAGGTCGTCGTGGCTGAAAAACTCGTAGCACAGGCCGGAGATGTGCAGGATCAGGTCGTTCACCGTGATGTCCCGTTTCGGAGCACGTGTCTTCGGCTGGCCGGCGGAATCGAAGCCGTCGAGCACCTGCATCTCGGCAATTTCGGGAACGTACTTCTTTGCCGGATCGTCGAGCCTGAGCTTGCCTTCTTCGACCAGCTGCATCAATGCGGTGCCGGTCAGCGCCTTGGTGGTCGAGAAGATCGCCATCACCGAATCGAGCGTCATCGCGGCGTCGGCACCGAGCGAGCGCCTGCCGGCACAGCCCTCGTAGAAATTCGCGGTGCGGTCGGTCGCCATCGCCACGACGCCCGGTGTGCCGCCGGCTCGGTTGACGCTGTAGTCGAGTACCGTGTCGGCGGCTTGCTGGATGGTCTGTTTCATTTTCTCTGTCACCTCGGGTGGAATGCGTCTCGCGACGCGGTGGGTCGAACGCTGAAGTTCAGCGCCCGCTGGAGCGCGGCCTGCGCTCGCCGTGGAAGGCCTCCACGCCCTCCGGAAAAACTTCTCATCGGCACAACCGCAGGTGACAGTGTGGGTCGAGTTCGATTGCGATCGCAAGCCGTGGAATCCTCGGTGTCGCAGCACAGCGTCTGCGCGGTGCGACGGCCCCGGGCAGGAGGCCGCACAGAACGATTTCGGGCGCAAATGGGCGAGCGATGAAGCGCCAGCGCCGGCGTCGTGTAAAACACCGCGCTGGACCACCACGAGCAAGCGCATGCGCAGCGACATCGACATAGCCCAGGCCGCCACCCTGCGCCGCATCATCCCGCTGGCGCACGCGCGCTGCGCCATCCCCGACGAACACCTCGCACCTTACGGCCACTACAAGGCCAAGCTGTCGCTCGCCTACGCGGCTTCGCTGCGTGACCGGCCCGACGGCAAGCTGATCCTCGTCACCGCGATCTCGCCGACGCCGGCCGGCGAAGGCAAGACCACCACCACCGTCGGCCTGGGCGACGCGCTGAACCGGATCGGCCGCAACGCCATCGTCTGCCTGCGCGAGCCCTGCATCGGGCCGGTGTTCGGCCTGAAGGGCGGCGCGGCCGGCGGCGGCATGGCGCAGGTGGTGCCGATGGAAGACATCAACCTGCACTTCACCGGCGACTTCGCCGCCATCGCCCTGGCCCACAACCTGCTGGCCGCGCTGATCGACAACCACATCCATCACGGCAACGAACTCGGCTTCGACGTGCGGCGCATCACCTGGAAGCGGGTGTTGGACATGAACGACCGTGCGCTGCGCGACATAACGATCGGCCTCGGCGGCACCGCGAACGGCTTCCCGCGCGAAGACGGGTTCGACATCGTGGTCGCCTCCGAGGTGATGGCAATCTTCTGCCTCGCCACCAGCCTGGCCGACCTGAAGCAGCGCTGCGCCCGCATCGTCGTCGGCTACACCGCCGAGCAGGCGCCGATCCACGCCAGCGACCTGCAGGCCCAGGGCGCGATGGCCGCGCTGCTGCGCGACGCGCTGGCGCCGAACCTCGTGCAGACGCTGGAGAACAACCTCGCCTTCATCCACGGCGGGCCGTTCGCGAACATCGCCCACGGCTGCAACTCGGTGCTGGCCACTGCGACGGCCCTGAAGCTGGCCGACTATGTGGTCACCGAGGCCGGCTTCGGCGCCGACCTCGGGGCCGAGAAGTTCGTCGACATCAAGTGCCGCAAGTCGGGCTTGCGGCCGTCGGCCGTGGTCATGGTCGCCACCATCCGGGCGCTGAAGTACCACGGCGGCGCGGAGGTGAAAGACGCCGCCATCGAGAACCTCGACGCGCTGCGCAAGGGCCTGGTCAACCTGGAACGCCATCTGCACAACGTGCGCGAGCACTACGGCCTGCCGTGCATCGTCGCGATCAACCACCGCACCGAAGACACGCCGGCCGAAGTCGAGCTGCTGACGCGCAGCGCCTCGGCCCATGGGGTGCAGGTGGTGCTGGCGCGGCATTGGGCCGAAGGCGGCGCCGGCGCGACCGACCTTGCGCACGCGGTGGTGGCGCTGTGCGATGCGCCGAGCACGATGCGCTTCGTCTACGCTGACACCGACACGCTGTGGCAGAAGGTCAGCGCCATCGCGACCAAGGTCTACGGCGCGAGCGAAGTCACCGCCGACGCCAAGGTGCTGGCCCGCATCGACGCGCTGCAGGAGCAGGGCTACGGCCACTACCCGGTGTGCATCGCCAAGACGCAGTACTCGTTCTCGACCGACCCGAAGCTGCGCGGCGCGCCCAGCCACCACGCGCTGAACATCCGCGAGGTGCGGCTGGCGGCCGGCGCCGAGTTTGTCGTGATGGTCTGCGGCGACGTGATGACGATGCCGGGCCTGCCGAAGGCGCCTTCGGCGCAGGCGATCGATGTGGATGCGGACGGTCGCATCGTGGGCCTGTTCTGAAGACCACCGCTCGAACGAGAATCGACCGCTCCATCTTCCGTGCTCAAGGAACGCCATGCCCGACTTGTCCGCCTTCGCCATCACCCGCAAGTGGCCCGCGCAACATCCCGACCGGATCCAGCTCTATTCGCTGCCGACGCCGAATGGCGTGAAGGTCTCGATCCTGCTCGAAGAAACCGGCCTTGCCTATGAGCCGCATCGGGTCGGCTTCGACACCAACGACCAGATGTCGGCGGAGTTCATGTCGCTCAACCCGAACAACAAAATTCCGGCCATGGTCGACCCGAACGGGCCGGACGGCGAGCCGCTGGCCTTGTTCGAGTCGGGTGCGATCCTGATCTATCTGGCCGAGAAGTCAGGCCGGTTCATGCCCCTTGATGCGGCCGGTCGCTACGAGACGATCCAGTGGCTGATGTTCCAGATGGGCGGCATCGGCCCGATGTTCGGCCAGCTCGGCTTCTTCACCAAGTTCGCCGGCAAAGACTTCGAGGACAAGCGCCCGCGCGACCGCTACGTGGCGGAAGCTAAGCGCCTGCTCGGCGTGCTGAACCTGCGTCTGGCACAGCGCGAATGGATCATGGGCGACGCGTATTCCATCGCCGACATCGCGACCTTTCCCTGGGTCAATACCTTGATCGGCTTCTACGCGGCCGGGGCGCTGGTGGGCATCGAAGACTTTCCCCATGTCAACGGCGCGCTGGCCCGCTTCCTGGCACGCCCGGCGGTGGTCCGTGGGCTTGGCATACCGCAGGCGTCGTAGATGGCCGCAACGCGGCTCCCGTTGATCCCGACCCTGCCAACCCCCGAACCCGCGCCCCGACCCGCGCGCCGCATCCTGCCGGTGATCGTGCTGGCGCAGCTGGCCGGCACCTCGCCCTGGTTCGCGGTCAACGCGGTCATGCCCGACCTGCAACGCGAGTTCGGCTGGCCAGCCGCCGCAGTGGCCACCTTGACCTCGGCAGTGCAACTCGGCTTCATCGCCGGCGCGCTGGTGTTCGCGTTGCTCACGGTGGCCGACCGCTTTTCGGCGCGCCGTGTGTTCCTGGTCTGCACGTTCGCCAGTGCGCTGTGTACCTTGGCGGCGGCGCAGTCCGCCGGCTCATTTGCGGCGCTGTGGTGCTGGCGCGCGCTGACCGGCTTCTGCCTGGCCGGCATCTACCCGGTCGGCATGAAGCTGGCAGCGCTGTGGTTCCCGCGCGGCCTGGGCGCCGCGCTCGGGCTGCTGGTGGCGGCACTGGTGCTCGGCAGTGCCAGCCCGCACGCGCTGCGCGCGCTGTCGGTCGGCGCGCCCTGGGCGCTGGTGTTCCAGGGCGTGGCGCTGGCCTCTGCCGCAGCCGGGCTGGCGTTGTACCTGCTGGTGCCGGAGCCGCCGCACGCGCCGGGGCGCGTCAGTGGCCTGCAGTTGCGCGCGCTCTGGGTGGCCAGCGTGGATCGCCGTGTGCGCGCTTCGGTCCTCGGCTACTTCGGCCACATGTGGGAGCTGTACACGATGTGGGTGCTGGTGCCGGCGATCCTGGCCACACGTCTTGGCGGCGCGGTGCTGTCATGGTCGGCCTTCGTGGTGCTGGGGGCCGGGGCATTGGGCTGCGCGGTGGGCGGCGTGCTGGCGCAGCGCATCGGCAGTGCGAAAGTCGCCGGTGCGCAGTTGGCGATCAGCGGCCTGTGCTGCCTGGCCGCGCCCTTGCTGATGAACGCACCCACGCCACTGTTCGCGCTCTGGCTGCTGCTGTGGGGTGTGACGGTGTCGGGCGACTCGCCGCAGTTCTCGGCGCTGACCGCCGGCAACGCGCCGCCAGCACTGGTGGGCAGCGTGCTGACCTTGGCCAACAGCATCGGCTTCGCGATCTCGATCCTCAGCATCCAGCTGTTCGTGGCGCTGGCCGAACACTGGCCGCTGGCCTATGTGCTGCCCTGGCTCGGCCTTGGGCCGGTGCTCGGGCTGATTGCGTTGCGGCCGCTGTGGGCGGGCGGGGCCGCCAAGGCCGAGGACAAGCGCTGAGCGTTGCCGGATCGAGGCTGGCGACGCGCCGAAACGTCTCGCTGGTAGGCCGCCCGTGAGTCGAACACGGCACCAACAGATTATGAGTCTGCTGCTCTAACCAATCATGAGCTAGCGGCCCGCAAGGCGCGATTGTAGGCAGGGCCGAGCCAAGCGAGGAACGCCCGCGCCGCTACTTCGAGCTGAGCGCATTGCTCACCAGCCGCGAGGTGATGTCGACGATCTGGATCATCCGGTCGTAGGCCATTCGGGTCGGGCCGATGACACCGAGCGTACCCACCACCTGGCCATTCACTTCGTAAGGCGCCGAGACGACCGACAGCTCCTCGAACGGCACGACCATGCTTTCGCCGCCGATGTAGACGCGCACACCCTCGGCGCGGCTGCTCACATCCAGCAGGCGCATCAGTTGCGTCTTCTGTTCGAACACATCGAACAGCTTGCGCAGGCTGCCCATGTCGCCGGAAAAGTCCTGCACCGTGAGCAGATTGCGCTCGCCGGCGATGACGACCTGCTCCTGGCTGTCGGCATGGGCATCGCTGCCGGCCTGCACCGCCGCCTGCATCAACGCGGCGATCTCGCTGCGCAGCGCATCGACCTCGGTCTTCAGGCGCTCGCGCACGTCCTCGATGGTCAGGCCGGCGTAGTGCGCCGTGAGGTAGTTGCTGGCTTCGATGAGCTGCGACGGGCTGTAGTCCTGGGCGGTGAAGATGACGCGGTTCTGCACATCGCCGTCGGGTGCGACCAGGATCACCAGCACGCGGCGTTCGCTCAGGCGCATGAACTCGATGTGGTGGAACACGCTGGCCTTGCGCGGCGCGGTGATCACGCCGACGAAGCTCGACAGGCTCGACAGCAATTGCGCCGCGTTTGCGATCACGCGCTGCGGCTGGTCGTGCGCCAGGTGCGGTGGAATCTGCGACGGGTGGCCGAGCGGCTGCACGGTGAGCATGGTGTCGACGAAGAGGCGGTAGCCGCGCGCAGTGGGGATGCGCCCGGCGCTGGTGTGCGGGCTGGCGATCAGGCCCAGGTCTTCCAGATCGGCCATCACGTTGCGGATGGTGGCGGGCGAAAGCTCCAGCCCGCTGGCGCGCGACAAGGTGCGTGAACCCACCGGCTGGCCGTCGGCGATGTAGCGTTCGACCAGGGCTTTCAACAGGGTTTTGGCGCGCTCGTCCAGCATGGTTTGATTGTAGGTTCCGGGGGCTGCGGGCCGGCGTGAAGCAGGTGCCACGGCAGGGTCGAAACGGGGGTCGCTGTGGTGTAATCCCGCGCATGGCCAGCCGCTTCCGACACGCCGCGCTCGTGGGCAAGTATCAGGCCCAGGGGATCCGCACGGAGCTGACCGAAATCGCCGAGTTCCTGCTGCGCCAGGGGCTCGAAGTTTCACTCGAAAGCCAGACCGCACTGAACACCGGCATCACCGGCTTCGCCGCGCTCACGCCCGAGCAACTGGGCCGGGAATGCGACCTCGCGGTGGTCGTCGGCGGCGACGGCACAATGCTCGGCATCGCCCGCCAGCTCTCGCGCTTCGGTACGCCGCTGGTGGGCATCAACCAGGGGCGGCTGGGCTTCATCACCGACGTCAACGTGGGCCAGTTCGCCGAGGTGCTGGCGCCGATGCTGGCCGGCGAATACGAGGAAGAACACCGCACGATGCTGGAAGCCTGCGTGTGGCGCGACGGCGCGGTGATCTTCGACGGCTTCGCGCTGAACGACGTGGTGGTGAGCCGCGGCGCCACCGCCAGCATGGTCGAGTTAAAGGTCGACATCGGCGCCGAGTTCGTCGCCAACTTCCGCTCCGACGGGCTGATCATCGGCTCGCCGACGGGCTCGACGGCGTACGCGCTGTCGGCCGGCGGGCCGATCCTGCACCCGGGCATTGCTGGCTGGGTGCTGGTGCCGATCGCGCCGCACGACTTGTCGAACCGACCGATCGTGCTGCCCGATACCGGCGAGATCAACATCGGCATCGTCGCCGGCCGCGATGCCAGCGTCAGCTTCGACATGCAGTCGCTCGCCAGCCTGCTGCATGGCGACCGCGTGAGCGTGCGGCGCTCGGAACATCAGGTGCGCTTCCTGCATCCGCGCGGTTGGAGCTACTACGCCACGTTGCGCCGCAAGCTGCACTGGAATTCGGGGGTGAACTAGCTTGCTGCGCCGCTTGTCACTGCGCGACTTCGTCATCGTCAGCTCGCTCGACGTCGGCTTCGATGCGGGCTTCTCGGTGCTGACCGGCGAGACCGGCGCGGGCAAGTCGATTCTGGTCGATGCGCTGCAACTGGCACTCGGCAGCCGGGGTGACGCGGGCGTGGTGCGCGAGGGCGCGTTGCGGGCCGAGATCGGCGCCGAGTTCGATGCGCCAGGCAGCCTGTCGGCGTGGCTCGAAGAAGCCGGCTTCGAGCCCGGTCCGGACGACATTGATCGCCTGCTGTTGCGCCGCACAATCGACGCGCAGGGCAAGAGCCGGGCGTGGATCAACGGCGGCGCGGCCACCCTCTCGCAACTGCGTGAAGCGGCTAACCACCTGGTCGACATCCACGGCCAGCATGCCTGGCAAAGCCTGACCCGCGGCCCGGCCGTGCGCGCGCTGCTCGATGGCTCGGCGGGCATCGACACTGCCGTTCTGACGCAGCACTGGGCGCAGTGGAAAGCGGCCAGCGAAGCACTCGCCGCGGCCGGCGCGCAGCAGGCAAGCCTGGAGCGCGAACGCGAGCGCCTGGCCTGGCAGATCGGCGAGGTCGGCAAGCTCGCGCCGGGCGCGGGCGAGTGGGCCGAACTCGAGGCCGAGCACCGCAAACTGGCGAACGCACAGTCGCTGATCGACGCGGCCCGGGCTGCGCTCGATGCGATCGCCGATGCCGAAGACAACGCCGATGCGCTCGCCGGCCGCGCCGTGCATGCGCTCGAAGATGTGGCCGCCTTCGACCCCGCGCTGGCCGCGACGATCGAGGTGCTGCAAGGCGCACAGGCGCAGTTGCAGGACGCCGCACACACACTCGGCAGCTACCTGAACCACAACGACCCGGAGCCGCAACGGCTGCAGGCGCTCGACGAACGCCTCGCGGCGTGGGTCAGCCTGGCACGCCGTTATCGGCGTCCGCCGGACGAGCTGCCGGCCCTGCTTGCGCAGTGGCAGGACGAGCTGCGCGCACTCGATGCGGCGGCCGATCTGGACGCGCTGCAAGCCGGGCGCGACCAGGCCCTGGCAGCGTTCACGGCCGAGGCCGGGCGCGTCTCGGCACTGCGGGGCAAGGCCGCACCGAAACTCGCAGCCGCTGTGACGCAAGCCTTGCAGCAACTCGGCATGGGCGGCGGGGTGTTCGAAGTGGCGCTGCCCGCACAGGAAGCGCCGCAATCGTTCGGCTTCGAGTCGGCCGAGTTCCTGGTGGCGGGCCATGCCGGCAGCACACCCCGGCCGCTGGCCAAAGTGGCCTCGGGCGGCGAGCTGTCGCGCATCGCGCTGGCGATCGCGGTGACGACGAGCCGGCTCGACCATGACAGGCCCAGCGACACGGCCGGCACGCTGATCTTCGACGAGGTCGATGCCGGCGTTGGCGGTGCGGTGGCGGAAACCGTCGGGCGGCTGATGAAGCAGCTCGGCCGCGACCGGCAGGTGCTGGCGGTCACCCACCTGCCGCAGGTGGCGGCGTGTGCCGATCATCACTTCGTCGTGTCGAAGCAGTTGCGCGACGGGCTCACGCTCAGCGACATCCAGGCCGTGACGGGCGAGGTCCGGGTCGCCGAGGTGGCGCGCATGCTGGGCGGCGAACGGCTCTCGGACACGCGCCGCGCGCACGCGCAGGAGATGCTCGCGGTCGCGGCCGAGACACCGGTCTCGTCGAGCGGGGCGCGCGCTCGCAAGCGCAGCTGAGCATGTCGAACGTCACTCCGATTGATCCGGCCGGCACGCCCTCGCTGCGCGAGCTCGAAGGGTCACGCGGCACGCCCTCGCTGCGCGAGCTCGTGTTGGTCACCGGCATCTCCGGTTCCGGCAAATCGGTGGCGCTGCATGCGCTGGAAGACGCCGGCTTCTTCTGCGTCGACAACCTGCCGCCGGAGTTGCTGCGCGAATTTCTGCGCCTGGAAAATGAACGCATGGACCGGCGCGTGGCGATCGCGGTCGACGTGCGCAGCGCCGGCTCGCTGCCGCACCTGCTGCCGTTGTTGAAGCAGTTGCGCGGCGAAGGCGTGTCGATCAAGGTGGTGTTCCTCGACGCCAGCAGCGACGCGTTGGTGCGGCGGTTCTCCGAAACGCGCCGGCCGCACCCGCTGTCTGACTCTGCCGCCGGGCAGGCCAGCCCCGACGAGCCGGCACGTCGCAAGGAAGACCGCGCGCCCGACAGCCGCCGCGCGTTGGTCGATGCGATCGAGCTTGAACGCGAGTTGCTGGCCGAGTTGCGCGAGGTGGCCACCGTGATCGACACCAGCCAGTTGCGCCCGGCCCAGTTGCGGGTCTGGATGCGTGACCTCGTCAGCGCCGGCAGCAAGCGCCTGACCCTGGTGTTCGAGAGCTTCGCGTTCAAGCACGGCGTGCCGCTCGATGCCGACTATGTGTTCGACGTGCGCGTGCTGCCGAACCCGCACTACATCCGCGAGCTGCAGCCGCTGACCGGGCGCGACGCGCCGGTGGCCGAATACCTGCGGGGCCAACCCGAGGTGGGCGAGATGCTGGCGCAGATCGAGGCCTTCCTCGCGCGCTGGCTGCCGGCCTTCGAGCACGACCAGCGCAGCTACCTCACGGTGGCGATCGGCTGTACCGGCGGCCAGCACCGCTCGGTGTACTTCGTGCAGACCCTGGCCGAGCGCTTTCGCGGCCGCGCCGCGACCTTGATCCGGCATCGCGAACTGGACGCGCGGGGGTGACGGCGCGACACGGCAGGTCTCAAACTCACCACCGCAGAGGCGCAGAGAACGCAGAGAACGCAGAGGTTCGCAGAGAAATCAAATTCTTGTGTTCACTCTGCGTAACTCGGCGTTCTCTGCGCCTCTGCGGTGAGTGAGCTGGCTCTTGCATCCAGGCGCCATCGACTGCCCCTGACCCTCACGCCAGCAACTTGCGCAGCGGCGCAGGCAGACCAGCCGCCAGGGCCTGCGCAATGCTGAACCAGCGTCCCGTCGGCCAGGGCGTGACGATCTGCGCCACGCGCGCCGCGCCGGTGC
>JANXZA010000121.1 GCA_025355745.1 Rhizobacter sp. | reverse complement strand
GGCGAAGGCGCTCGGCACCTCGCGGCGCCGGACGTTCTTCACGATCACGCTGCCGGGTGCCAAGTACGGGCTCATCTCCGCCGCGCTGGTCTGCTTCACGCTGGTCATGACCGACTTCGGCATCCCGAAAGTGATCGGCGGCGACTTCAACATGCTCGCGACCGACGTGTTCAAGCTGGTCATCGGCCAGCAGGACTTCCAGCGCGGTGCGGTTGTCGGCCTGTTGCTGCTGACGCCGGCCGTGCTGACCTTCCTGGTCGACTGGGCAGTGCTGCGCCGCCACACCGCGATGCTGTCGGCGCGCGCCGTGCCCTATGCGCCGAAGCGGGCGGCCGGCTTCGATGCGCTGATGACCGCCTACTGCACGCTGATCGCCGCGCTGATGCTGGCGATGCTCGGCATGGCGGTGTTCGCGTCGTTCGCCAGCTTCTGGCCCTACAACCTCAGCCCGACCTGGAAGCACTACACGATGGGCCTGGTCGATGCCGAGGTCGGCAGCGCCTTCGTCAACAGCGTGAAGCTCGCGGCCGGCACCGCGTTCTTCGGCACGCTGGGGGTGTTCAGCGGTGCCTACCTGCTGGAGAAGACCCGCGGCCTCGACTGGGCGCGCCCACTGCTGCGCCTGCTCGCCACGCTGCCGATGGCGGTGCCCGGCCTGGTGCTGGGCCTGGGCTATATCTTCTTCTTCAACGCGCCGGGCAATCCGATGCACGGCCTGTACCAGACGCTGCCGCTGCTGGTGCTGTGCACCATCGTCCACTTCTACACCACCGGCCATCTGACGGCGGTGACGGCGCTGAAGGCGCTTGACGGCGAATTCGAGGCGGTGTCGGCATCGTTGAAGGTGCCGTTCTTCAAGACCTTCTGGCGCGTCACCTTGCCGATTTGCACGCCGACCTTGCTCGACATCGCGCGGTATTTTTTCATCAACGCGATGACGACGATTTCGGCGGTCGTGTTCCTGTATTCGCCCGACACCAAGGTCGCCGCGATCGCGATCCTGAACCTCGACGAAGCCGGTGAGGCCGGGCCGGCGGCTGCCTGCGCGGTGCTGATCACGGCCGGCTCGATGATCGTGACCCTGCTGTTCATGGCGCTCGGGCGGTGGGTGGATCGACGCACGCAGGCCTGGCGGAATACGACGCCGCGCTGAGCCCACTTGAGCCCAACGATGCTGAAGAACAAAAGGCGGGAACTGCGGCCGAATGCGCGCGGGCGCCACACTCGCAAAGCGCGTGACGGGTTCGGCGTTGCAAGACTGAACTCACCACCGCCGAGGCGCAGAGGTACGCAGAGTCAATTCAATGAAAGAGTTTTCTCTGCAAATCTCCGCTCCTTCCGCGCCTTCTGCGCCTTCCGCGCCCTCTGCGCCCCGGCGGTGCGTGAGTGGGTTCTCGCCGGACCTTCAACAAGGAGACACCCATGGACCGCGACGCCATCCTGCTGACCCCCGGCCCGCTGACGACCACCTTGCGCACCAAGCTCGCGATGCTGCGCGACTGGGGCTCGTGGGACGCCGACTTCATCGCGATGACGGCCGAGCTGCGGCGGCGCCTGTTGGCCATCGTGCATGCCGATGTGGACGGGAAGGGCGCGTATGCCGTCGTGCCCCTGCAAGGCAGCGGCACCTTCGCGGTCGAGGCGGCGGTGGCCAGCGTGGTGCCGCCGCCGGAGCAAGCCGGCCACCTGCTGGTGCTCGACAACGGCGCCTACTGCAAGCGCCTTGGTCGGCTGGCCACCTTGATGGGGCGGCGCACGACGATCCTCGGCCATGCCGAAGACGCGCCGGTGTCGGCCGATGACCTCGAGGCCGCGTTGCGCACTGACCCGAGCATCAGCCACGTCGGCTTCATCCACTGCGAAACCGGCACCGGCGTGTTGAACCCCTTGCAGGCCGTCAGCGATGTCTGCCTGCGCCACGGCAAGGGCCTGATCGTCGACGCGATGAGTTCGTTCGCGGCGCTGCCGATCGACACGCGCGAGCTGACCTTCGATGCACTCATCGCGGCCAGCGGCAAGTGCCTGGAGGGCGTGCCGGGCATGGGCTTCGTGTTCCTGCGCAAGGCTGTGCTGGCGGGCTGCGAAGGCCGGTCGCACTCTCTGGCGATGGACCTGTTCGACCAGCACAGCTACCTGGAGAAGACCGGCCAGTGGCGCTTCACGCCGCCCACGCATGTGATGGCGGCGCTGCTTGAAGCGCTGCGCCAGTTCGATGAAGAGGGCGGCCAGCCGGCACGCCTGGCGCGCTACACCGACAACTGCCGCACGCTGCTGGACGGCTTGACGGCGCTTGGCCTGACGCCATTTCTGCGCCCCGAGGTGCAGGCGCCGATCATCGTGACATGGCATGCGCCGGCCCAGGCTAACTACGACTTCAAGCGGTTCTACGAAGCGGCGAAGCGCCGCGGCTTTCTGCTCTATCCGGGCAAGCTGACGCAGGTCGAGACCTTCCGCGTCGGCTGCATCGGCGCGATCGACCGCAGCGAGATGCAGCAGGCGGTGAATGCAATTGGGGAGGCGTTGCGCGAGATGGGGCTGGCGCGGTGAAGTCTCTTGCAGGCCTCGCGAGGTGCCTTAACGCTTGAACGGATTCTCGATGCGCAGCCCCTCGATGCGCTGGCCGTCCTGCAGGTCTTCGGTCAGCAGACGCCTGCAACCGGCTTCCAATGCTGCGGCGACGATCAAAGAGTCGTAGAAGGCGAGCTGCCAGCGCGCCTTCAAGTGCAGGGCTGCGGTGTAGAGCCCGGCGCTCGGCATCACGCGCCACAGCGGCAGCAAGGAATGCTTCAGGAAAGCCTGGGCATCGTCGGGCGCCAATGGCTTGGGGATCTTCCCGGTGACCACTCGAAGCGTTTCTTGCACCACCTGAAAGCTGATGCAGCCGCGATCGGTCTCGATCGCCGAGTCGATCAACCTGTGAGCGATTGAGCGCTTGCGCTCGTCGGTCGGGTCGAAGAGGTAGATGAAGATGTTGCTGTCGAAAAAGTCAACGCTCATTCATCTCATCTCGCGTGAACTTGCGCCCGCCGGTGCTGGCCTTGCCTTGCAGGTCGACCATCAATTCGCGGAATCGCAGCACGCGCTGCTTGCGGGCGTAGTGTTCAAGCCAGAGCCTGAACTGTTCGTTGAGCGTGGTGTTTTCTGAACGTGCTTGCGCACGCGCCGCTTCGATGACGGATTCATCGGCGCTGAGGGTGATGTTCTTCATGGCAGGCTTTCAATTCAGTGCACACGAAGCAGTGTACACACAGATCACCTGAGCCCCATCGTTCGGGCACCGGAGTGCTGCATCGGATCCATCCAGACCTGAGCCGTACACTCGAAGCCCGGGGCGGCAGAGTTCGACAAAGGGAACCATCGTGGCGAGCAAGCAGGCAGACAGGAAACCCGGCAAGCCGCAGGAGCATCCGGCCTTGAAAGCGGTGCGCGATTCGGGCACCGGCAAGGTCAAGGTCGCGGTGGCCGACATCGACGGCATCCTGCGCGGCAAATACCTGCACATCGACAAGTTCCTCGGCGCCGCCCAGCCGCACCCGAACGGCGGCTTCGGCTTTTGCGACGTGGTGTTCGGCTGGGACGCAAACGACAACTGCTACGACAACGCAGCGCTGACCGGCTGGCAGCACGGCTTCCCCGATGCGCTGGCACGGCTCGACCTCGACACCTTCCGCCGCGTTCCCTGGGACGACAACGTGCCGTTCTTCCTCGGCGACTTCGTCAAGCCCGACGGCACGCCGTCGTCCATCTGCCCGCGCCAGACCCTGAAGCGCGTGCTCAAGCGCGCCGCCAGGCTCGGCTTCTTGGTGATGGCTGGCATGGAGTTCGAGTGGTTCAACTTCGCCGAGACGCCGCAGAGCTGGGCGGCGAAAAACGGCGTCGGCCCGGAGCCGATCACGCCCGGCATGTTCGGCTACTCGCTTTTGCGCATGAACCACAAGCGCGAATACTTCAAGGCGCTGATGGACGAGATGCCGGCCTTCGGCGTGCCGATCGAAGGCCTGCACACCGAGACCGGGCCGGGCGTCTACGAGGTCGCGATCGCCTTCGGTGAGGCGCTCGAGCAGGCCGACCGCGCGGTCCTGTTCAAGACCGGTGCGAAGGAGATCGGCGCGCGTTTCGGCGTGATGCCGAGCTTCATGGCGAAGTGGCACCAGAAGCTGCCCGGGTGCTCGGGGCACATCCACCAAAGTCTTTCGGACGGCGAGAACAACCTGTTCTTCGACGCCAAGAGCCCGCGCAAGATGAGCCCGCTGTTCGAGAGCTACCTGGCCGGCCAGGTCGGCGGCCTGATGCAGCTGGCGCCGATGTTCTGGCCGACGATCAACAGCTACAAGCGCCTGGTCGATGGCTTCTGGGCGCCGGTCAAGCCGACCTGGGGCATGGACAACCGCACCGCGAGTTTTCGCGTCATCGCCGGCAGCCCGAAGGCGACCCGGCTCGAGACGCGCTGCCCGGGCGCCGACGTGAACCCCTACCTGGCGATGGCCGCCGTGATCGCGGCCGGCCTCGACGGCGTCGAGAAGGGCTTGAAGCTGACCACGCCGCCGATCACCGGCACGAACGGCGGGGCCGAGAACATCCCGCGCGCGCCGCGCACCTTGATCGAGACGACACGCGTTTTCCAGCAATCCGACATCGCACGCGACTGGTTCGGTGACGATTTCGTCAACCACTTCGCGGCCACGCGCGAATGGGAATGGCGGCAATGGCTGGACGGGGTGACGGACTGGGAGTTGAAGCGGTACTTCGAGGTGATTTGAGGTGGCGATGAAGATATTGATCCGATGGGCGTTCACTGGCCTTGTCCTCCTTAGCGCGCAAGTGACCCACGCCGCCACCCTGCGCATTGCCAGCGCCTTCGACCCGCAGACCATGGACCCGCATGCGCTCGCGCTGCTGTACCACTCGCGCATCTACACCCAGGTCTACGAATCGCTGGTGAACCGCGACGAGCAGTTCCGCCTCGAGCCCTCGCTCGCACTCTCGTGGCAGGCCACCAGCGCGACCACCTGGCGCTTCAAGCTGCGTCCCGGCGTGCTGTTCCACGACGGCTCGCCCTTCACCGCCGACGACGTGGTGTTCTCGATCGAGCGCGCGCTGGGCGCCACCTCGCAGCGCTCGTTCCAGTTGAAGGGCGTGAAGGCGGCGATCAAGGTCGATGCGCTGACGGTCGAACTCGTGCTGGAGGCGCCCGACGCCGTGTTGCCTGAAAAGCTGCAGCAGCTTGCGATCATGAGCAAGGCCTGGTGCGTCAAGCATGGCGTCGAGAAGCCGCAAGACTTCAACGGCAAGCAGGAGACCTTCGCAGTGCGCAACGCGAACGGCACGGGGCCGTTCCTGCTCGAGCGCTTCGAGCCCGATGTGCGCACCGTGATGAAGCGCAATCCGCGCTGGTGGGGCTGGGCCGACAAGCGTTCCGGCAACCTCGATGAGGTCACGCTGATCGCGATCCGCTCCGACGCGACCCGGCTCCCGGCCCTGGTCTCCGGCGAGATCGATCTGGTGCTCGACCCGCCCGCGCAAGACATCGAGCGCCTGAGGCGCGAGCCGGCGATCAAGCTCCTGCAGGTGACCGACCTGGGCCAGCAGTACCTCACCTTCGACCAGGCGCGCGACGAGCTGGAAGGCAGCGACGCGCGGGGTCGAAACCCGTTCAAGGACGTTCGCGTGCGCCGCGCTGTCTACCAGGCGATCAACGTCGACCTGATCACGCAGAAGGTGCTGCATGGCCTGGGCACGCCGACCGGCGCCTTCCTGTCGCCGAGGGTCGATGGCTCGCCGCCCGAACTCGACAAGCGCCTGCCGTTCGATCCGTCAAAGGCGAAGGCCTTGCTCGCCGAGGCCGGCTACCCGTACGGGTTTTCGGTGACGCTCGATTGCGTCAACGTGCCGTGGCGCGAGGCCGTGTGCCAGGCGATTACGGCGATGCTGACGCGGGTCGGCATCCGCACCCAGTTGCGCAGTTCGCCGACGAACCAGTTCTTCCCGAAGCTCAGTGGTGCCACTGCCAGCTTCATCGAGTACGGCTGGACCCCGAACCCCGATGCCTGGGCCTCGCTGAACGCGCTGTTCCACACCTGGGACAAGAGCGGCGGGGGCACCTTCAACGCCGGTCGCTACAGCAACCCGAAGCTCGATGCGTTGATCGACAGCATGCGCGTCGAGCCCGACCTGACGCGGCGCCGCGCGCTGGTCGGCGTGGCGCTGCGCATCGTCGGCGATGATCTTCCCTTCATCCCGCTGTACCGCCGCACGCTGACTTGGGCGATGTCGAAAAAGGTCACGGCGGTGCAGTGGCCTAACGACTCACCTGAGCTGCGCTGGGCGCGAATTCAGTAGCTCCACCGACGTTCTTGCCAGCACTCGATGACCCCATGACCATCACCCGCTTCTCGTTCCCGACCACGATCCACTTCGGCCCCGGCGCGCGCGCGCTCACCGGGCCGCACCTGCATGAACGTGGCTTGAAACGCCCGCTGATCGTCACCGACAAAGGCCTGGCGGCGCTGCCGCTGATCGCCGAGATGAAGGCGGCGCTGGCGTCGGTGGGGCTCAACGTGGCGGTCTACGGTGGTGTGTTCGGCAACCCGACAAGCACCCAGGTAATGAAGGGCGCGGCCGCTTACAAGGCCCACAAGGCGGATTGCGTGGTGGGCATCGGCGGCGGCGCGGCACTCGATGTCGCGAAGGTCGTCGGCCCGGTCGCCATGCAGCGGGGCGATGTGATGGAGTACGCCTGGGACCACCCGAAGGTGCGCGTCATCACTGCCGCGCTGCCGCACTTCGTGGCTCTGCCCACCACGGCGGGCACCGGCAGCGAAGTGGGGCGCAGCAGCGTCATCAGCGAGGACGCGACGCACATCAAGCGCGTCATCTTCTCGCCGCTGATCCTGGCCAAAGCGGTGTTCGCCGACCCCGAGCTCACGCTCGGCCTGCCGCCGGCCGTGACCGCCGCCACCGGCATGGACGCGCTCACGCACAACATCGAAAGCTACCTTTCGCCGGCCTTTCACCCGATGTGCGACGGCATCGCGCTCGAAGGCGTGCGGATCGCCGCGCGCGCCCTGCTCACTGCGGTGCGCGAACCCACCAATCTGGCCGCCCGCACCGACATGATGATGGCCTCGATGATGGGCGCCATCGCGTTCCAGAAAGACCTGGGCGCGGTGCACTCGTGCGCGCATGCGCTGGGCACCGTCTGCGACCTGCACCACGGCCTGGCGAACGCGCTGATGATCGAGCCGGTGATGAGCTTCAACCTCGAAGCGGCGCCCGAAAAATTCGCCGAGCTGGCGCATGTGGTGGGCGCTGCGACGGCCAGCGCCTTCGTGCCCTGGCTGGCGCATCTGAAGCAGCAGATCGGCATCGCGCCGTCGCTGGCGGCGGTGGGCGTGAAGCGCGAGCAGTTCGCGCGGCTGGTCGAGATCGCAACGAGCGACCTGTGCCACCAGACCAACCCGCGCGCCTGCGCAGCCGTCGACTTCGAGCGTTTCTTCGCCGAGGCATTCTGATGTCGAACCTGATCAAGCCCTTGCTCATTGGCATCTCGGCTCGCATTCACCACCCGGTCGGGCCGGTGCTGAGCCTGGGCGGCGTGTACGCCAAGACCCTGCACTATCTCGAGCAGTCGGTGGCGCACTGGGTGCTTGCGAAAGACGTGCTCGCGGTGATGATCCCGGCGATCGAAAGCGAAGGCCTGATCCAGCGCAGCGAGATGAGCCTCGCGGCCTACGCCGAGCACCTGGACGGCCTGGTGCTGCAAGGCGGCGCCGACGTCGCGCCCGAAAGCTACGGCGAAACCCCGCTGCACGCCGACTGGGCCGGCGACCGGGTTCGCGACCGCTACGAGATCGATCTGTTCAACGCCTTTGTGGCGGCCGGCAAGCCGGTGATCGGCATCTGCCGCGGCTGCCAGTTGATCAACGTGGCACTCGGCGGCACCTTGTTCCAGGACATCCCGACGCAGGTGTCGCAAGCCGGCTCGCACCGCGACACCGCGCTGTACGAACGCGCGCTGCACGACGTGACCTTCGTGCAGGGCACGCGGCTGGCGCAGATGTACCCCGGCATGCAGCAGGCGAAGATCAATTCGATTCACCACCAGGCGGTGAAGGACCTGGGCCGCGACCTGGTCATCGAGGCGCTGGGCGTGCCCGACGGCATCGTCGAGGCGATCCGCTGGCGCGGCGCGAGCTATGTGTTCGGGATGCAATGGCACCCGGAGTTTCTGGCGCTCAAGTCGTTTGACCAGACGCAGCTCGATGGCGCGCCGATCCTGGCCGACTTTCTGGCCACGGCGCGGGCGTGTCGAACCGGCTGAGCGTCGTCGGCGTTTCCATCTGGCCTGCAAGCAGTGCATGAAATTCAAACTCACTCACCGCAGAGGCGCGGAGTAGGCAGAGTTGCGCAGAGTTGCGCAGAGTTGATGCAAAAGATTTCTTGTCTCCTCTGCGAACCTCTGCGTACTCCGCGTCTCTGCGGTGGTGAGTTGTTCTTTGCCTGAACCCATCGCATCTCACCAGCATGCTCAAAATCCACAACCCCGCCACCGGCGAATTGATCGCCGAAGTTCCTCAGGCCAGCGCGGCGCTGGTCACCGAGCGCGCCCGCGCGGCGCGGCGGGCCCAGCCCGCGTGGGCGGCGCAGCCGATGCAGCACAGGCTCGACATCATCCAGCGCTTTCGCGTCGCGCTGCTGGCCGAGCTCGAGCCGCTGGCCGTCACTTTGACCCGCGAAGTCGGTAAGCCGATCAGCCAGTCGCGGGGCGAGATCACCGGCCTGCTTGCGCGGATCGACTTCTTTCTCGACCAGGCCGAGGCCGCCATCGCGCCCGAAGACGTGTTCGACGACGGCGCCACGCGCGAGCGCATCAGCCACGACCCGCTCGGCGTGGTGGCCAACATCTCGGCCTGGAACTACCCGTACTTCGTCGGCGGCAATGTGTTCGTGCCGGCGCTGCTGACGGGCAATGCGGTGCTCTACAAGCCGTCCGAGTTCGCCACGCTCACCGGGCTTCACATCGCGCGGCTCCTGCATGAAGCCGGTGTCCCGAGCGATGTGTTCGCGCCGCTGGTGGGTGGCGGTGCGGTCGGCGCCGCGCTGCTCGAACAACCGCTCGACGGCGTGTTCTTCACCGGCTCGCACGCCACCGGCCAGCGCATCGCCCGGTTGCTGGCGCCGCGTTTCGTCAAGCTGCAACTCGAGCTGGGCGGCAAGGACCCGAGCTATGTGTGCGACGACGCCGACGTGCCGACGGCGGCCGAGTCCCTTGCCGATGGCGCGATGTACAACACCGGCCAGAGCTGCTGTTCGGTCGAGCGCATTTATGTGCACGAGCGCGTCCACACTGCCTTTGTCGAAGCCTTCCTGAGCGCGGTGCGCGGCTTCAAATCTGGTGATCCGATGGATGAGGCGACCTACCTCGGCGCCATCACCCGGGCCCCGCAACTCGGCGTGCTGGACGCCCAGGTGGCCGACGCCGTCGCGAAGGGCGCCCGCCTGCTGTGCGGCGGCGCGCGCCGGCCCGGCCCCGGCAACGGTTTCGAGCCGACCGTGTTCACCGACGTGAATCACACGATGGACCTGATGCGCGAAGAAAGCTTCGGCCCGGTCATCGGCATCCAGAGCGTGAGCGGCGACGACGAGGCGCTGGCGCTGATGAACGACACCCGCTACGGCCTGACGGCCGGTGTCTTCAGCCGCAACGGAACGCGGGCGCGTTCGCTGCTGGCGCGTGTCAACGCCGGCAGCGTCTACTGGAACTGCTGCGACCGCGTCAGCCCGCGCCTGCCGTGGTCAGGCCACGGCGACTCGGGCATCGGCCTGACGCTGTCGACCCACGGCATCCGCGCGTTCACGCGGCCGCGGGCCTGGCACTTGCGCACGCCTTGATGCGAAGGCGACCCGACCCGGCCTCGGCTCACTCGGTGAGCGGCGCGTCGTAGCCGCTCTGGCCGGGTCGGCGGCGCGGGTCGTTTGGCAGCGGCAGGCCGCAGGCATCGAGTGCCCGCGCCAGGGCGCCCCGGGTCGCGGGGCGGATCAGCACCTGATCGGCCCCGGCCAGCGAGGCGCGCACCCGGTCGACCGGCCGCGTGCCGCTGTCGATGACGATCAGCGCGCAGGTGTGCCCCGGCACATGCAGGCCGGGTTGACGGGCGCGGTCGCACAGGTCGGCCGAGACGTCGCTGGCGGTGCCGTCGAACACGATGTCGAGGAACACCGCGACGAAGCCGCGCGCTGCGAGCAAGGTGCGCGCCTCGGCCGGGCTGCGGGCCGGAAATGCGCGAAAGCCGAAGCCTTGCAGCACCTTGCAGAGTGCGGCGCGCGTGGTGTCGTTCGGGTCGAGCACCAGCACGTCGGGCGGGCCGGGCGGCGCGGCCGGCGCTTCGGTGGCGATGCGGCTGCGGCGCACGGCGGCGCGGCGCTCGGCCCGGGACGGCGGCACCGGCGGGCGCGGCGCTGCCAGGGCCTCGCCACAGGCCTGGCACACGCCGGTCTCTAACGTGTTGGCATGGCCGCATGAAGCACAAAGATTGAATGACATTCGTGGCAGGGGTCCGAAAAGTCCGAACGGTCGTGGTGTGCTGTCCGAACCGCGATCGTACGCATCGCGGGCCGGGGTGTCTCGCTTCGGTGTCGATCAGAGCCGCTACGATCACGATCCGAGCCGTTCAACCGCTGGAGGAAGCAACATGGCCATGGACGTGGTGGACTACGAAATCAAGGGCGCCGAAATGCAGTTCGTCGAGGTCGAACTCGATCCCGGCGAGGCGGCGGTCGGCGAGGCCGGCAGCATGATGTTCATGGATGCCGGCATCGCGATGGACACGGTGTTCGGCGACGGCTCGCAGAACGCTGCCGGCAACGGCCTGTTCGGCAAGCTGCTCGGCGCGGGCAAGCGGCTCGTGACGGGCGAGTCGCTCTTCACCACCGTCTACACCAATCAGACGGCGGCCAAGGCGCGGGTGGCGTTTGCCGCGCCGTATGCGGGCAAGATCATGGCGATGGACCTGCGCCAGCTCGGCGGCACGCTGATCTGCCAGAAAGACGCCTTCCTGTGCGCGGCGCGCGGCGTGTCGCTCGGCATCTTTTTCCAGCGCAAGTTGTCGGTCGGCTTCTTCGGTGGCGAGGGCTTCATCATGCAGCGGCTCGACGGCGATGGCATGGCCTTCGTGCACGCCGGCGGCACGGTCGTGAAGCGCGATCTGCAGCCGGGCCAGACCTTGTTCGTCGACACCGGTTGCCTGGTCGCGATGACGCCGAACGTTAACTTCGAGATCCAGTACGTCGGCAAGATCAAGACCGCCTTGTTCGGCGGCGAGGGCCTGTTCTTCGCCAAGGTCAGCGGCCCCGGCACGGTGTGGCTGCAAAGCCTGCCGTTCTCGCGCCTGGCCTCGCGCATCTTCGCGGCGGCGCCGCAGCGGGGTGGCTCGAAGGAGGAAGGCGGGCTGCTTGGCGGGTTGGCAGCGGGTGGGCTGCTGGGCGGAATTCTGGGTGGCGGTGACGATGATTGAGGGTGAGGCGGGCAACGCTTTGAATCGACTCAAGAGATCACTCACGCACCGCAGAGGCGCAAAGAGCGCGGAGTTGCGCAGAGTAAATTCAATAAAGATTTTTCTCGGCGTTCCTCTGCGTTCTCTGCGCCTCTGCGGTGGTGAGTTGGCGAGTTCTCTTTCCCGGACTTCAGTGAAAGTCGTTCGTGGCCAACAACGTACGTCGCTGGTCGCGTTTGCGTTCGCCGTGTTGCTCGGTATGGCAACACCAATCCATGCCACGTCGCCCGCCAGCCCGCACATCGAGGACATGACCTGGACCGAGCTGCGCGAGCGGCTCCAGGCCGGCGCGACGACGGTGCTGGTGCCGATCGGTGGCACCGAGCAGAACGGGCCGCACATGGCGCTGGGCAAGCACAACGTTCGCGTGCGGGTGCTGGCCGAGCGCATCGCGCAGCGTCTGGGCCATGCGGTGGTCGCGCCGGTGCTGGCCTATGTGCCCGAGGCTTCGATCACACCACCGGCCGCGCACATGCGTTTCACCGGCACGATCTCGATTCCGGATGCGGCCTTCGAAGCGGTGCTCGAGGCGACCGCGCGCAGCTTTTGCCAGCACGGCTTTCGCGACGTCGTGTTCCTCGGCGACCACGGCGGCTACCAGAAGAATGAAGAGCGCGTGGCCGAGCGGCTGAACCGCGAATCGGCGGCCCGCCCGGCGTGCCGTGCGCATGCGCTGGTCGATTACTATCGGGTCACCCAGACGGCCTACGTCGATGCGCTGAAAGCGCGCGGCTTCAGCGCTGACGAGATCGGCACCCATGCCGGCGTGGCCGACACCTCGCTGATGCTGGCGATCGACGCCTCGCTGGTGCGCCCGCAGGCGCTGAAGCGCAAGGCCGGCGCAGCCGAAGGCGTCTACGGCGATCCGCGCCGCGCCAGCGCCGAAGCCGGGCAGGCCGGCGTCGATCTGATCATCGAAACCTCAGTGGCGAAGATCCAGGCGCTGACCCGCTCGCATGACAAGAACCCCTGAATTGACGGAAGCGTGCAGATGACTTTGGCAATGACGATGGCGATGCGCCCGGGCGGCGTGGTGGTGGCAGCCTTGATCGGCTTGGTGGCCGGGCTCGCGGTGCTGCGCATGCCCGATGCAACAGCGGCCGATGCGGTGCCCGCTGTGGCGTCGGGCACGGTGGCTCCCGCAGCGGCGGTCACTGTCGTCCCCGGCATGGCGCCGGTGACCGACCCGCGCAACCTGTACAGCGAGACCGCCGCAGGCAAGTTCAGCGCGGTGGTGCGCGGCGATCTCGAGCGCATCTACGTGCCGAACCTGCGCTCCAACGATGTCTACGTGGTCGACCCGAACGCGATGAAAGTGATCGACCGGTTCAAGGTCGGCATCGGCCCCCAGCACATCGTGCCGGCCTGGGACTTGCGCACCTTGTGGGTCACGAACAATGCCGAAGGCCGCACCGACGGCAGCCTGACGCCGATCGACCCGCGCACTGGCAAGCCGGGCGCGCCGATTGCCGTCGACGACCCGTACAACATGTACTTCACGCCCGACGGCAAGTCGGCCATCGTCGTGGCCGAGGCTCGCAAGCGGCTCGACTTCCGCGATCCGCGCACGATGGCGCTGCAGTTCTCGATCGACACGCCCGGCTGCCCCGGCATCAACCACGCCGACTTCTCGATCGACGGCCGCTTCGCGCTCTTCACCTGCGAGTTTTCGGGCAGCCTGGTGAAGATCGACCTGGTGAATCGCAAGGTGGCGGGCTACCTGCTGTTGCAGATGCCGGCCACGCGCTTCAAGGAAACGAAGGCGCCGCGCACCGAAGCGGGCAAGGTCTGGGAGCCGGGCGAAACCGAGATCTGCACCGACAAGCGCGGCATGCCGCAGGACATCCGCAGTTCGCCGGATGGCAAGCGCTTCTTCATCGCCGACATGCATGCCGACGGGGTTCATATCGTCGATCTCGAATCGTTTCAGAAGGTCGGCTTCATCGCCACCGGCATCGGCGCGCACGGCCTGTACCCGAGCCGCGATGGCAAGAGCCTGTATGTCGCGAACCGCGGCTCGCACAAGATCCACGGCCCGCGGCTGGGCAATGGCGGCGTGGTGGTGATCGACTTCGCGACCGAGAAAATCATCCATCGCTGGGCCGTGCCGGGCGGCGGCAGCCCGGACATGGGCAACGTCAGCGCCGACGGCAAGTGGCTGTGGCTGGCGGCGCGCTACGACGACGTCATCTACCGCTTCGACACCGCGAGCGGCGCGGTCGAGCAGATCAAGGTCGGTGCCGAGCCGCACGGCCTGACCGTGTGGCCGCAGCCCGGGCGTTATTCGCTCGGCCACACCGGCAACCTGCGTTGAACGCGGCTGTTGAAGCGTCATCGGCACTGGCATCGGCAGCGGCATCGGCAGCGTTGTCTTCGTTACCCCCGTGAAGCTTCTCCTCGATTCGTTCTGGCGCGCGGCCGCCTACTGCCTGCACCCGAAGGTGATCGTGTTGTCGCTGCTGCCTTTGCTGTTGATGGCCGGGCTGGCGCTCGGCCTGGGCTACTTTTACTGGGAAACTGCGCTTGACGCGGTGCGCGCGTTGCTCGACTCCTGGTCGGTGTTCGCCACCCTCATCGGCTGGCTCGAAGGCATCGGCCTGGCGAACCTGAAGAGCGTCTTCGCACCGTTGATCGTGGTGTTGCTGAGCACGCCGCTGATCGTCGTGCTGTCACTCTTGCTGGTGGCAGCCTTCATGACGCCGGCGATGCTGAAGCTCGTCGCGACGCGCCGCTTTGCAACCCTGGAACAAAAGCACGGCGGCTCGTTCTTCGGCAGCCTGTTCGGGGCGCTGTGGGCCACGCTCGCGGCCTTGATCCTGCTCGTGGTGTCGATCCCGCTCTGGCTCGTGCCACCGCTGGTGCTGGTGCTTCCGCCGCTGATCTGGGGCTGGCTTACGTACCGCGTGATGGCCTACGACGTGCTGGCCGAACACGCCAGCCGCGATGAGCGCCGCGTGCTGCTGCGCCGCCATCGCGGCAGCCTGCTCGGCATGGGTGTGCTCACCGGGTACCTCGGTGCCGCGCCGTCCGTGGTGTGGGCATCGGGTGCGTTGATGATCGTGTTCGCGCCGGTGCTGGTGCCGCTGGCGGTCTGGCTCTACACGCTGGTGTTCGCGTTCTCGGCGCTGTGGTTCGCGCACTATGCGCTGGCGGCGTTGCAGGCCTTGCGGGCCGAGACGACGGCTGCCGAAGGCCCGGCAGGTATGGCGGCGACGCCTGGTACTGGCACTACAACGGCATTGCCACCTGCCCCGGTTTCGTCCTCCGTTGCGGTCGATCCGACCGCACCGACTCCCTCACCCTGGGCCCGACCATGAACTTCGGCTTGATCATCATCGGCGACGAAATCCTGTCGGGCAAGCGCGCTGACAAGCACCTGCCCAAGGTCATCGAACTGCTCGCCGCGCGCGGCCTGGCGCTGAGCTGGGCGCGCTATGTGGGCGACGAGCCGGCGCGCATCACCGCCGACCTGAAGCACGCGTTCCACAGCAAGGACGTGGTGTTCTCGTGCGGTGGCATCGGCGCCACGCCCGACGACCACACGCGCCAGTGCGCAGCGGCTGCGCTCGGCGTGCCGCTGGCCCTGCACCCGCAGGCGCGGGATCTCATCTTCGAGCGCATGCGCGAGACCGCGCAAGAGCAGGGCGTGCCGTTCGAGCCGGACCGCCACGACAACGTGCACCGGCTCAACATGGGCGTGTTCCCGCAGGGCGCGCAGATCATCCCGAATCCGTTCAACAAGATCGCCGGTTTCTCGGTGGCCGATGTGCACTTCGTACCGGGCTTCCCGGTCATGGCCTGGCCGATGATCGAATGGGTGCTTGACCAGCGCTATGCACAGTTGCACGGGCAGGGCGTCAGCCACGAAAAGTCGGTAATCGTGTTCGGCGCGATGGAGGCGGCCTTGACACCGCTGATGGAACGCATCGAGGCCGAGTTCGCCGGCGTCAAGGTCTTCAGCCTGCCGAGTGTCGACCACCCCCAATACGGCCGCCACATCGAGCTCGGTGTGAAGGGGCAGGGCGACCTGCTCGTCGCGCCCTACGCGATGCTGCTCGCCGGGCTGGCGGCGCAGGGCGCCAAGCTTGGCCCTGAGTTGGTGCGCTGAGAGCGCCACTTGTCGCCCGGAGCGCCCAGCCACGGTGCGATCAACCGCACCTTTATGGCGCCTGATGCCCATCAGATCGAGCCAGGCGAGGCGCGCCCGGCCTCAGCTGTTTGACAAGGTGCGCCGAAGCGGCAGCGGGCATGCTTTCTGCTACATTCCTGTGCGCATTTTCCCGGGTTTTCGGGCTGGCTTGTCGACGCTTCATCCGGCATCCCTGTGCCCCGTTCCCGCCCCACAACAAGCATTCCGCTAGGAGCTCCTGATGGCCAGCAAGACCGTTGCCGACGTGATGAAGATGGTGAAGGAAAACGAAGTCAAGTTCGTCGACTTCCGGTTCACCGACACCCGCGGCAAAGAGCAGCACGTCACCGTGCCCGTGTCCCATTTCGACGAAGACAAGTTCAGCGGCGGCCACGCTTTCGACGGCTCCTCGATCGCCGGCTGGAAAGGCATCGAAGCGTCCGACATGCAGCTCATGCCCGACCCGAACACCGCCAACATCGACCCGTTCTTCGAAGAGCCGACGCTGATCCTGACCTGCGACGTGGTCGAGCCGGCCGACGGCAAGCCCTACGAGCGCGACCCGCGTTCCCTGGCCAAGCGCGCCGAGGCCTACATGAAGGCCTCGGGTCTCGGCGACACCGCCTTCTTCGGCCCGGAGCCCGAGTTCTTTGTCTTCGACAGCGTGCGCTGGGGCAACGACATGTCGGGCTGCTTCTCGAAGATCGAATCCGAGGAAGCGGCCTGGAACACCGGCAAGGAGTACGAGCACGGCAACTCCGGCTACCGGCCGACCGTGAAGGGCGGCTACTTCCCCACGCCGCCGGTCGATTCGTTCCAGGACATGCGCTCGGAAATGTGCCTGGTGCTCGAGTCGCTCGGCATCCCGTGCGAAGTGCATCACCACGAGGTTGCGAACGCCGGCCAAATGGAAATCGGCACCAAGTTCAGCACCCTGCTGCAGCGCGCCGACTGGGTCCAGCTGCAGAAGTACGTGATCCAGAACGTGGCCCACAGCTACGGCAAGACCGCCACCTTCATGCCCAAGCCGATCGTCGGCGACAACGGCTCGGGCATGCACGTCCACCAGTCGGTCTGGAAGGACGGCAAGAACCTGTTCGCCGGTGACGGCTATGCCGGCCTGAGCGAATTCGCGCTGTTCTACATCGGCGGCATCATCAAGCATGCACGCGCTCTGAACGCCATCACGAACCCCGGCACGAACTCGTACAAGCGGCTGGTGCCGGGCTACGAAGCGCCGGTCAAGCTGGCGTATTCGAGCAAGAACCGCTCGGCCTCGATCCGCATTCCGCACGTCGCGAACCCGAAGGGTCGCCGCGTTGAGGCGCGCTTCCCCGATCCGCTGATGAACCCCTACCTCGGCTTCTCGGCGATGCTGATGGCGGGCCTGGACGGCGTGGAAAACAAAATCCATCCGGGCGAAGCCGCCAGCAAGGACCTGTACCACCTGCCGCCGGAAGAAGACGCGAAGATCCCCACCGTCTGCCACAGCCTCGATCAGGCGCTCGAATACCTCGACAAGGACCGCGCCTTCCTGACCAAGGGCGGCGTCTTCACCGACACCTACATCGACGCCTACATCGAGCTGAAGATGCAGGAAGTGACGCGCTTCCGGATGGCCACCCACCCGGTCGAGTTCGACATGTACTACACGCTGTGATGCGGCCGGCGTGACCCACGTCACGCCGGTCACGCCAAAAGGGGACGGCTGCGGCCGTCCCTTTTTTCTGGTGCGTGACAATTGTCCGCCGGGTCTGGACGATGGAGTGAATGCATGACGCGCAATGCTGCAGTTGGGTGGGGAGTTGTGGCGCTGCTGTGCGCGGCGGCGACCTCGGTGCGAGCCCAGCCGGCGACGAGCGTCTACCGCTGCCCCGGCACCCCGGTGCTGTACACCGACTCGATCTCTTCGAAAGAGGCCAAAGAGAAGGGCTGCCGTCTGCTGGAAGGCGCGCCCATCACCGTGATCCAGGGCCCGAAGCCGAGAGCGGCAACGCCGGTGCCTGCGACCTCCGGGCCGGCGGCGAGCCGCATCGATCCGGTGGATCAACGGGCTCGCGACAACGACGCCCGGCGCATCCTCGATGCCGAGTTGAAGCGCGAGGAAGAACGCCTCGCGGCGATGAAGCTCGACTACAACAACGGTGAGCCCGAGCGCCAGGGCAACGAGAAGAATTTCCAGAAGTACACCGACCGTGTGGCCGACATGAAGTCGGCCATTGCACGCAAGGAAAGCGACATCGCGGCCATCAAGCGCGAGTTGTCCAAGCAGCCGCAGTGAGCCCGCTCGCACCCGGAGGCTCGCGGCCCGATCCCGCTCCGGTGAGCCCGACCGATGCGGCCATCTCCGCTGCTGCTACTGCCAGCGCCGCCGCCTACGCCATCTTCGCTGCCTTCGATCACCTGGCAACGATGGTGGCCGTGGTCAACCCCGAGGGCGACTGCGTGTTCGCGAACGCGTCGTTCGAGAACGTGATGGGGCTGTCGCGGCGCAGCGTGCAGCGCGGTCTGGTGTTCGACTGGTTCGTCGATTCGCAACGGATTCGCGAGACCGTGGCGGCGGTCTGCCGTAACGATTTTTCCACCAGCCGCCTCGAAGCGCTGCTGCGCCGCACGGCTGCCAGCCATCCCGAGCCGTTGCCGGTGCATGTGATTGTGAACCAGATGCATGCCAGCCCGAACGTGGTGATCGAGCTGGTTGAGATCGAGCAGCAGACCCGCCAGGACCGCGAGGAGCGCGCGCTCGACCAGGCCCAGGTCACGAAGGAGTTGATCCGCAACCTGGCGCACGAAATCAAGAACCCGCTGGGCGGGATTCGCGGCGCGGCGCAGTTGCTCGAGATGGAAGTCGAATCGCGCGCGCTGCACGAGTACACACAAGTCATCATCGGCGAGGCTGACCGCCTGCAGGCGCTGGTCGATCGGCTGCTCGCCCCGCACCGCAAACCGCATGTGGTGAGCGACGTGAACATCCACGAGGTCTGCGAGCGGGTGCGCTCGCTGATCCTGGCCGAGTTCCCGCGCGGGCTGAAGGTCGAGCGCGACTACGACATCTCGATACCGGAGTTTCGCGGCGACCGCGAACAGCTCATCCAGGCGGTGCTCAACATCGCCCACAACGCCGCGCAGGCCCTTTGCGAACGCATGGCCGGCGGCGACGCACGCATCCTGCTGCGCACCCGCATTGCGCGCCAGGTCACGCTCGGCAAGCACCGCTACCGTCTGGCACTGGAATTGCATATTCAGGACAACGGCCCGGGCGTGCCCGAGTCGATCCGGGACCGCATCTTCTACCCGCTGGTGTCGGGCCGCGACGGCGGCTCGGGGCTCGGGCTGACGCTGGCGCAGACTTTTGTGCAGCAGCATCTGGGAACGATCGAATGCGAGAGCGTTTCGGGCAAGACCCTCTTCAGGATCGTGGTGCCGCTGCCCTGATGCGCGAGGGTTGGCCAGCGCCCGGCGGGCTCCGATCAATCGATCAACCAAAATCGCCGGCCGGCCGAACGGCTGGCGTTGCAACGGACCGAACCGCGGACCGAACAGCACATCGAACCACAGGCACGGCATGAAACCCATCTGGATCGTTGACGACGACCAATCGATTCGCTTCGTGCTTGAAAAAGCCCTCGCACGCGAAGAGTTCGCGGTGCGCAGCTTCACGAATTCGCGCGATGTGATGAGCGCACTCGACGCCGGCGACGCGCCGCAGGTGATGGTCTCCGACATCCGCATGCCGGGCGGCTCAGGGCTGGATCTGCTGGCCAAGGTGCGCGAGCGCCACCCCGACCTGCCGGTCATCATCATGACGGCCTACTCCGACCTCGACAGCGCCGTCAGCGCGTTCCAGGGCGGCGCCTTCGAATACCTGCCCAAGCCCTTCGATGTGCCGAAGGCGGTCGAGCTGATCCGCCGAGCCGTCGAGGAAAGCCTGCGCGAGGAAGTGCGCGACGAGAAGGCCGCGCAGGTGCCCGAAATGCTCGGCCAGGCACCGGCCATGCAGGACGTGTTCCGTGCCATCGGCCGGCTCAGCCAGAGCATCGTCACGGTGCTGATCACCGGCGAGTCGGGCTCGGGCAAGGAGCTGGTCGCCAACGCGCTGCACAAGCACAGCCCGCGCGCCAGCGGGCCGTTCGTTGCGATCAACACTGCTGCGATCCCGAAAGACCTGCTTGAGTCAGAACTCTTCGGCCATGAGCGCGGCGCCTTCACCGGCGCCCAGACCACGCGCCGCGGCCGCTTTGAGCAGGCCGATGGCGGCACCCTGTTCCTCGACGAGATCGGCGACATGCCGTTCGACCTGCAGACCCGCCTGCTGCGGGTGCTGAGCGACGGCCAGTACTACCGCGTCGGTGGCCACAACCCGATGCGCAGCAACGTGCGCGTGATCGCCGCGACGCACCAGAATTTGGAGGATCGGGTCAAGCTCGGCGCCTTTCGCGAAGACCTGTTCCACCGCCTCAACGTGATCCGCCTGCGCCTGCCGGCGCTGCGCGAACGCAGCGAAGACGTGCCCGCGCTGACCCGCTTCTTCCTGCAGAAAAGCGCCAAGGAACTGGGTGTCGAGGCGAAGCGCATCACCGAGGCGTCGCTGACGCAACTGATGCGCTTCAGGTTCCCCGGCAACGTGCGCCAGCTCGAGAACATCTGCCACTGGCTGACCGTGATGGCGCCGGCGCAGACCATCGAACCGAAGGACCTGCCGCCGGAACTGGCGGCCGACCCGGCGGTGGTGGCGCCCGCGCGGCTGGCCAGCGGCGGCACGCCTGTTGCGATCGAGACGGCACCGGGCTCCAGCGGTGTGGCGATGCCCGCAGACGCACCCCAGGCGGGCACCGCCGAGCCGCATGTGGCGCCACACACCGTGCCGGCGTCAGCGGCCGAATCAGGCAGGGCCACGCCGGGCGCAAACCTGCCGATGGCTGCGAACTGGCTGGCCGGCCTCGAACAGGACGCCCGCGCCCGGCTTCAGGCCGGCGAGCCCGAAGTGTGGGAAGCCTTGACGCGCAAGTTCGAAGCGCAACTGATCCACACCGCGCTCGAGATCACCCGCGGGCGGCGCATCGAGGCCGCGCAGAAGCTGGGCATCGGGCGCAACACCATCACACGCAAGATCCAGGAACTCGGCCTGGACGATTGACGCCCGCGCCGAGGCTCGGCAAGCCGGCTCAAAGCGTCAGTTCCACCCACACCGGCGCATGGTCGCTGGGCCGCTCGTTCTTGCGCGGCAGCTTGTCGATCACGCACGACGCGACGCTGGCGCGCAGCGCGTCGCTGACCAGGATGTGGTCGATGCGCAGCCCCTGGTTCTTGCGGAACGCGAGCATCCGGTAGTCCCACCAGCTCCAGCTCTTCGCAGGCTGCTCGAACAGGCGGAACGCGTCGTGCAGGCCGGTGTCGATGAGGCCTTGAAAGTGGGCCCGTTCCTGCGGCGTGCACAAGACCTGGCCGGCCCACGCGACCGGGTCGAAGACATCGCGGTCTTCGGGCGCGATGTTGAAGTCACCGACCAGCACCAGGCGCGGGTGCAACGTCACCTGTTGCGCGACCCAGGCCCGCAACGCATCGAGCCAGCGCAGCTTGTAGACGAACTTGTCGCTGTCCACGCTCTGGCCATTCGGGACGTAGGCGCCGATCACGCGCACGCCTTGCACTGTGCCGGCGATGACGCGCGCCTGCGGATCATCGAGTCCGGGGATGTTCTTCAGCACGTCGCTGGCGGGCGCTCGCGTCAGCAGCGCCACGCCGTTGTAAGTCTTCTGCCCGAACCACTGCGCGGCATAGCCGGCAGCGCTGAACTCGGCGTGCGGAAACTTGTCGTCGGTGAGCTTGGTCTCCTGCAGACACAGCGCCTCGGGCTGGTGCAGGGCGAGCCAGGCCAGCACCTGGGGCAGGCGCACGCCGAGGGAGTTGACGTTCCAGGTGGCGAGTTTCATTTCATACCTAAGTTCACTACTGTCCGGTTAAATGACCCACCCCAAGCCTGATATCAAGCATTGGCGCTGGCTGTAGGCCGGTTTTATTTGGTGCCGACTTGAACTTCGTTTTTCAAGAATCGCATAGCTTCCTTGGCTCGACAGCCTTGGGGAGTGCGCATGTACATCGGCAAGACTTTGTTAGCTCAGGTCATGGAGTTTGTGCCGTGGACGAGCTTTGCGCGCATCGTGCAGCGCCATGGTGGCAACTCGGGCGTGCGCATGCTGTCGTGTGCCGAGCAGTTCCGCGCCATGGCTTTCGCACAACTCACCTGGCGGGAGAGCCTGCGCGACATCGAGGCCAGCCTGTCGGCCAATGCCAGCAAGCTGTATGCGATGGGTTTTTGCTCGGCGGTCAAACGATC
>JANXZA010000115.1 GCA_025355745.1 Rhizobacter sp. | reverse complement strand
CGGTCACGTTCACGGCGATGGTGTCGTCGGCTGCGCCCGGCACGCTGTCGGGCACGGTGACCTTCTTCGACGGCGCCCTGGCGCTCGGTAGCGCCAGCCTGGCGGCCGGGCAGGCCCGCCTCGCGACCTCGACGTTGGCGGCGGGCGCGCATTCGATCACGGCGCAGTACGGTGGTGACGCGAGCTTCGGCGCCAGCACCTCGGCAGCACTCGTCGAGCAGGTCACCGGCGCCGCGGCAGCGGCCGACTTCGCGCTCCAGCCGGCGCCGGAATCGTTGACCGTCGTGGCCGGGCAGAGCGCCTCCACCACCCTCACCGTGACACCGGCGAACGGCTTCCAGCAGGCCGTGAGCTTCGCCTGCACCGGCCTGCCGGCGGGGGCCGCGTGCAGCTTCGAGCCGGCCAGCGTCACACCGGCAGGCGCACCGGCCTCGACCCGCCTAACGATCACGACCAGCGGTAACGCGGTGCTGGCAATGAGCCCAGCCGACGGTCGGGACGGCAGCCGCGGCAAGGGCCAGGGCCAGGGCGCGCCGGGGCCGCTCGGGTCGGTGCTGTTCGCATCGCTCGGCGTGGTCGCGGTGCGGGCTGCATCGGGCGCGGGCGGCGGGCGGCGCCGCATCGGGCCGGGGCGGCGCGTCGTGGCGGCGCTGTTGCTGGCGGGATGGGTGCTGGCGTTGGTCGCGGCCTGCGGCGGATCGACGTCGGACGATGCTGTCGCCGTTGGCGGCACACCGGCCGGCAGCTCGACCGTGACCGTGACGGCGACCTCGGGCTCGGGGGCTGCGATGCTGAGCCACGCCGTGACCTTGAACCTGGTCGTGACGCGCTGAGTCGCCCCGGTCGACCCTGCCGACGATGCCGACCACGCCAGAAGGGCCCGGTGATCGCGCGCTCAGCCTGCGACTCGCGCGGGCCGTGCTGGGGGTCCACCTGGGCTTCGTCGGCTGGATGATCTCGGGCCTGCTGCTGACCCGCGAGCGGCCGGTCGCGGCGCGCCTGCACCTGGCCTGCACGGCCTGGGGCGCGCTGATCACGAGCGCCACGGCGCTGACCGCCGGCGCCATCGTCTGCCCGCTCACGCGAATCGAACACCGGCTGCTGCTGCAGGCCGGGCATCCGAAGACTCCCGCGCCGTTGGTGCTGCGCTGCCTGCCCGCCGGCGTGCAGCGCCATCTGCCACCGCCAGCGCAGCTGCGCTGGGGCATCGCGGCGGCGGCCATCGCCGTGTGCGCGATCAGCGCCGTGGTCTATCGCAGCCGCGCGCTGCGCGCGGGTTCAGGCGGAGCCTGACGCCCTTGCGGCGATCGACGCGGCGCAGCACCCTTCATTCAGGCCAGGCAGCCGCGCGCATCGACCGGCCACACGGCTTCGACCGTGCCGCCGTTCAAGCCGCCGCGCACGACGCTGTAGCGGTCGTGCAGGTTCACGGTCGGGTCGCAGTGGCCGGGCAGCAGCCAGACCGTGTCGCCGAGCTGCGGCAACGCATCTGCCGAAGCGCCGGGGCGCGGCTGAAGAATGCCGTGCTCGTCGCCGCCGTTTGCGAACACCAGCTCGCGTTGCCAGACCTGCGGCGGGCCCGAGTCGATGGCATGGGCCTTGTGGCCGGCATCGACGACGGCGTGCGAAAGCCCTCGGCTGACGACCTGCGACTTGACGAACAGCGCGGGCTCGAAGCGCGGCCCGAACGCCGCGCCCTCGGGCGCCTCGTTGTCGGCATAGTCGCGGTCCATGAAGACGTAGCTGCCGGGTTGCAGTTCGCCGTACGCGCCGCCAACCGCATCGAAGCCGAAGCTGCCGGTGCCGCCGCCGGTGACGAGCGGGCAGCCGATGCCGGCCGAGGTGATGCCGGCCAGCGCCGCACGCACGCAAGACGCCGCGTGGCGCGCCGTTGCCTCGCGCTCGTGCGCGCCGCGCAGGTGCTGCGCCTTGCCGTGATAGGCCTGCAGGCCGGCGAAGCGCAGGCCGTGCGCGACGATCTGCCGCGCCAGGCCAACGGCTGCCGCCGGCGCGACGCCGCAGCGGCCCTGCCCAACATCGATCTCGACGAACACGCCCAGCTCGGCGCTGCCGCCATCGATGGCGCCAGCCCGCCACGCACAGACCAGGCGCTCGATGCCGAGCGTCGAATCGACCGCCACCGCCAGGGTGACGCGCCGCGCCAGCGCGACCAGGCGGGCCAGCTTGGCCGGGGCGATGACCTGGTTGCTGATGTAAATGTCGCTGATGCCGGCGTCGGCCAGCGCCTCGGCCTCGCTGAGTTTTTGCACGCACACGCCGACCGCGCCGGCCGCGATCTGCAAGCTCGCAATGGCCGCGCTCTTGTGCGTCTTCGCGTGCGGGCGCAGCGCCAGCCCGTGGTCGCGCGCGAAGGCCGCCATGCGCTCGAGGTTGCGGCACATCGCGTCGAGGTCGATGACGAGTGCGGGGGTCTCGATGGCCGCCACGTCGGCGCCGACCAGCGAGGAAATCGCAGTCGATGTCGATGTCGATGCCGATGCCGCGTTCATGCCGAACGCTCCCGCCCGGTTTCGCCGTCGCTGGTCTCGTCGAGCGAGTCGTCTTCGAGGTGCCAGGTGTCGCTCCAGCCAACCAAGGTAAAGCCCTGCGGCGTGTACAGGAGCCGGTTGATGCTGGCATTGCCCAGCGCCCAGGAACGCGGCGCGTCAAGGGCGACGCGCGAGGCGGCGCGATACAGACTGTCCATTACCCCGCCGTGCGCGACCACGGCAATCGTCTGGCCCGGGTGCGCGCTCGCCAGCCGCGACACGGTGGCAACGCAGCGGGCGTAAAAGTCGTTCAGCACCTCGCCGCCGGGCGCGCCGAAGGTCGGGTCGCGGCGGCGCCAGCGCTGACTCTGCTCGGGCCAGCGCAGCGCGATCTCGGCGAACGTCAGGCCCTCGAAGACGCCGAAGCCGCGCTCGCGCAGGCCGGTCTCGGCGAGCACCGCGCGGCCGCTGCCCGCCGAGACCGCCTGCGCCGTCTGCCAGGCACGCAACAGGTCGCTCGAATAAACCGCGTCGATGCCTTCCTCGGCCACCGCCAGCGCCAGCCGGTGCGCCTGCCAGCGGCCGGTCTCGTTAAGCCCGATGTCCAACTGCCCCTGGATGCGGGTGTCCACGTTCCACGCAGTTTCGCCGTGGCGGATGGCGATGATTCGGGTGGGCTCGGGGAAGTTGGCAGACATGGTGCAA
>JANXZA010000065.1 GCA_025355745.1 Rhizobacter sp. | reverse complement strand
CAGACCTACGTGATCGGCATGGGCGACTCGGTGGCCAACCCGAGTTCGGTGGCAGCATTGAACAACATGGCCGTCCTGGGCGGTGGTGCTCCCACTGCGTTCCTGGGCAACGATGTCGCCAAGCTCACCACGGCGTTCCAGGCCATCGTCGGGGACATCCAGGCCAAGACCAGCGCGGCGTCCTCGGTTGCGCTGAACAGCGGGTCGTTCAACGCGGGCTCGGCGATCTACCAGGCCAAGTTCAACAGCACCGACTGGTCCGGCAACCTGCTGGCATTTCCAATTCTTGCCACGGGTGCGCTCGCCGCCGTCGCCACCTGGGACGCGGCCACGCAGATCAAGGCCCAGAACTGGGACACGCAGCGCAATGTGCTGACCTACAAGCCATCGGCCGGCCTTGGGCTGCGCGGCATCCCGTTTCGCTGGCCGGTGGCCCCCGGCGCGCCGACCTCGGCCGAACTCGACGTGGGCCAGAGCACGGCGCTCAACTTGAACGCTGCGGCGGTCAACGACGGCAACGGTCAGGCTCGCCACCGCTACCTGCGCGGTGACGCCAGCCAGGAGACCCGCAATTGCGTGGCCTGCGCGCTGCAGTTCCGCAACCGCAACGCGACACCGCTCGGCGACATCATCAACTCGTCTCCGTACTATGTGGGTGCGCCAAACTTCGGCTACTACGACGACCTGGAACCGGTCGCGTACAGCAGCTTCGTGGCGACTTATCTGGCGCGCACCAAGGTCATCTACGCCGGGGCCAATGACGGCATGCTGCACGCTATCAACGCCGCCAATGGCAACGAGCTGTTTGCCTATGTGCCGTCGGCGGTGTATTCGGGCCTCAGCAAGTTGACCGACCTGAACTACTCGCACCGCTATTCGGTCGATGGCTCGCCGACCGTCGGCGACGTTTTCTACAACGGCGGCTGGCACTCGCTGCTGGTGTCGGGAATGCGCACCGGGGCCAAGGGCCTCTTCGCCCTCGATGTCACGAACCCCGTCAACTTCACTGAAGCCGGCGCCGCCAGCATCGTCCGCTGGGAATTCACCGACCCGGACATGGGCTATGTTTTTGGCAACCCGCTGATCGTCAAGACCAACAACGGCCGGTGGTCGGTGGTCGTCAGCGGTGGCTACAACACGGGCAACGCGAGCGGGCATGCGTTCCTGTTCATCATCGACGCCGAGACCGGTGCGCTGGTCAGAAAGATCGACACCGGCGCTGGTACGGCCGCGAGCCCGAACGGGCTGTCGCCGGCTGCGGCGATCGACGCGAACGGTGATGGAGTTGCCGATCTGGTCTATGCGGGCGACCTGGACGGCAACCTGTGGAAGTTCGACCTGACCCTGGGTGCTGTGGCCTCCTGGGGGCTCGGCAACTCGGGGTTGCCGCTGTTCAACACCGCTGGCCAGTCGATCACTGGCCGGCCCGACATCACCCGCTTCCCTGGCGCGGGCGGTGGCTATCTCGTCGTGTTCGGCACGGGCCGCTACGTCGCCAGCGCCGACAACACCGACCTCACGGCGCAGACTGAGTACGCCGTGCGCGACAAGAACATCGGTGCGACCGTCACGCTGGCGCAGTTGCAGCAGCAGGCGATCAAGCAGGTGGGGGTGGGCGGGAACGGCACGTCGTACCGTTTGACGACCCATGCAGTCGGCCCCGCGACCGACGGCATCCTGGTGGGCGACAACGCCATCACTCGCGCCAACTACCTGGCCACGAAGATGGGCTGGTACATGAATCTGCCGACGTCGGGCGAGCGCTCGGTGGGGAACGCCCGGTTCCGTGGCGGGCGGGTCATCTTCACGACCATCATTCCGAACGTGAGTGACCCCTGTGAATACGGCGGCAACAGTTGGCTGATGGAACTGGATGCGATCACCGGCAACCGCTTTGACACACCCACGTTCGATACCAACGGCGACAACAATATTTCACCGGCTGACCTCGTCGGCGGGATCATTCCCGGCGGGCAAGGTGGGTCAGGCGGCGGGCCCGGCGGCGCAGGAGGCGGCATCTGGAGCGATGCTTCGATCTCGGGCAACCGCAACGGCACGACCACCCTGGAAGACAAGTACTCGAATACGTCGGAGGGCACGGTTCAACGAGTCCGGGAAACCGCCGGCAAGGCCGGCGAAGGCCGCGTGATGTGGCGCGAAGTGAGATAAGGAGCCTGCACATGAAAACGACAGTACTCATCGCGGCGCTGGTGCTTTGTGCGTCTTCCCCGGCATGGGCAGTGCGCGTCGCCAGTGACGTGCAGCCGGTGGCCGGCGCTGCTCGGCCGGCCGCCCCAACCGGCGATGCGGCGGCAGCGGCGGTGCACGCCGATGACAGCAGCTCGATGCGCGAAGGTGCGATCACCGGCGTCACCACGGCCCACGATCAGATCGAGGTCAACGGCAGCTGGTTGAAGCTCGCACCCGGCAAGACACGCCTGTTCCGCCAGGGCAGGGCGGTGACCAGCGAGGTGCTCGTCAAAGGGCAACTGGTGAAATTCACCCTCCTGCCCGGTGATGTTGAGCGGTCGACGCTGGGCGTGATCTATGTGCCTTGAGCGCGGGGTTCACGGCACTGCCCGTTCACGGCCGCGCCGCGCGGGGTGGGCAGGCTTCACGCTGATCGAGCTGATGATCGTTGTGGCGCTGATCGCGTTGTTGACGACGATCGTATTGCCGTCGTATCAAAGTTCGATCAGAAAGGCGCGCCGCGCCGATGCTCGCAGTGCACTCACGTATGTGGCACAGCTGATGGAACGGCTGAACACCGAGAAGAACTCCTACATGACCGCGTCACTTGGCTCTGCTGCCACCGACCTCTACAAGGCGGCCACGGAAAACGGTTACTACGCACTTAACTTGAGTAAGACCGCGACCACGTTCACCGTCACCGCGACCCCGTCCGGCAACCAGGCGCAAGACCCGTGCGGCACGTACACCCTCACGCAATCCGGGCTGCGCGGCGCATCGCTGCCGGTCGAGCAGTGTTGGTAAGGCTGCGGCCACCGCAGTACGGCGCGCCAGATCGCCCATTCGACCGCGCCCTCGACAACGCACCAGAAGGCTGATTCCCATGGCCCGACTGAGGCGCATCGTGGTGCCCGGCCAGGTTCACTTGATCATTCATCGAGTCCGCAGCGGGTCGGAGGTGTTTCGCGACGCGGCCGACCGGCTCAACTATGGGCACGCACTCGCCGATGCGGCGCTTTCGGCTCGGGTGGCGATTCACGCGTATGCGCTGCTGCCTGCTGAGGTCAGGCTGCTGGTGTCACCTGAAGATGCCGGTGGTCTGGCACTGCTGATGCAAGCGGCCGGCAGGCGGTACGTGCGCAGCTTCAACCAAAAGTACGGCAGCACGGGCACGCCGTGGGAAGGGCGATTTCGATCCGCCGTGATCGAGCCCGATGCGTACTTCCTGCCCTGTCTGCGGTACGTCGAGGGCTCGGCTGAAGCCGTTGCCAGCCTGGGCGGTGAGTTCGATGGACTGTCGAGTGCCGCCCACCATCTGGGCCTCCGCGTTGACCCGCTGATCGCCGATCACCCGGCGATATGGGGCTTCGGCAACACACCGTTCGAGCGCCATGCGGCCTATCGACGCTTCGCCGAACGAGCGCCGGGCGAGGGCGAGGTGGCCACGATCTTGCTAGCTGCCTTGAATGGCTGGGTGCTCGGGTCGCGCGAATTCGCCGCAGCGGTGGCGGATCAGACCGGCCGAAGACCGCAGCGCGCACGCCGAGGTCGGCCGCGACTCGCCACTTTGTCGAGATGATTTTTGATATGTCCCTATTAACTACAACGCGGTACACACTGAGCATTAAATAGGGTCAGACCCCGTTTAATGCGCTTGAGCAACATGGTGCAGTGCAGTATTCTCGGCTGCTGGCCCACGTGGGCCAATTGACCCGGAGTGAGCCATGTCGCAGGCACCTGCATCCCCGCCCTTGCACCTCGGTGCCCAGCCCGACGAGGTGGCCGACGCTGCGCAGCGCGGCCTCTACTCAGCCGCGAGTGAACACGATGCGTGCGGCGTCGGCTTCGTCGCCCACATCAAGGGCCAAAAGGCGCACAGCATCGTCGCCCAGGGATTGAAGATTCTCGAGAACCTCGACCACCGCGGCGCGGTCGGTGCCGACAAGCTGATGGGCGACGGCGCCGGCATCCTGATCCAGATCCCCGACGAGTTCTACCGCGCCGAGATGGCCGCCCTGGGCGTGGTGCTGCCGCCCCCCGGCGAATACGGCGTCGGCATGACCTTCCTGCCGAAGGAACACGCCTCGCGCCTGGCCTGCGTGCAGGAACTCGAACGCGCGGTGCGCGCCGAGGGCCAGGTGATTCTGGGGTGGCGCGACGTGCCGGTCGATGCCGACCTGCCGATGTCGCCCACCGTGCGCGCGAAGGAGCCGGTGCAGCGCCAGATCTTCATCGGCCGCGGCCCGGATGTGATCGTGCCCGATGCCCTGGAGCGCAAGCTCTACGTGATCCGCAAGACCGCATCGAGTGCGATCCAGGCGCTCAAGCTCACCCATTCGCGCGAGTACTACGTGCCCAGCATGAGCTGCCGCACCGTCATCTACAAGGGCCTGCTGCTGGCCGATCAGGTCGGCAAGTACTACAAGGATTTGCAAGACCCGCGCGTCGTCTCGGCACTCGCGCTCGTCCACCAGCGCTTCTCGACCAACACCTTTCCCGAATGGCCGCTCGCGCATCCGTACCGCATGGTCGCGCACAACGGCGAGATCAACACCGTCAAAGGCAACTTCAACTGGATGCGGGCCCGCGAAGGCGTGATGAAGTCGCCGGTGCTCGGCGACGATCTGAACAAGCTGTATCCAATCAGCTTCGAAGGCCAGTCGGACACCGCCACCTTCGACAACGCGCTCGAACTGCTGGTGATGAGCGGCTACTCGCTGGCGCATGCCGCGATGATGATGATCCCCGAAGCCTGGGAGCAGCATGCGACGATGGACGAACGGCGTCGCGCGTTCTACGAATACCACGCGGCGATGATGGAACCGTGGGACGGCCCGGCCGCGATGGTCTTCACCGACGGCCGCCAGATCGGCGCCACGCTCGACCGCAACGGCCTGCGCCCGACGCGCTACATCATCACCGACGACGACCTGGTGGTCGGTGCGTCCGAGTCTGGCGTGCTGCCGATCCCCGAGAACCGGATCGTCAAGAAGTGGCGCTTGCAGCCGGGCAAGATGCTGCTGATCGACCTGGAACAAGGGCGCATCATCGACGACGAAGAGCTGAAGAACCAGTTCGCCTCCGCCAAGCCGTACCGCCAGTGGATCGAGAGCGTTCGCGTCAAGCTCGAAGACGTGCCGGCCGGCGCGCCGCCGGCGCCCCCCGCCGAATCGTTGCTCGACCGGCAGCAGGCCTTCGGCTACACCCAGGAAGACATCAAGTTCCTGCTCAGCCCGATGGCGCAGGCCGGCGAAGAGGGGATCGGCTCGATGGGCAACGACTCGCCGCTGGCCGTGCTGTCGGACAAGAACAAGCCGCTCTACAACTACTTCAAGCAGCTCTTCGCGCAGGTCACGAACCCGCCGATCGACCCGATCCGCGAAGCCATCGTGATGTCGCTCGTGTCCTTCATCGGCCCGAAGCCGAACCTGCTCGACATCAACGCGGTGAATCCGCCGATGCGGCTCGAAGTGCCGCAGCCGATCCTCGACGTGGCCGACATGGCGCGGCTGCGCGAGATCGAAAAGCACACCGGCGCGAAGTTCAAGAGCTACGAGCTGAACGTGACCTACCCGCTGGTGTGGGGCGACGAAGGCGTCGAGGCCAAGCTTGCCTCGCTGTGCGCCGAGAGCGTCGATGCGCTGAAGAGCGGCCACAACATCCTCCTCATCAGCGACCGCCGGATGGACCGCGACCACGTTGCCATTCCCGCCGTGCTGGCGCTGTCGGCGATCCACCAGCACCTGGTGCGCGAGGGCCTGCGCACGACGGCCGGCCTGGTGGTCGAGACCGGTTCGGCGCGCGAGGTGCATCACTTCGGCGTGCTCGCCGGCTATGGCGCCGAGGCCGTGCATCCGTACCTGGCGATCGAGACCCTAACGTCGATGCACGCGGAACTGGGCGGCGACCTTTCGTCAGAGAAAGCCATCTACAACTACGTCAAGGCGGTCGGCAAGGGCCTGTCGAAGATCATGTCGAAGATGGGCGTCTCGACCTATATGTCGTACTGCGGCGCGCAGCTCTTCGAGGCCATCGGGCTGGAGAAGGAGATGGTCGAGAAGTACTTCCGCGGCACCGCCAGCCAGGTCGGCGGCATCGGTGTGTTCGAGATCGCGGAAGAGGCGATCCGCATGCACCGCGCCGCCTTCGGCGACGACCCGGTGCTCGAAACCATGCTCGATACCGGCGGCGAATACGCCTGGCGCGTGCGCGGCGAAGAACACATGTGGACGCCCGACGCCATCGCCAAGCTGCAGCACAGCGTGCGCGGCAAGCAGTTCGAGACCTACAAGGAATACGCGCAGATCATCAACGACCAGTCGCATCGCCACATGACCTTGCGAGGCCTGTTCGAGTTCAAGCTCGACCCGGCCAAGGCCATCGGCATCGACGAGGTCGAGCCGGCCGCCGAGATCGTCAAGCGCTTCGCCACCGGCGCGATGTCGCTCGGTTCGATCAGCACCGAAGCGCATGCGAACCTGGCCGTGGCGATGAACCGCATCGGCGGCAAGTCGAACACCGGCGAGGGCGGTGAAGACCCGGCGCGCTACCGCAACGAGCTGAAGGGCGTCCCGATCAAGCAGGGCACGAAGTTCAGCGAGGTGATCGGCCCGGGCAACATCCAGGTCGACTTCGCGCTCAACGAAGGCGACTCGCTGCGCTCGAAGATCAAGCAGGTGGCGTCGGGCCGTTTCGGTGTCACGACCGAATACCTGGTCTCGGCCGACCAGTTGCAGATCAAGATGGCGCAGGGCGCGAAGCCGGGCGAGGGCGGGCAACTGCCGGGCGGCAAGGTCAGCGAATACATTGGCAGGCTGCGCCATTCGGTGCCGGGGGTCGGCCTGATTTCGCCGCCGCCGCACCACGACATCTACTCGATCGAAGACCTGGCCCAGCTCATCCACGACCTGAAGAACGCGAACCCGCGCGCCAGCGTCAGCGTCAAGCTCGTCAGTGAGGTCGGCGTGGGCACCATCGCGACAGGCGTGGCGAAGGCGAAGGCCGACCATGTGGTGATCGCCGGCCACGACGGCGGCACCGGCGCTTCGCCCTGGAGCTCGATCAAGCACGCCGGAACGCCGTGGGAACTGGGCCTGGCCGAGACCCAGCAAACGCTGGTGCTGAACCGGCTGCGCTCGCGCATCCGCGTCCAGGCCGATGGCCAGATGAAGACCGGCCGCGACGTGGTGATCGGCGCGCTGCTCGGCGCCGACGAATTCGGTTTCGCGACCGCGCCACTCGTCGCCGAGGGCTGCATCATGATGCGCAAGTGCCATCTGAACACTTGCCCTGTCGGCGTGGCCACGCAAGACCCGGTGCTGCGCGCCAAGTTCCAGGGCCGGCCCGAGCACGTCGTCAACTTCTTCTTCTTCGTCGCCGAGGAGGCGCGCAGCCTGATGGCGCAGCTCGGCATCCGCACGTTCGATGAACTGATCGGCCGCGTCGACCTGCTCGACACGAAGAAGGGCGTCGCGCACTGGAAGGCGAAGGGCCTGGACTTCAGCCGCATCTTTCATGTGCCGAGCGCACCGGCCGATGTGCCGCGCCGCCAGACCGAACTGCAGGAACACGGGCTCGAACGCGCGCTCGATGTAAAGCTGATCGAGAAGTGCCGCCCCGCCATCGAACGCGGCGAGAAGGTGCAGTTCATGGAAGAGGTGCGCAACGTCAACCGCACGGTCGGCGCGATGCTGTCCGGCGAGCTGATTCGGGTGCGCCCCGAGGGCCTGCCCGACCAGACCATCTTCATCCAGATGGAAGGCACCGGCGGCCAGAGCTTCGGCGCGTTCCTGGCCAAGGGCATCACGATTTACCTGATCGGCGATGCGAACGACTACACCGGCAAGGGTTTGAGCGGCGGGCGCATCGCGATCCGCCCGAGCATCGAGTTCCGCGGCGACGCGACCGCCAACATCATCGCCGGTAACACCGTGCTTTACGGTGCGACGAGTGGCGAGGCGTTCTTCCGCGGCGTGGCCGGAGAGCGCTTCGCGGTGCGGCTGTCGGGCGCCACGGCGGTGGTCGAAGGCACGGGCGACCATGGCTGCGAGTACATGACCGGCGGCACGGTGGCGGTGCTCGGCAAGACCGGGCGCAACTTCGCGGCCGGCATGAGCGGCGGCGTGGCGTACGTGTATGACGAAGACGGCAGCTTCGCGTCGCGCTGCAACACCGCGATGGTGTCGCTCGACAAGGTGTTGAGCAGCGCCGAGCAGGAGGCCGACAAGCCCTTGTGGCACAACGCGCAGCCGGATGAGGCGATCCTGAAGAAGCTCATCGACGACCACCACAAGTGGACCGGCAGCCTGCGCGCGCGTCACATCATGGACCACTGGGTCGAGTCGCGCGCCAAGTTCGTCAAGGTGTTCCCGAACGAGTACAAGCGCGCGCT
>JANXZA010000056.1 GCA_025355745.1 Rhizobacter sp. | reverse complement strand
AGATCGCGCGGCTCGACAACAACCCGAATTTCCCCGAACGCGGCCGGCTGGTCTTGACGGCGGGAGGTGGCAAATGAAGATGACCAGCATCACGACGATCGCGGCGGGGCGAGCCCCTGGCGGCCTCCCCACGGGGGACGGACGACGTACCCGTCGGACGAGGGGCTGTCATGACTGAGGCTTGCGGCTGTTGCGAGGGCATCGAAATGAGCACGCCGCAAGGCCTGTTCAACCGTCCCGGCCTGAGCGCCATCGCCTACCGCATCGGTGGGTATGCGCAGTTCAACGACAGCCTGCTGGCGGCGCTGTCATCGTCGCAAGCGCCCGCGCTCGCGAAGCTGCTGACCCGCGACGCCGACGACTTCACGATCGGCCTGTTCGATGCCTTCGCCTGCGTGGCCGACGTGCTCACGTTCTACCAGGAGCGCATCGCCAACGAGTCGTATCTGCGCACCGCCACCGAGCGCACCTCATTGCAGGAAATGGCTCGGCTGATCGGCTACCGGCTGCGCCCCGGCGTGGCCGCCGAGACCTGGCTTGCCTTTGCCCTGGAGGCACCGAAGACGCCGCCACCCGGCTTGGCGCCCGAGCCCGGCGCCTTCGTCACCGGTATCGCGCCGACGCTGACGCTGGCCACCGGCCTGCAGGTGCAAAGCGTGCCCGGCCCGGACGAAACGCCGCAGACCTTCGAGACCGTCGAGACCCTCGCCGCGCGCCCCGAATGGAACGCGATCCGCGCCACCCGCGATGTGCTGCGCACGCCGGCGCGCGGCGACACCGTCACCTGGTTGCAAGGCGTGGCCTTGAACCTGAAGCCGGGCGATGCGCTGGTGTTCGCCGGCCCGGACTTCAACGCCGCACCGGCCAGCAACAACCACTGGGATCTGCGGCTCATCGACAACGTTAGCCTCGATGTGGCGGGGAACCGCACAGGGGTCGGCTGGCAGCGCGGGCTCGGCTCGGTGTCGCCGCATTCCGACCCGGCCGCCGCCCCCACCGTGCACGTGCTGCGCCGCCGCGCCGCCGTGTTCGGCCACAACGCGCCGATGTTCCGCAGCATGAACTCGGACTTCCGCATCCACTACCCGGGCGCCAACGAGAACACGCTGGAATGGCCGGCCTTCACGCCGAGCCCGGCGGGTGCGACCGACAGCGCCGGCCATGTCGACCTGGATGCGGTGGCCGCCGAGATCCGGAACGGGAGCCTGGTCGCCCTCGCCAAAGGCGAATTCAATGGGTTCGCCAAAGGCGAATTCAACCAGCCCGACGAGGGCCGCGTTTCGGGCGTTTATGTCGAGCTGTACAAGGTCACCAACACGACCGAGGTGTCGCGCGCCGAATTCGCGATGTCGGGCAAGGTGACCCGGCTCGGCCTGGTCGGCCAGAACCTGCTGTCGCAGTTCTTCGGCAGCGGCGTGCTGCGCCAGATCACGGTGTACGCGCAGTCCGAGGCGCTGGCGCTGGCGCCGCACCCGATCCTCACACCGGTCGGTGGTGACACGCTGCCACTGGCAGTCGCGGCCGAGGGCCTGAGCGCGGGGCGCAAGCTGGTCGTGAAGGGCGTGAAAGACATAACTGGTCTAGTGAGCGGTAATGCGGACGATGCGACCCGATTGGTCCACCAGGCGACGATCACTGCCGTGACCGGTGTCGCCGCCGCGGGAGCCGCCGGCGCCGCAGCGCTGGTCACCATCACGCCGCCCTTGCCGTTCGCGCTGGCGCGCGACAGCGTCGTCGTGTTCGGCAACGTCGCGCTGGCCACGCAGGGCGAGACGGCGGCGCAGATCCTCGGCGCCGGCGACGCGGGCCAGCGCTTCCAGCGCTTCGAGTTGAAGCGCACGCCGCTGACCTACCGCAGCGCGGCCAACGAGACTGGCGCCGCCAGCGAACTGAGCGTGCGCGTCGGCGATGTCGAATGGGCCGAGAAGCCGACCCTGTTCGGCAGCGCGCCCACCGAGCGCGCCTACGCCTTGAGCACCGACGAGCAGGGCCGGCTGTTCGCGGTGTTCGGTGACGGCGAACACGGCGCGCGCCTGCCGAGCGGCGCCAACAACGTGCGCGCCCGCTACCGCCAGGGCCTGGGCCGCGCCGGCAACGTCGGCGCCGACACTTTGACCCAGTTGCTGAGCCGCCCGCCCGGCCTGAAGAGCGTGGCGAATGCCGTGGCGGCCAGTGGCGGCACCGACGCCGAGCCGGCCGACGCGGCGCGCCGCAGCATGCCGCTGGGCACGCGCACGCTCGGCCGCGCGGTCTCGCTGCTCGACTATGAAGACTTCGCGCTCGCCTTCACCGGCATCGCCAAGGCGCAGGCGCGCGTGCTGCATCGCGCCAGCGGCGTGGTCATCGCGGTCACGATCGCCGGGCCGGGCGGCACACCGCTGGCGGCGACGAACCCGGTGCGCGCCAACCTGCTCGCGGCGTTGAAGGCCAGCGGCGACCCGCAGGTCGATGTGGTCCTGCTCGACCATCAGCCGCGCAGTTTCCGGCTCGGACTGAAGATCAAGCGCTTGCCTGATTACGCCATCGAGCCGGTGCTGGTGAAGGTCGACGCGGCCCTGCGCACCCGCTTCGGTTTCGATGCGCGCGGGCTGGCGCAACCGGTGCTGCAGTCGGAACTGATCGCCACGGTGCACTCGGTGCCGGGCGTGCTGGCGGTGGACCTCGATGCGCTCTACCTCGGTGCCGTGGCCAGCCTGCAAACGCGTTTGCTCGCAGCGCAGATGCGGCTCGGCGGCGGCGTGCCGCTGGCGGCCGAACTGCTGACCCTGGCCAGCGGGCCGCTAGACCGGCTGGAGGAGCTTTCATGAGCACACTGAGCGTCGAGCGCCTCTACGCGCTGCTGCCCGCCATCCAGCGCCTGCGCGACATCGAGCAAGGTGGCCCGCTGCGCGCGCTGATCGGCGTGCTGGCGCATGAGTTCGAAGCGATCGAGGAGAACGTCGAACAGCTCTACGACGACCAGTTCATCGAGACCTGCCAGGACTGGGTTGCGCCCTACCTCGGCGACCTGATCGGCTACCGGCCGCTGCATGCCGACACCCGGCCCGAGGCGGCTGCCGCCGCGCTGGCCGCACCGCGCGCCGAGGTCGCCAACACCATCGCCTACCGGCGCCGCAAGGGCACGGCGGCGATGCTCGAACAACTCGCGCGCGACGTGACCGGCTGGCCGGCGCGCGCGGTCGAATTCTTCGAGCAGCTCGCCACCACGCAGTCCATGAACCACGTGCGGCTGCACGCGAATGCCACCGCCGACCTGCGCTCGACGCCGCGCCTGTTGCAGATCGACGGCGCCTTCAACAGCGCGGCGCACACGGCCGAGATGCGCCGGCCCGAGGCCGGCTCGGGCCGCTACAACATCCCGAACATCGGCATCTTCCTGTGGCGCCTGCAACCGTTCGCGCTCACCGACGTACCGCTCACACCCGACGTTAGCGACCCGGGCGGGCGCAAGCTGCGCTTCAACCCGCTGGGCGCTGATGCTCCGCTGTTCCGCCTGCCGCGCACCGAGGAGCGCATTACCCATCTCGCCGAGCCCGTCAACGTGCCCGAGCCGCTGAACCTGCGGCTGATGGCGCGCGCAGTTCGCGTGGCAACCGACGCCACGCCGGATGACGACTACGGCCCGGGCGAAAGCGTGCTGCTGTCGCGGCCGGCCGCGAACCCCGCCGACCCGCCGCTGCCGATCGGTGTGCAGCACATCTGCATCTGCGACCTTCGCGACGTGGCCGGTGGTTGGGCGCATGAGGCCACGCTGGACGCGCAGAAGATCGCGATCGACCCGCGCCTCGGCCGGGTGCTGCTCGGTTCCGGCGTTGGCGGCCTCATCCTGGGCACGAGCCAGCGGGGCTTTTCGATGGCCATCGGCGGCGGCGAGTACGAGCGCAGCCCGGCCGGCGCCGAGGCCGCCGTGCAACTGACCGTCGGCGGATCGGCGCCGCTGCAGGCCCATCTCGATGCGATCCGCAGCGGCGGCAGGCTGCTGATTCAGGACAGCCTGACGTATGCGCAGACGCCGGCCTTCACGGTCGATGGCGTGACCGCGGCCGGCGCCCCTGGCTTCGAGGTGGTGGTGGCGGCGGCGAACGCGGCGCGGCCGCTGATCGCCGCCAGCGGGCCGATGCTCGTTGCCATCGGCGCGCGCGGCCGGCTCGTCCTCGACGGGCTGGTGATCGCCGGCGGCGCGCTGCAACTCGCCGCGAGCGGCGACGAAGAACCGCGCGAACTGGTGCTGCGTCATTGCACGCTGGTGCCAGGGCTAACGTTGAACACCAGCGGCGATGCGGTGGCACCGGGCGCGCCCAGCCTGGAGGTCGCCGATGCGTCGGTGACGGTTCGGCTCGAGCAATGCATCGTCGGTGCGCTGCGCATCGTTGGCGATGCGCGCATCGAGCTGGTCGACTGCATCGTCGATGCCGGCGCCCTCGATGCGGTGGCCTACGCCAGCACTGCGCCCGACCTGCCCGGCGGCGACCTTTCGCTGACCAACTGCACGGTCATCGGCAAGCTGCACGCGCGGCGTTTGATGCTGGCCTCGAACACGCTGTTCGTCGCCCGGCTCGGTGCCGCGCCGGGTGAGACCTGGCCGGCGCCGCTGTGGGTCGAGCGCAAGCAGGAAGGCTGCGTGCGCTTTTGCTGGGTGCCGCCGGGCGCGATCACGCCGCCGTGCTTTCACTGCCTGCCCGATGCCGCGCACCCTGATGCGCTGCCGCATTTCACCTCGCTGCGCTACGCGGACCCCGGCTATGCGCAATTGCGCAGCGCGACCGCGAAGTCGATTCGCGAAGGCGCCGACGACGAGGGCGAGATCGGCGTGATGCACGCATTGCACCAGCCGCAGCGCGAGGCGAACCTGCGCATCCGCCTCGACGAGTATTTGCGCTTCGGCCTGCATGCGGGCCTGTTCTATGTCACATGAGCTATGTCACATGAGCTTTGTCACCTGAGCGCGTGACGTGACGTGACGTGACGTGACGTGACCTGACCCGACCAGCCAAGGGGAACCATGATGGGTGCCGACCTTTCCAGAATCCGCAGCAACCCGCTGCTCGACTTCGCGGGCGTTGAGCTGAAGCAGGGCGGCGTCGTGCTCGATGCCGACGTGAACGAACTCGTCGCGGCCATCGACCGGCGGTTGCGCGCGCTGGCCAGCGATGTGCTCGGCGCTGCCACCGTGTCGCAGACGACGCCGGCCGCGTTCAAGTTGAGCGTCGTGGCCGGGGCATTGATGATCGCCAAGGGCCGGCTTTACGTCGATGGCCTGCTGGCCGAGAACCACGGCGCGGCGTCCGACGTCGCGGCGAAACAGTTGTTCGATCCGCTGCTCGCCGAGCCGGTCTTCGCCGACGCCATCGACTACACCGCCCAGCCCTATTTGCCGAGCCCGCCGACGCTGCCCGAAGCCGGCAGGCACCTCGTCTACCTCGATGTCTGGCAGCGCGAGGTCACGCACATCGAGCGGCCGGCGCTGGTCGAGATTGCGGTCGGCGTCGAGACCAGTTCGCGGTTGCAGACGGTGTGGCAGGTGCGGGTGCTGAACGAGGACGCGGGCAACGCGAGCTGCGCCTCGCCGGATGCCGACTTCAGCGGCTGGGCCGGGCTGATCGCGCCGTCCACCGGCAGGCTGACGAACGGCACCTTCGTGCCGCCCGCGTCGATCGACCCCTGCGAGCTGCCGCCGAGCGGCGACTACCTGGGCCTGGAGAACCAGACCTACCGGGTCGAGATCCACGATGCCGGCCAGCCCGGCGGCAGCGCCAGCTTCAAGTGGTCGCGCGAGAACGCCAGTGTCGCCAGCCGCGTGGCGGCCATGGTGTCAGGCACCGAGCTGCAGTTGCAGACGCTGGGCCGCGACGATGTACTGCGCTTCAGTGCCGGCGACTGGGTCGAGATCATCGACGACGCCCGCGAGTTCGCGCAGGCGCCGGGCGAGATCCGGCGCATCAGCGTAAATGAAGCGGCGAAGCGCATCAGCTTCACGCCGGCCCTGCCCGCCGCGATGCTGCCGCCGAGCTTCCCCGATTCGACCTTTCCCGAGCAGCGCAACTTGCGCGTGCGGCGCTGGGATCAGAAGGGCAAGGTCTTGCAGGCGGTGGCCGGCACGCCGCTGTTCCAGGACCTCGACGCGGCTGCGTCCAGCGGCCTGATTTCGGTACCAGCCGCCGGTACCGCGCTGCTGCTCGAAAACGGCGTGACGGTGAGCTTCGCGTCGACCGGCGCGAAAGGCTTTCGGGCCGGCGACTTCTGGGTCTTCGCGGCGCGCACGGCCGATGCCTCGGTCGAAGTGCTGGTCAACGCGCCACCGCGCGGCGTGCACCACCACTATGCGCGGCTCGGCGTCTGGACCGTGGGCGCAGGCGACCCGAGCGACTGCCGCCACCCGTGGCCGCCGCACGGCGACGGCGTTGATTGCAGTTGCACCGAATGCGTGACGGCCGAGTCGCATGCGAGTGGCAGCCTGACGATCCAGGCGGCGGTGGATCGGGTGCGCGACACCGGCGGCACGGTCTGCCTGGGCGCGGGCCGCTACGTGCTTCGCGCGCCGGTGCTGCTGGCGGGCGCGCGCTCGGTGCGCATCCAAGGCCAGGGAACGGCCACCGTTTTGGTCGCGCCGGGTGGGGCCTTCGCGGTGCGCAACGGTATCGCGCTGGCGATCGAAGATCTGCTCATTCTGGCGGTCGGCACTGCGGCGGCCATCAACGTGCACACCGCCCTCGGCCTGAGCTTGCAGCGGCTGGTGATCGCGGTGCTGGCGGGCAGCGACAACGCGCTCGGGGTGGCGATTGCGCTGACCGGTGCGGTGCTGGCCGCGTCGATCCGTGCCAACACGATTCTTGCGCCGGTGGGCATCGCCGTCACCGCCGTGGCGCCTGCGGTTCCGGGAACGAATCAGCCGCCACCCCCGCTGCTGCTGAGTGCGCTGCTGCGCATCGAAGACAACCTGTTCCTGTGCGACCGGCTGGGCATCGCGCTGGCAGGGCGGGTGTTTCATGTCGGCTCGACCCGCATCACCGGCAACGAGCTGATCGGTTGCCGCCAAGGCGGGGTCGTGGCGCTTGGGCTCGGGGCGGCGGGTTCGTCGATGCGCATCGCGGGCAACAGCGCCAGCGTCAGCGGGCCGGCGGTCATTGCCGGAGTCAATGGCCTGTGGATCGAGGGCAATCAGCTCGTTGCCGAACCGCAGCGCGCGAACCGCATCCCCGATGGCGCCGGCATCACGCTGCGCAGCGGGCTCGACCCGAACGGCGCCGACCAGTGCCAGGTGCTTGCGAACCAGATCGCCGGCTTCAGCGGCGCGGCCATCGCGGTGCAGTCGCCGGTGCGCGACCTGATCGTCAAGCTGAACCTCATCGAACGCTGCGGCAACGGCATCGTTTGCGTCGAAGAGGCCGACACCGGCGCGCTGTCGATCGAGAACAACCATCTGCGCGACATCGGCCGGGGCGGCGAGGCGCAGCAGGGCTTCGTGGTCGGCGTCGGCGTGCTGCGCGCCGGCGCGGCCACGGTGGCCGGCAACCACATCCAGCGCGTCGGCCAGCAGGCCACGCTGGCAGCGTTGAAGGCCGGCGTGGCGGGCTTCAGCGTCGGGCGCTGGCGGGCCAGCGGCAATCAGGTCAGCGGGATCGCGCCGCCGCTGGAATTCAACGGCCTGGGGGCCGGCGTGCTGCTGCTCGCGCCGTTCGCGCAGGCCGACATCACGCACAACCAGGTTGATCGCGACGAGCTCGCGTCCAGCCAGGGCACGAAGACGGGCTGGAACGCGCTGCGTGTCGACCAGCCGGGCGAGAACCGCTTCGTCAGCCGCGTCGGCACGTATGCCGCGGTGCGCGTCGATGCGGCGCGCACGCTGGTGTTCGGCATGAAGCGGCCGTATGTGGTCACCGCGTCGCTGGCCACCGACGCGGCGGGCGCGGTGGCGCCATCGGCCGCTGGCCTGAGCGTGCTCGGCAATGCCTTCGGTGCGCGCGGCAGCGAGCCGGCGGTGGACATCAGCGTTGCCGGCGACTGCCTGTTCAACGACAACCGCTGCGAGCTGCGCGGCAACACCGGCCGCGTGGCCGTGAGCCTGGCGGCGCGCACTGCGATCGTCAACGCGAACCGGGTGGTCGGTGGCGAGGCGTCGGTGTTGCTGCAGACGGACCCGAAGCAGGTCACGGTGCTGGGCAACATCACGACCGGCGCCATTGTTTCCGGCGGCCCGTCGCCCGCAAGCTGGAGCGCGCTGGGCGCGCCCTGGGAGGCGCTCAATGTCCGCGCCTGAGTTCGCCTCCAACATCGCCGCAGCAGTCGCCCGAACCGGCGCGGTTCAATCTCTCCACGGAGCCACACCATGCGCATGATCGTGATCGAACAAGCCACCGATCTGCAAGCCTTGACCACGCGCCTGCTCGGCGCCAAGGCCGGCGGCGGCGCCAGCCTCGACACCTTGAAGCACTTGAACCCGCATGTCGATTTCGAGCGGCTCGGCGCCGGCACGGTGCTGCTGGTGCCCGACCTGCCGGGCCTGCGCGAAAGCCAGACCGGCTCGATCGGCGGCCAGGCCTTCGACACCTTCAGCCAGCAGGTGCTCGCCAACTTCGACGATGCCGCCACGCGCGTCCAGGCCGGCCATGCGGCGCGGCTGACGGACCAAAAAGAACTGGTCGCGCTGTTCAGGGGCGCCGCGCTGAAGCGGGCGTTCGAGGCCGACCCGGAACTGAAGGCCCAGGCCGATGCCTATGCGCAAGTCTTCAAGCAAGACCCGGCCGACGCCAAGGCGGCCGACGAGACCTTGAAGGCGTTGAAAGACGGGGTCGGCGCCGAGTTGGCGCTGCTGGCCAAGCTGCTGGGCTGACCGGGTCCTATACTCGCCGCTCTTTACGCGTCACCTTTTCGGATGGCGCCTGCGCCGGCTTAGCTCAGTTGGTAGAGCACCCGCCTTGTAAGCGGAAGGTCGTCAGTTCGATCCCGACAGCCGGCACCAGAAAATCCTTGAAAATCAATAACTTGCACTGACTCTCGCTTGCTCTCACCAACGCTCGCTTTCACAATTTGGGCCAGCGTACTGGCCCACAGGTGTCCCAAGGGCCACTGGCATTGAGTAGGTTACGGTCGGCTTGGGACAGCGGGAGTGCGTCGGAGTTGACCGACGGTTGCTTCGGCAAGCACAATACGAGTGTTGGACAAGTCTTTTGCACCCAATCGGTCGGCTGACCAGTTGCAAGTGCACGATGACCGGAGCCAGCCGGCCCTGTCCAAGATGATGGCAGAGGCCACCCATTGGGGTGTGGCGCGTCGTGAGTGACGTCGGACAAGAAAACTCCAGGGCCATGAGAAAGCCTAGTCAGCCCAATCCGTTCTGGAGTGGGCTATGTCTCTTGCCTCTGTTCGACCCTCGAAATTCCAAGATCGCACCCTAGGAACCTGTCGGGCT
>JANXZA010000048.1 GCA_025355745.1 Rhizobacter sp. | reverse complement strand
AGAACCAGAAGATGTGTTGGTACATCACCGGGTCGCCGCCGCCGGCGGGGTTGAAGAAGCTGGTGCCGAAGTGGCGATCCGTCAGCGTCATGGTGATGGCGCCGGCCAGCACGGGCATCACGGCGATCAGCAGGTAGGCGGTGATCAGCCAGGTCCAGCAGAACATCGGCATCTTCATCAGCGTCATGCCGGGCGCGCGCATGTTCAGGATGGTGACGATGATGTTGATCGACCCCATGATCGACGAGGCGCCCAGGATGTGCAGCGCGAAGATGCCGGCGTCCATCGACGGGCCCATCTGCAGCGTCAGCGGGGCGTAGAGCGTCCAGCCCGCCGCCGGCGCGCCCGACATGGCCTTCGCGCGCATGAACAACCTGAGCTTCTGGTTGCTGATCCCGGCGGCGATCATGATCGTCGCGTCGTTCTTCATGCCCGGCGGCGCGCCGGCGGCGGGCTGGACGCTCTACGCCCCGCTGACGCTGCAGATGGGCCCGTCGATGGACTCGAGCATCTTCGCGCTGCACATCCTGGGCGCGAGCTCGATCATGGGCTCGATCAACATCATCGTGACGATCCTGAACATGCGCGCGCCCGGCATGACGCTGATGAAGATGCCGCTGTTCTGCTGGACCTGGCTGATCACCGCGTACCTGCTGATCGCCGTGATGCCGGTGCTGGCCGGCGCGATCACGATGACGCTGACCGACCGCCACTTCGGCACGCATTTCTTCAACCCCGCCGGCGGCGGCGACCCGGTGATGTACCAGCACATCTTCTGGTTCTTCGGCCACCCCGAGGTCTACATCATGATCCTGCCGGCCTTCGGCATCGTCAGCGCCATCATCCCGGCCTTCGCCCGCAAGCGCCTGTTCGGCTACACGTCCATGGTGTATGCCACCGCGTCGATCGCGATCCTGAGCTTCATGGTCTGGGCCCACCACATGTTCACGCAGGGCATGCCCGTCACCGGCCAGCTCTTCTTCATGTACGCGACGATGCTGATCGCGGTGCCCACTGGCGTGAAGATCTTCAACTGGATCGCCACCATGTGGCGCGGCTCGATGACCTTCGAGACGCCGATGCTGTGGGCCGTCGGCTTCATCTTCGTCTTCACGATCGGCGGCTTCACGGGGCTGATCCTGGCGATGGCGCCGGTCGACATCCAGCTCCACGACACCTACTACGTGGTGGCCCACTTCCACTACGTGCTGGTGGCCGGCTCGCTCTACGCCATGTTCGGCGGCTACTACTACTGGGCGCCGAAGTGGACCGGCGTGATGTACGAGGAAGTGCGCGGCAAGATCCACTTCTGGGGCTCGCTGCTGTTTTTCAACCTCACCTTCTTCCCGATGCACTTCCTCGGCCTGGCCGGCATGCCGCGGCGCTATGCCGACTATCCGATGCAATTCACCGACTTCAACATGATCGCGACGGTCGGTGCGTTCGGCTTCGGGCTGATGCAGGTGTACTTCTTTCTCGCCGTGGTGCTGCCGATGATGCGCGGCAAGGGCGTGACGGCACCCCAGCAGCCGTGGGAGGGCGCCGAGGGCCTGGAATGGGAAGTGCCATCGCCGGCGCCTTTCCACACCTATGAAACCCCGCCGCGCCTGAACGCCTCGGCCACCAAAGTCATCGTCTAGGGCGCCGCAATGACGACGCCCAGCCAGAAGAAGAGCAATTTGCGGTTCGCGCTGATCCTGGCGTCGATCGCGGTCGCGGTGTTCGTCGGCTTCATTGCCAAGAGCGCGATGCTCGGCATCTGACCGGCACGCAAGCGCAACCCATGTCCAACCGCCTGCTGCGCTCCGGCGTCGATGCCGTGCTGCGGGGCGACAACGCCCGCATGTTCGGCAAGCTGGCGCTGATCGCCGCGCTGATGTTCGGCTTCGGCTACGCGCTGGTTCCGGTGTACCGCGCGATCTGCACGGCACTCGGAATCAACGTCCTGTCGCTGGCCGAACAGCAGACCTCGGGCGCGGTCGGCGGCAAGAACTTCAATGCGAAGAACACCCAGGTCGACCTGAGCCGCAGCATCACCGTCGAGTTCGACGCCAACGCGCGCGGGCCATGGGACTTCAAGCCCGGCAAGCGCTCGGTCGAAGTCCATCCGGGTGAACTCGCGACGGTGATGTACGAGTTCCGCAACCGACAGAACCGCACGATGGTGGCGCAGGCGATCCCCAGCTACGCGCCGAACCAGGCGATGCCGTATTTCAACAAGCTCGAGTGTTTCTGCTTCAGCGAACACCGGCTGAAGCCGGGCGAGTCGAAGCAGTGGCCGGTGGTGTTCGTGATCGACCCGAAGTTGCCCAAGTACGTCAAGACCATCACCCTGTCGTACACCTTCTTCGAGGTCGGCGGTAAGGTGCCACCCGAGCCTGCAGGCCGGGCCGCAAAGGTGGGCGCAGCCAACGGTTCGCAGGCGCTGCCATCATGAGCGACCGCGGTTCCAGCCTGAAAGATGCGGTGCGTCGCAAGGGCTCGTTCCTTCAGACGATGGGTGCGGTGGCCTGGTCGTTCTTCGGCGTGCGCAAATCGGGCGCGTTCGAAAAGGATGTGAGCCAGCTGAACCCGGTGCACCTGGTGATCGCTGGCGTGATCGGCGCGGTGCTGTTCATCATTGCGCTGCTGGTCTTGGTGAACTGGGTGCTCGCCAGCGGCGTGGCGGCATGATGGTGCGGCAAGGTTGCGGTGTCGCGTGGCGTCAGCTTTGCGGCTTGAATACAAGATTTGGTTCCTAGGAGAAAACATGTCGGCAGCGACACAACACGGGGCTCAGCCCTATTACTTTATCCCCGCGCCTTCGCGCTTTCCAGTGCTGGTGGCCACCGGCCTGCTGCTGCTGTTCTTCGGCGCCGGCCAGTGGATCAACGGCCACGGCTGGGGCGCCTACATGTCGCTGGCCGGCATCCTGGTGTGGGCCTTCGTGATTCAGCAGTGGTTTCGTCTGGCCATCAGCGAGAGCGAAAGCGGCTTGTACAGCAAGCATGTCGACGTCTCGTTCCGCTGGAGCATGAGCTGGTTCATCTTCTCCGAGGTGATGTTTTTCGGCGCCTTCTTCAGCGCGCTCTACTGGACCCGGCTGCACGCGCTGCCGAACCTGGGCAACCTCGAGAACGCCGTGCTCTGGCCCGACTTCAAGGCCGTGTGGCCGAGTTCCGGCGTCGGCTTTACCGGTTCACCGGCCGGCATCGTCGAGCCGTTCCAGACCATGGGCCCGTGGCCGATCCCGACCATCAACACCTTGCTGCTGCTGAGCTCCGGCGTCACCTTGACCATCGCCCACCACGCGCTCATCGCCGGCAAGCGGGCGCAGTGCATCGGCTTCATGTGGCTGACGGTGCTGCTCGGCATCACCTTCCTCGGCTTCCAGGCATTCGAGTACCACCATGCCTACACCGAGCTGAACCTGAAGCTCAGTTCGGGCGCCTACGGCTCGACCTTCTTCATGCTGACCGGCTTCCACGGCTTCCATGTGTTTGTCGGCATGCTGATGCTGCTGTTCATCACGATCCGTCTGATGAAGGGCCACTTCACGCCGCAGCGCCACTTCGGCTTCGAAGGCGCGGCGTGGTACTGGCACTTCGTGGACGTGGTCTGGCTCGGCCTGTACATCGTCGTGTATTGGCTCTGACGCTCGAAACACCCAGCACAAACGCCGCGCACGCGGCGTTTGTTTTTTGGCTCGCCTACTTGGCGAGAGGGATGCCGGTCGGCTGGATCCAGCCGGCCCAGTAGCTGATCAAAATGCACGCAAACAACAGCACCGACAAGGCCACCCGCAGCGCCAGCGCGCGCATCATGTTGCCGGTTTTCGGCTTGCCGTCGCGGCCGTCACGCAGCATGAAGACCCCGGCCATCGCGAGTGCGCCGAGGATGCCGATGAAGCCGAATGCAATGATGAATTTCATACGCGCGAATTATCCCCCGCAGGCCCGACCATGGCACTGAGTGCGGCGGGCCGCACGGTCGCCGTGCTGGTTGCCACGCTGGTCGGCGCCATTCTCACGGCCAACCTTGGAGCCTGGCAGTTGCGCCGCGCGGCGCAGAAAATCGCCCTGGAAACAGCGCTCGACTCGCGCGCCGCGCTGCCAGCGATCGGCACCTCCGAGCTGGCCACGTCGGCAGCCCTGGCCGAGCCGCAACGCTATCGCCCGGTGCGCCTGCGTGGGCGCTGGGTGACCGGCCAGACCGTCTTCCTCGACAACCGCCAGATGGACTCGCGCGTCGGCTTTTACGTCGTCACGCCACTGCGGCTGGCCGGGCGCAACGACGCGGTGCTGGTGCAGCGCGGCTGGGTCCCGCGCGACCTGCGCGACCGCACCTTGCTGCCCGCCGTGCCAACCCCCGACGGCGAGGTCGACGTGACCGGCCACATCGCCCCGCCGCCATCGCGGCTCTACGAGTTCGCGGCGTCGGCCTCCGGGGTGATCCGGCAAAATCTGGACTCAGTCGGTTTCGCTGCCGAGTCAGGCTTGACGCTGTTGCCGCTCTCTGTGCAACAGAGCGATGCAGCCGCCACACTCGGCGATGGCCTGCTGCGCCGCTGGTCGCGGCCCGCCGTCGATGTTCAAAAGCACTACGGTTATGCATTTCAATGGTTCGCGCTGTGTGCGCTGATGACAGGTCTGTATGTCTGGTTCCAACTCGTCCGCCCCCGGCGCCAACGCGATGTCCGAGCGTGATTCCCCGCTGAGCTTCACGGTGCATTCGCTGCCGCCGCCGGCACTCGCCGACGATGGCGCGCGCCGCACCCGGAACGGCCGCCTGAAGATGCTGCTGGTGCTCGCCATCTGCGCGGCGCCGGTGATCGCGTCGTACCTCGCCTATTTCGTGATCCGCCCCGAGGGCCGCACCAACTACGGCGAGCTGATCCAGCCGCAGCGGCCGATCCCGGCCGATCTGCCGCTGACCGACCTGCAGGGCGGGGCAGTGCAGCCCGACTCGCTGAAAGGCCAATGGCTGCTGGTCGTCGTCGCGGCCGCCGCCTGCGACACCACGTGCGAGAAGCACCTGTGGCTGCAGCGCCAGCTGCGCGAAGCGCTGGGCCGCGACAAGGACCGCGTCGACAAGGTCTGGCTGATCGACGACGCCGGCACGCCGACGCCGCAACTCCTGCAGGGCATCACGACCAACACCGAGGCGACCGTGCTGCGCGTGCCGGCGGCCGCGCTCGCCGCGTGGCTGCAGCCGGCCCCCGGGCAGGCCCTCGAAGACCACCTCTACATCGTCGACCCGCTGGGCCACTGGATGATGCGCACGCCGCCGAACCCCGAGCCCGCGAAACTCAAGCGCGACGTCGAGAAGCTGCTGCGCGCGTCGGCGGGCTGGGACCATCCGGGCCGCTGAGCGCGATGAGTTCGCCCGCTCCCTACGACCTGACGCCGCTGCTCGCCATCCTGGCGGTCGGGGCGCTGCTGGCGCTGCTGCCGTTCGCGTGGGTCTGGCGGCGCGATCGCGGCCAGGGCACGGCCGCGCGGCTGCAGGCGCTGACGGTGCTGACGCTCTTCCTGACCTTCGACCTGGTGCTGTTCGGTGCCTTCACGCGGCTCACCGATTCCGGCCTCGGCTGCCCCGACTGGCCCGGCTGCTACGCCAGCGCGAGCCCGCTCGGCGCGGGCGCCGAGATTCTCGCCGCACAGACCGCGCTGCCCAGCGGGCCGGTGACGCACGCCAAGGCCTGGATCGAGATGATCCACCGCTACCTCGCCACCAGCGTCGGCGCATTGATCACGCTGCTGGCGTTGCTGAGCTGGCTCGGCGCGCGCCGGCGCAGCCTGCCGATCTCGCCCTGGTGGGCGAGCGCGACGCTGCTCTGGGTCTGTGTGCAGGGCGCGTTCGGTGCCCTGACGGTGACGATGAAGCTGTACCCGGCGGTCGTCACCGCGCACCTGCTGGGCGGGCTCGTGCTGCTGGCACTGCTGGCGGTTCAGAAGGAAGGCTACCGGCGCGAGCCGCTGGTGATGGCGCCCGGCCTGTATCGCGCGGCACTCGGGCTCGCGCTCGTCAGCCTGGTGCAGATCGCGCTGGGCGGCTGGGTCAGCACCAACTACGCCGTCCTCGCCTGCCGCGAGTTCCCGACCTGCCAGGGGTCGTGGTGGCCGGCGATGGACTTCGAGCACGGCTTTGCGCTCCTGCGCGAACTCGGCGCCGGCAAGGACGGCGGCTTCCTGCCGTTCGCGGCGCTGACCGCGATCCACTACGTGCACCGGCTCGGCGCCTATGTCGTGCTGGTCGCGATGGCGCTGTTCGCGTGGCGCTTGCAGAGGAGCAGCGACGCCGCGTTGCGGCGCTTCGGGCTCGGTGTCGCCGCGATCGCAGGGTGGCAGCTCGCCAGCGGCCTGAGCAACGTCGTGCTCGGCTGGCCGCTGTTCGGCGCCGTGGCGCACACCGCCGGCGCTGCCGCGTGGGTCGTGCTGTTCGCGATGCTGATCACGCGGGCCCATCAAACCAGCCCGGCACGGGCCCATCAGGGTCAGCCGGGCGGGGCACTTCGGGTCGCTCCGTAAAATGCGAGCTCCGCACCGACCATGACCGATACCGTCGCTTCCACCGCCGCCCCCGTCGGCAGCACGTCGCTGCCGTCGCGCGCGCGCCAGTTCTACGCGCTGACCAAGCCGCGTGTCGTGCAGCTGATCGTGTTCTGCGCGGTGATCGGCATGCTGATGGCCACGCCCGGCCTGCCGGACCTGGCGCTCGCGCTCGCGGCCACCGCGGGCATCTGGCTGGTCGCCGCCGCGGCGGCCGCCTTCAACTGCCTGGTCGAGCAGCGCATCGATGCGCGCATGGCGCGCACCGCCTGGCGGCCGACGGCCCGTGGCCAGCTCACCAACGCGCAGACGCTGAGCTTCTCCGCGCTGCTGTGCGCCGCCGGCAGCGCGCTGCTGTACTTCCTGGTCAACCCGCTGACGATGTGGCTGACCTTCGCGACCTTCGTCGGCTACGCGATCGTCTACACCGTGCTGCTCAAGCCGATGACGCCGCAGAACATCGTGATCGGCGGCGCGTCGGGCGCGATGCCGCCGGTGCTCGGCTGGGCCGCGATCCGCGGCGACGTCGGCGCGGAGGCGCTGATCATGTGCCTGATCATCTTCCTGTGGACGCCGCCGCACTTCTGGGCGCTCGCGCTGTACCGCGCCGAGGACTACCGCAAGTCGGGCCTGCCGATGCTGCCGGTCACGCACGGTGCCGAGTTCACGCGGCTGCACGTGTTCCTGTACACGCTGGTGCTGTTCGCCGGTGCGCTGCTGCCGTTCATCCAGGGCATGAGCGGCGTGCTGTACCTGGTGGCTGCGCTGTTGCTGAACGCCGCGTTCGTCGGCTACGGCTGGAAGCTGTGGCGTCGCTACTCGGACGCCCTCGCGCGCCGGACCTTCCGCTTTTCGATCGTCTACCTGTCGCTGCTGTTCGCCGCGCTGCTGGTGGACCACTACCTGAGGCCGCTGCTGTGAACACTCGTTGCCGATCCGTGTTGCTTGCCGTGGCCATCAGCGTGGCGCTGGCCGGCTGCGACAAGCTCGGCCCGGGGGCGCCCGCGGCAGCGTTCCAGGGTGTCGACATCACCGGCGCCAACTATGCCCGCACGCTGGCATTGCCCGACGTGAACGGCCAGCCGCGCACGCTGGGCGACTTCAAGGGCAAGGTCACGGTCGTGTTCTTCGGCTACACGCAGTGCCCCGATGTCTGCCCGACCACGATGACCGAGCTCGCGCAGGTGAAGAAGTCGCTCGGCGCCGACGGCGACAAGCTGCAGGCGGTGTTCGTCACCATCGATCCCGAGCGCGACACGCCCGAGATCCTGAAGTCGTACATGGCCAGCTTCGACCCGAGCTTCGTCGCACTGCGCGGAACGCTCGAGCAGACGCAGGCCACCGCGAAGGAGTTCAAGGTCTACTTCGCGAAGGTGCCGGGCAAGACCGAGGGCAGCTACACGATGGACCACTCGGCCGGCGCGTACGTTCTCGATACCAAGGGCAACGTGCGGTTGTTCGAGCGCTACGGCGCCGGCGCCGAGGGCCTGACAGCCGACGTCAAGGCGCTGCTCGCGCAGGGCTGAAACACTGCCAAGCAGAACGGCCCCGAAGGGCCGTCCGCTCATGGCGACGCCAAGGCGTCACGCGTTCTCGGCGAGCGCCTTGCGCATCTTCTTCATCGCCGCGACCTCGATCTGGCGAATCCGCTCGGCGCTGACGCCGTACTCGGCCGCCAGGTCGTGCAGCGTCATGCCGCCCGAGCTGTCGTCGTTGACCTTCAGCCAGCGCTCCTCGACGATGCGGCGGCTGCGGGCGTCGAGCACATCGAGCGCGAGCGCAATGCCGTCGCCGGCGAGCCAGTCGCGCGCGCGCGCCTCGATCACGCGCGTCGGCTCGCTGGCGTCATCGGCCAGGTAGGCGATCGGCGCGAAGCTCTCCTCGCTGTCGTCGGTCTGCGGCTCCAGCGCCACGTCGCCGCCCGACAGCCGGGTCTCCATCTC
>JANXZA010000016.1 GCA_025355745.1 Rhizobacter sp. | reverse complement strand
TTCATCCTCGACGTGAACGACGAGTTCGGCACCACCATCGTGCTGATCGAACACGACATGAGCGTGGTGATGGACATCTCCGACCGCGTCGTCGTGCTCGACTACGGCAAGAAGATCGGCGACGGCACACCGGACGAAGTGCGCGCGAATCCGGATGTGATCAGCGCTTATCTTGGAACGTCGCATTGAAATGAAAAGCACAGCACTCAGCGCTTCGGCGCGAGATCAGGCCGGCGGGGCACTCTGCTCCGCTCATGTCCCCCGCCAACGGCCTGCGGCCGTCGTCTCCTCCTTTACTTCGCTGCGCAGAGCGCCCCACCGACCTGATCCGCATGCACCGTCACTTCTCAACGAACGGTTGCCACTGACGCCACTGGCCAAGGTTGTCGGGCGGCCGACGGAGCGAACTAAAGGAGGACGGTCGGGCGCAGTCCGACCCGGGGGACATGAGCGCAGTCCACCACCCGGCGGCCTTGGCGCGCACTGACATGGCCTTCTTCCTCGAAACCCTCTTCGGTGGCCTGATGGTCGGCATGCTGTATTCGCTGATCGCGCTCGGCTTCGTGCTGATCTACAAGGCCAGCGGCGTGTTCAACTTCGCGCAGGGGGCGATGGTGCTGTTCGCGGCGCTGGCGATGGCGCGCTTCTACGAATGGATCCCGAAGTGGCTCGGCTTCGACAACAAGATCCTCGCCAACGTGCTGGCCTTCGCCGGCGCCGTGCTCGTGATGATCGCGGTGGCCTGGATCGTCGAGCGGCTGGTGCTGCGCCACCTCGTGAACCAGGAGCACATCACCTTGCTGATGGCCACGCTGGGCATCACCTACTTCCTCGAAGGCTTCGGCCAGACCCTGTTCGGCTCGGACATCTACAAGATCGACGTCGGCATGCCGAAAGACCCGATCTTCGTGCTCGACACCCTGTTCCCCGGCGGCGTGCTGATCAACAAGGAAGACCTGTACGCAGCGGCGGTGGCCGCCGTGCTGGTCGCCCTGCTGGCGCTGTTCTTCCAGAAGACCGCCACCGGTCGGGCGCTGCGCGCGGTCGCCGACGACCACCAGGCGGCGCAGTCGATCGGCATTCCGCTCGGACGCATCTGGATCATCGTCTGGTCGGTGGCGGGCTTCGTGGCACTGGTGGCCGGCGTGATCTGGGGCAGCAAGCTGGGGGTGCAGTTCTCGCTCTCGCTGGTGGCGTTGAAGGCGCTGCCGGTGGTGATCCTGGGCGGCCTGACCTCGGTGCCGGGCGCCATCGTCGGCGGGCTGATCATCGGCGTGGGCGAGAAACTGTCCGAGATCTACATCGGCCCGATGCTCGGCGGCGGCATCGAGATCTGGTTCGCGTATGTGCTGGCCTTGCTGTTCCTGCTGTTCCGGCCGCAAGGACTGTTCGGCGAGAAAATCATTGACCGGGTCTGAGCGCGCTGATGAATTTCTGCCACGAAGACGCAAAGACACCAAGGAATTTCTTGGTGGGACCTTTTGACTTGGCGCCCTTGGTGGCCTCTTCGTATTTTCTGCCGCTGACCTCTCGGCGTTAGACCTTTTCCGATCATTCCAACACCATGCTTTACCGCGAGAACGGCCAGTTCAAATCCAGCTACCAGGCGGACCAGCAGATCTTTCCGATCCTGCAGGACCGCATTGCCATCGGCCTGCTGCTCGCGGTCGCGTTCGTCGTCGTGCCGCTGCTCGCCAGCGAGTACCTGATGCGGGCGATCTTCATCCCGTTCCTGATCCTGTCGCTGGCCGCGCTGGGCCTGAACATCCTGGTCGGCTACTGCGGCCAGATCTCGCTCGGCACCGGCGCCTTCATGGCGGTGGGCGCCTACGCGGCCTACAACTTCCAGGTGCGCATCGAGAGCATGCCGCTGATTGCCTCGCTGCTGCTTGGCGGCCTGTGCGCCACCGCCGTGGGTGTGCTGTTCGGCATCCCGTCGCTGCGCATCAAGGGGCTGTACCTCGCGGTCGCAACGCTTGCCGCACAGTTCTTCACCGACTGGGCGTTCCTGCGCATCAAGTGGTTCACGAACGATTCGTCATCGGGCTCGGTCAGCGTCGCCGGCTTGAACGTGCTGGGCCTGCCGATCGTCTCGCCGGCGCAGAAGTACCTGTTCTGCCTGAGCTTCCTGGCGGTGTTCGCGCTGCTCGCGAAGAACCTGGTGCGCGGCGCGATTGGCCGCGAGTGGATGGCGATCCGCGACATGGACGTGGCCGCCGCAGTGATCGGCATCCGCCCGGTCTACGCCAAGCTCACCGCGTTTGCGGTCAGCAGCTTCATCGTCGGCGTGGCCGGCGGCCTGTGGGGCTTTGTGCACCTTGGCTCGTGGGAGCCGGCGGCCTTCAACATCACGCGCTCGTTCGACCTGCTGTTCATGATCATCATCGGCGGGCTGGGTTCGATCATGGGAAGCTTCTTCGGCGCGGCCTTCATCGTCGTGCTGCCGATCGTGCTGGACGCGCTGCCGTACTGGTTCGGAATTCCGATCGACACCGCGCTGGCCGCGCACCTGGTGCAGATGATCTTCGGCTCGCTGATCGTGTTCTTCCTGATCGTCGAGCCGCATGGCATCGCGCGGCTGTGGTCGACGGCGAAAGAGAAGCTGCGTTTGTGGCCGTTCCCGCACTGACCCGGCGCCACCCTCAGCAACCCTTCATCGACAGTTCACCGACCTTGAAATCGCCACAGAGCGAACCCGACTTCCTTCAACCTCAACTTCACCGGAGACCGACATGAATTTCAAATCCCTCGCGCTCGCCGCGACCGTCACGGCGGCGGGCCTCGGCGCCCTCTCGACCGCACCGAACGCCTACGCCCAGGCCAAGGAACAGTTCTTCCCACTGCTGGCCTACCGCACCGGCCCGTACGCGCCGAACGGCACGCCGTGGGCGAACGGCAAGCAGGACTACATCAAGATGATCAACGCGCGCGACGGCGGCGTGAACGGCGTGAAGCTGACCTTCGAGGAGTGCGAGACCGGCTACGCCACCGACAAGGGCGTGGAGTGCTACGAGCGCCTGAAGGGCCGGCCGGGCGTGACCCTGATCGACCCGCAGGCAACCGGCATCACCTTCGCGCTGACCGAGAAGGTCGCGGCCGACAAGATCCCGCTGATCACGCTCGGCTACGGCCTGTCGGCTTCGCAGGATGGCAACGTCTTCAAGTGGAACTTCCCGCTGATGGGCAGCTACTGGACCGCGGCCGACATGCTGATCCAGCACATCGCGAAGAAGGAAGGCGGCCTGGACAAGCTCAAGGGCAAGAAGATCGCGCTCGTCTACCACGACTCGCCGTTCGGCAAGGAGCCGATGCCGATGCTCGAAGAGCGCTCGAAGATGCACGGCTTCGAGCTGATCAAGATCCCGGTGACGGCGCCTGGTGTGGAGCAGAAGTCGGCCTGGTTGCAGGTGCGCCAGAACAAGCCCGATTACGTACTGCTGTGGGGCTGGGGCGTGATGAACTCGACCGCGCTGAAGGAAGCGCAGGCCACCGGCTACCCGCGCGACAAGATGTACGGCGTGTGGTGGTCGGGCGCCGAGCCGGATGTGAAGGACGTGGGCGACGGTGCGAAGGGCTACAACGCGCTGAACCTGAACACTTCCGGCCAGAGCCCGAAGGTGATCCAGGACATCCTGAAGTACGTGCACGACAAGGGCCAGGGCACCGGGTCGAAGGACGAAGTGGGCACGGTGCTGTACACGCGCGGCCTGATCATCCAGATGCTTGGCATCGAGGCGGTGCGGCGTGCCCAGGAACGCTTCGGCAAGGGCAAGGTCATGACGGGTGAGCAAGTGCGCTGGGGCCTCGAGAACCTGGCGCTCGACCAGAAGAAGCTCGACGCACTGGGCTTCTCGGGTGTGATGCGGCCGCTGAGCACGTCGTGCCAGGACCACATGGGCTCGACCTGGGCGCGAGTGCACACCTGGGACGGCGCGAAGTGGAACTTCACCTCCGACTGGCTGCAGGCCGACGAGCAGATCATCAAGCCGATGGTGAAGGTGGCAGCCGACAAGTACGCGGCCGAGAAGAAGCTGACGCGGCGCACGCCGGAAGATTGTCAGAGCTGAGCCATTGCGAGGCCGCTGCGCCTTGGAAGGAAAAGACTGAATTCATTCACCGCCGAGGGGCGGAGTTGACGGAGTTAACGCAGAGTTAAGTCAATTCATTTTTACTCTGCGCAACTCCGCAAACTCCGTCCCTCTGCGGTGAAGTATTTCTTCTGCGCCGCGCTCGCTTCGAGCTGTGAAAGTCAAGGCATGACCACCCCCAACATCCTCCTCAACGTCAACGGCATCGAGGTCATCTACAACCACGTGATCCTGGTGCTGAAGGGCGTGTCGCTGCAGGTGCCGCAGGGCAAGGTGGTGGCGCTGCTCGGCGGCAACGGCGCGGGCAAGACGACCACCTTGCGGGCAGTCAGCAACCTGCTGCGCGGCGAGCGCGGCGAGGTGACCAAGGGCTCGATCGAGCTGCGCGGTGAGCGCATCGAGGCGTTGACGACGGCCGAGATGGTGAACCGCGGCGTGGTGCAGGTGATGGAAGGCCGGCACTGTTTCGCGCACCTGACGATCGAAGACAACCTGATGACCGGCGCGTACACGCGCAAGGACGGCAAGGCGGCGGTGGCGGCCACGCTGGACAAGGTCTACAACTACTTCCCGCGCCTGAAGACGCGGCGCACCTCGCAGGCCGCCTACACCTCGGGCGGCGAGCAGCAGATGTGCGCCATCGGCCGGGCGCTGATGGCGAACCCGAACATGGTGCTGCTCGACGAGCCGTCGATGGGGCTGGCGCCGCAGATCGTCGAAGAGGTGTTTGAGATCGTGAAGGATCTGAACACCCGCGAAGGCGTGACCTTCCTGCTGGCCGAGCAGAACACGAACGTGGCGCTGCGCTATGCCGACCATGGCTACATCCTGGAGAGCGGGCGCATCGTGATGGAAGGCGAGGCGCGGTCGCTGCGCGAGAACGAGGACGTGAAGGAGTTCTACCTCGGCACTGGCGGGGCGGGCGCAGGCGCCGAGCGCAAGAGTTTCAAGGACGTGAAGAGCTACAAGCGCCGCAAGCGCTGGCTGAGTTGACGGCCGTTCGCACGCAGGGGAACACAGCATGGCCCATGCCGACGAAGCCGCGTTGCAGCGCCTGCTGCCCTTGCTGCGCCAGTTGCGCGAGATCAGGGGCCTGCGCGAAATGAAGCCCGGCATCTTCTACCTGAAGGGCAGCGCGTTCCTGCACTTTCACGATGACGCCGGCGCGCTCGTCGGCGATTTGAAGCGCGCCAGTGGTTCGGGCTTCGACCGCTATCCGGTGGACACCGCGCCGGGCCAACGCAAGCTGCTGGACGATGCGAAGCGCCGCGCCAATCGACACGATGAAGACTGATTTGCGCATGACCACCGACCGAGCCGCGACGCCATGAAGCCCACCGCCGCCCACCACTACGATGCGCTCGAAACGCGCTTGCCCGAAGCGCGCGAGGCGGCGTTGATGGCCGCGCTGCCGGTTCAGCTTGCCCATGCGAAAGCGCATACCGCAGCGTTTGCCGCGAGCCTGGCCGGTATCGATGCCGCTGCCGTCAACAGCCGCGCCGCACTGGCGCGCCTGCCGGTCATCCGCAAGCACGAGTTGCTCGAACGCCAGCGCGACCCGAGCGCGCCCGATGTGTTCGGCGGCTTCTCGGCGATCGGCTGGGGCGCGGTGCCGGCGGCGCAGCGCGCGCTGCGGGTATTCGCCTCGCCGGGCCCGATCCACGAACCCGAAGCCGGCGGTGCCGACTACTGGCGCATGGCACGCGCGTTGTTTGCGGCCGGGTTTCGCGGCGGTGATCTGGCGCACAACAGCTTCAGCTATCATTTCACGCCGGCCGGCGCGATGATGGAGAGTGGTGCCTTTGCACTTGGCTGCACCGTGTTCCCGGCCGGCACCGGCCAGACCGAACAGCAGGTGCAGGCAATGGCCACGCTGAAGCCGGCCGGCTACATCGGCACGCCGAGCTTCCTGAAGATCATCCTCGACAAGGCCGATGAACTCGGTGTGGCGCTGCCCTCGCTCGCCAAGGCGTCGGTCGGCGGCGAGGCCTTTCCGCCCAGCTTGCGCGACTGGCTGCTGGCACGCGGCATTGCGGGCTACCAGAGCTACGGTACCGCCGACCTCGGCTTGATCGCCTATGAGACCGAGGCGCGCGACGGGCTGGTGATTGACGAAGGCGTGATCGTCGAGATCGTGCGCCCCGGCACCGGCGACCCGGTGCCGGAAGGCGAAGTCGGCGAGGTCGTCGTGACGACGCTGAACCCGAGCTATCCGCTGATCCGCTTCGGCACCGGTGACCTGTCGGCCGTGCTGGCCGGCGCCTGCCCGACCGGCCGCAGCAACACCCGCATCAAAGGCTGGCTCGGTAGGGCTGACCAAACTGCCAAAGTGCGCGGCATGTTCGTGCACCCGGCGCAGGTCGCCGAAATCGCGCGCCGCTGCCCGCAAGTGCGCCGCGCGCGGCTGGTCGTCAGCGGCGAGATGGCGAACGATCAGATGGCTTTGCACGCCGAGGTCGAAGGCAAGCCCGAGGGGCTGGCGGCCCGCCTGGCCGAAGCAATGCGCGACGTGACCAAGCTCCGCGGCGAGGTGCTGCTGTGCGCTGTCGGCAGCCTGCCGAACGATGGCGTGGTGATCGAGGACGCGCGCAGCTACCGGTGACCGCGCCGGGCCGGCGTTACGTTGTTGCGTAGCTACGCCCGCAGCGTGATCGGGATCGTCACCGGCCCGTCATTGACGAGGCTCACCTGCATGTCGGCGCCGAACTCGCCGCAGGCAACATTCGGATGCAGCGAGCGAGCGGTCGCGACCACGCGCTCATAAAGGAGGCGGCCAAGCTCCGGCCCGGCTGCGCCCATGAAGCTCGGCCGGTTCCCACCCGACACGTCGGCGGCCAACGTGAACTGGCTGACGATCAGCAGGCCGCCCTGAACATCGGCCACGCTGAGGTTCATCTTGCCGCCCGGATCGGAAAAGATGCGCAGCTTCAGCAGCTTGGCGGCGAGCTTGGCGGCCAGTGCGTCGGTGTCGTCAGGCTCGGCGCAGACGAACACCAGCAGGCCGTGATCAATGGCAGCGATGCAGTTGCCGCCGACCCGGACTTTGGCGCGCGATACCCGCTGCAGCAGCGCAATCATCGGCGGCGATGCAGGCCGCCGACGTCAGGCCGGCGCGGCTTCAAGGCGCTTCAGCTCGTCGCCCAGGAACTGCGCTGACGGCATCATCCGGCCATCGCTGAAGCGCACGTGGTACGGCTTGCCGCTCATGCTCGACTTGGAGGCGATGCGCTCGATGAAGTCGCGAGCGCTGGTCACCTCGGCGCCCATCGAATCCATCTTGCCACGCAGAAAGCGGGCCGCTTCCTCGCAGCTGTACTCGGTGCCATTGCGGACGAACTTCATGCCCTTCTGGACCTCGACATGGCGGATCAGCTTGTCGATCCGCACTTGCTCGAGCGGCGGTAGCGCGGCCGCACTGCTGCCAGCGCCGATGACCAACCCGCCAAGGGACAACACACAGATGCCGGCCCGAGTCATCAAGGAACGTCGAAGCATCATGACGGTTCACTCCAAGGGTTCACTCCAAGGTGACCCGCGCAAACTTGCGCTTACCCACCTGCACCACATAGGTCCCGGCGCCAAGCTTCAGGCTGCGGTCGCCGACCACGCCGCCATCAACCCGCACGCCGTGGCCGTCGACAAGGCGGTGCGCTTCGCCGGTCGATGGCGCCAGCCCGGCCTGCTTCAACAGCGCGCCGATGCCCAGCGGCGCACCGCTCAGCGAGACGGCATCGATCTGGTCGGGCACGCCGCCGCGGGCGCGCAGGTCGAAGTCGGCCTCGGCCGCCACCGCCGCCGCGGCGCCATGAAAGCGCGCGGTGATCTCGGTGGCAAGCAGCACCTTGGCCTGCTTGGGGTTGCGGCCGGTCTCGGTCTCGCGCTTCAGCGCCGCGATCTCGGCTTCGCCCCGGAAGCTGAGCAAGGTGAAATACCGCCACATCATCGTGTCGCTGATCGACAGCAGCTTGGCGAACATGTCGTTCGGCGCATCGGTGATGGCGATGAAATTGCCCTTGCTCTTCGACATCTTCTCGACGCCATCGAGCCCTTCGAGCAGCGGCATCGTCAGGATGCACTGCGGCTCCTGGCCGTACTCGGATTGAAGGGCTCGCCCGACCAGCAGGTTGAACTTCTGGTCGGTGCCGCCGAGTTCCAGGTCGCTCTTCAAGGCGACCGAGTCGTAGCCCTGCATCAGCGGGTACAGGAACTCGTGCACGCTGATCGGCGTGCCGGCCTTGAAACGCTCGCTGAAGTCGTTGCGCTCCATCATTCGGGCGACTGTGTAGCGCGAGGCAAGCTGGATCATGCCGCGCGCGCCGAGCGGGTCACTCCACTCGGAGTTGTAGCGAATCTCGGTGCGCGCCGGGTCGAGCACCAGGCTGGCCTGGGCATAGTAGGTCTGGGCGTTGGCTTCGATCTGCTCGCGGGTGAGCGGCGGGCGGGTGGTGTTGCGCCCGGACGGGTCGCCGATCATCGAGGTGAAGTCGCCGACCAGGAAGATCACCGTGTGGCCCAGGTCCTGCAACTGACGCAGTTTGTTCAGCACCACCGTGTGGCCGAGGTGCAGGTCGGGCGCGGTCGGGTCGAGGCCGAGTTTGATGCGCAGCGGCACGCCGGTGGCTTCAGAGCGGGCCAGCTTGGCGAGCCAGTCGGCTTCGGGCAGCAGCTCGTCGCAGCCGCGCTTCGATACGGCCAGCGCGTGCAGAACGCGGTCGGTGACCAGGTGGCGGGCGGGCCCGTCAGCGGGCGCGGAAGTCAGTGACATACCTGTGACATACGGGGCTTTTCCGGGGATGGGCGCGAAACGCGGTCGGTATACTGCGCCTTCGCCGTTTCAACTGCCGCCGGTTCGCCACGGCGGTCCGGCGAGTTTGCAGGCCCTGCGCGCCCCGAATTCTAGTGGACGCTGTGCAGTGGCCATCGGGACAAAGAACGAAGCGCAGGCCCATGACGCCCGCGCTCGCAAAGCGGGCGATCAGGCCCCAGAATCGAATTGAACGCAGCTGATTCCCTGGACCTCGCCGCAGCATCTGTCGGCAGGCGCGCGAGGCGATTCGTCGCCGCTCACCCCCGCAGCATCACCAGCGCCGTCGTGCTCGCGCTGGTCGGCTTCGCCGCCACCGCGTTCGGGATCGCGCCGATGGCACCGGACGCCTCTGACCTGCCGAAGCGGCTGGTTACCGAAGCCGTCAAGCCGAGTGGCCTGCAGGCCCAGCTCGATGCCCTCGCCGAGCACGTACTGCAGCTCTACCGCACCGACCTGACTCGCTCCAGCGACACCGCCGACAGCCTGCTGAAGCGACTCAATGTGAGCGACCCGGCCGCAGCGCATTTCCTGCGCAGCGATGTCACCGGACGCAAGGTGCTCGAAGGCCGGTCCGGCAAGATGGTGCAGGTGCAGACCGACGCGTCGGGCGCACTCACCGAACTGGTGGCACGCTACGCCGCCGCCGACGCCGACCGGCTCGCCACCCACTTCACGCGGCTGCGCATTGCGCGCGTAGCGGGCAAGCTGCTGGCCACGCTCGAACTGGCGCCGCTGGCCGCGCAGGTGCGGATGGGCAGCGGCACGATCCGCAGCTCTTTGTTCGCTGCCACCGACGATGCCCGCATCCCCGACAACGTCGCCACCCAACTGGCCGAGGTGTTCGCCACCGACCTCGACTTCCACCGCCAGCTTCGCAAGGGCGACACCTTCTCGGTGATCTACGAGGCCCTGACCGCCGACGGCGAACCCATCACCTGGGGCACGGCGGCAGGCCGCGTGCTGGCGGCCGACTACACCAACAACGGCCGCACTTATTCGGCCGTGTGGTTCAAGGGCGCGCAGGGCGAGGGCGCCTACTACGGCTTCGACGGCCAGAGCAAGAAGCGCTCGTTCCTCGCCAGCCCAATGGAGTTTTCGCGCGTCACCTCCGGTTTCGCGATGCGCATGCACCCGATCCTGAACAGCTGGAAGCAGCACAAGGGCGTCGACTATGGCGCACCAAACGGCACGCCGGTTCGCTCGGTCGGCGATGGTGTGGTCGACTTTGCGGGGCGCCAGAACGGCTACGGCAACGTCATTGAAATTCGCCACAGCAACGAGCGCTCGACCTTGTACGCGCACCTGAGCCGCATCGACGTGGCGCAGGGCCAGCGCGTCGAACAGGGCCAGAACATCGGCGCGGTCGGCGCCACCGGCTGGGCGACCGGGCCGCACCTGCACTTCGAGGTCAAGCAGGCCGGCATCCAGCAAGACCCGATGCTGCTGGCGGCGGTGTCCGAATCCTTTGTGCTCAGCGCCGGCGCACGGGCCGAATTTGCCCAGCTCGCACGCAGCGTGAAGGGCCAGTTGGAAGTTGCCGACAGCCTCGCCCGATCGGGCGCCTACGCTGAATGATGTGCCCGACGCGCTCAGCGCCAAACGTAAACGCGGGGCCGACGATGTCGGCCCTTTTTCATCCGGCCAAAGCCTTTGACCCGAGTCCTGAAAAGTCATGAGCGAGTTCTACATCGGCCTGATGTCCGGCACCTCGCTCGACGGTGTCGACGGCGTGCTGGTGGAGCTTGCGCCCCAAGCGCCCGGAGCTGTGATGCCAATGGCCGTGCTCGCCCACCGGCATCGCGCGTTCGATGCCGCACTGGCCGATGAGCTGCTGGCGCTGAACACCTCGGGAGCCGACGAACTGCACCGCGCCGCGCTGGCGGGCAATGCGCTGGCACGGGTCTATGCTGGCGTCGTCGAATCGCTGCTGGATGCGAGCGGTATGCCCGCAGGCTCGGTCCGGGCGATCGGCGCCCACGGCCAGACCGTGCGGCACCGACCGCGCGAATTCGACGCCACGGGCTATACGCTGCAACTGGGCAACCCGGCACTGCTGGCCGAGTTGAGCGGCATCGACGTCGTCGCAGACTTGCGCAGCCGTGACGTGGCGGCCGGTGGTCTGGGCGCGCCTCTGGTGCCGGCCTTCCACCACGCCATGTTTGCTCGGGAGGGGAAGACCATCGCGGTCCTCAACATCGGCGGCATGGCGAACCTGACGGCCTTGCATGCCGATGCCACGACGACGGGCTTTGATTGCGGCCCTGGCAACGCGCTGATGGACCAGTGGTGCCGGCAGCACACCGGCCAGCCCTTCGACGACGCGGGCGCTTGGGCGGCTTCCGGAGTCGTGCTGGCCCCGCTGCTGACGCTGATGCTCGATGACCCTTTTTTCCGGTTGCCCCCGCCGAAGAGCACTGGCCGCGACCTGTTCAACGCCGCCTGGCTCGCCGGCCACTTGCGGCAACTGCCTTCCACCAAAGCAGCGCGGCCGCAGGATGTTCAGGCGACGCTTGCCGAACTGACTGCGACCAGCTGCGCCCGGGCGGTGTGCGAACACGCCGCAGACGCGCAGGAGCTGCTTGTCTGCGGCGGCGGTGCATTGAACCGGCACCTGCTGCGCCGCCTCGAAGCGCTGCTTCAAGGTCAAGGCACACGTGTGATGACCACCGATGCGCGCGGTCTGCCAGCCATGCAGGTCGAGGCTTGCGCCTTCGCGTGGCTGGCCCGCGCATTCTGTCACCGCGAGTGCGCGAACCTGCCGGCAGTCACCGGCGCGTTCGGCCCGCGCCTTCTCGGCGCGCTCTGGCCAGCCTGACTTGGCGGGCGGCGCGATTCGCGCAGCAAAAAGCCGCCCGCAGGCGGCTTTTGAAATGTGGCTGACGCGCCGGCTTTCAGTGGCGCATTCAGTGCCGCATTCAGTGCCGCAAAGGTTCAGGCCGAAAAGCTCGAACCGCAGCCGCAGGTTGTCGTCGCGTTCGGATTCTTGATCACGAACTGCGCACCTTGCAGGTCGTCCTTGTAGTCGATCTCGGCGCCGGCCAGGTACTGCAGGCTCATCGCGTCGATCAACAGCGTGACGCCGTTCTTGTTCATCTGCGTGTCATCGTCGTTGACGATTTCATCGAAGGTGAAGCCATACTGAAAACCGGAACAGCCGCCGCCCTGCACGAACACGCGCAGCTTGAGTTCCGGATTGCCCTCTTCGTCCACCAGTTCCTTGACCTTGTTGGCCGCGCTGTCGGTGAAGACCAACGGAACGGGCGGTTCGTCGTTCAGGGTCGAAAGGGCTTGAATGTTGTCAGCGACTGCGCTCATGCGGACCTCCTGCGGCGATGTGCCGAAGCATTGATTATCGTGGATTCACGGACCGCCGGTCGAGTGCAGGTCTTTCGACCGTGCGATGCCGGCAAGCACGAATGCGAAGGATCGCACCATGGATGGCCATGCAATAGAAATGGCCACCCGAAGGTGGCCCCATATCAACATCTGGTGTGCAATTTCGATCAGCGCTTGCTGAACTGCTTGCGGCGCCGCGCACCGTGCAAGCCGACCTTCTTGCGTTCCACTTCGCGCGCATCGCGGGTCACGAAACCGGCGTGCTTGAGCGGCGGCTTCAAGGTCTCGTCGTAGTCGATCAGCGCGCGCGTGATGCCGTGCCGAACCGCGCCGGCCTGGCCCGATTCACCACCGCCGCGCACCGTCACCTTGACGTCGAACGCGGCGTCGTTGGCGGTGAGCACCAGCGGTTGACGCACCACCATGATGGAGGTCTGACGGCCGAAGTATTCATCGACGGCTTTGCCATTGACGATGATCTGGCCGGTGCCTTTTTTCATGAACACGCGTGCTACCGAAGACTTGCGGCGGCCGGTTCCGTAGTTCCAAATTCCGATCATTGCCGCTCCTTAGATGTCCAGCACTTTGGGTTGCTGAGCCGCGTGCGGGTGCGTGGCACCGGCATACACCTTCAGCTTTTTCACCATCGCATAGCCCAGCGGACCCTTCGGGAGCATGCCTTTGACGGCCTTCTCGATGGCGCGGCCAGGGTGCTTGGCCTGCATGTCCTTGAACTTGGTGGCATGGATACCGCCCGGGTAACCCGAGTGACGGTAGTACACCTTGTCGTTGGCCTTGTTGCCGGTGACGCGGATCTTTTCGGCGTTGACGATGACGATGAAATCGCCGGTATCGACGTGGGGCGTGTAGATAGGCTTGTGCTTGCCGCGCAGACGGAGGGCGACTTCACTGGCCACCCTTCCGAGAACCTTGTCGGTCGCGTCAATCACAAACCACTCATGCACCACTTCGGCCGGTTTGGCGCTGAAGGTTTTCATGGAAGCAGTCGAGTTGGTTTTAAGCCCCCCAAGCATCGCGGACGCGAAGCCTGGTTTGATCAGTGTTCGGTCCGCTTCGTTGGGTGGCGGGCTCTCGCACTGTTCGCCGCCTGCTGAACAGGCGGTGCTTCCTCCGGGGGCAGATTTCGGAAAAGCCTGCGACTGTATCAGAACAGATGCCCAAGCTCCGTGCTGCACCGCAGCAATATTGGGAGCACGCTCCAATGAAATCTCGTAGACTGGGGTTAACCCTGGATACGGGAGGCCTCTCACCATGACCATTTCCACCAACCCAAACAGCCCAGTTGCCGAGCACGACGCAGCCGCCCTTCAGCCAGTCGCGGCCGCTCTTGCCATCCCATCAGCTGCAGCCAAGACCTGCCGCACCTGGGTGCCGATCCGCTCCCTCGGCCCGCGCCATCGCAGCCGCATCGCAGCCCACTTGCTTGCGCTGGGCAGCGACGACCGCTACCTTCGTTTCGGTTACCCGGCCACCGACGCCCAAATCTCGAAGTACGTTGACACGCTCGAATTCGAGCACGACGAGGTGTTCGGCATTTTCAATCGCCGCCTCGAACTGATCGCCATGGCCCACCTCGCTCACCCGGTGGTCGTGCCTGATGAGGGGCGGTCGACGATGTCGGAGTTCGGGGTTTCGGTGCTGCTGAATGCGCGCAATCGCGGCTTCGGCAAACGCCTGTTCGAGCATGCGATGCTCCACGCCCGCAACCGCGGCGTGCAGACGCTGCTCATTCACGCTCTCAGCGAGAACCGCGCGATGCTGAAGATCGCGCGCAGCGCGGGCGCCATCGTCGAGCGCGACGGCTCCGAATCTGAAGCGCTTCTCGCCTTGCCGCCCGACACCCTGGCGTCGCACGTCGGCGAATTGGTAGAGCATCAGGTCGCCGAGCTTGACTACCGGCTCAAGCTGCACGCTCGTCAGGTCGGCGGTCTGCTGGACGCTGTCTCGGCAATGCGGATGGCCACAGGGACGGTGGCGCACGGCGACGAATGACGCGCTTCGTGTGCGATAAGCACTAGAACCCGCACTGAACGCGGCCAAGCCCGAATTTCATGTCGGTTCGCGGCCAGGTCAGCGATGCGCTTCCGCTACAGTGCGCGATCTGGCTGGTGTCGTGCTGATATCGCCACGATTGACCGAACTGCGCCGCTCGACATGCAAACCCTTCCGTGGATCGTTGCACTTGCCGCCCTCGCTCTTCTGGCGATGGCATTTGGCGGTTGGGCGTACACGCGCAAGCCGAGCAAGGCGGCCAGCCTGCCCACCGACTGGGCGCTGACAGCCCGGCCCGTTTTTTCCAGCGACGAGCGTCGGGTCTACCGTCTGCTGCGCGAGGCCTTGCCGCACCACATCGTGCTGTCAAAGCTGCCGCTGGTGCGGTTTTGCCAACCCACCGACCCGAACGAAGTTCGCTACTGGTTCGACCTGCTTGGCGCCAGCCACGTCACGTTTGCGGTGTGCAGCGCCAACGGCCGCGTGCTCGCCGCCATTGATCTCGACACCGACCGCAGCAACTCGCGCCGCGTGCTGCAGATCAAGCAATCGGTGCTGAGTGCATGCCGGGTGCGCTTCCTTCGCTGCCCGGTCGATCACCTGCCCACCGTGGCGGAAATTCAGTTGCTCGTGCCCAGTAGCGCCGCGCCCGCCCGCAGCCCGCAGCCGGCGCCGGCTGCGGCACCGGCTAATCTGCACCAGGCGCGCGACACACTGTCTAACACGGTCGCGACACGGCGCGCCGAGCGCACCGCCCTGTGGCAGGATTCGACTGTGTTCCAGGATTCATTCTTCGCACCCGACACCCGGCTCGACAGCTACGCAAGCAGCGAGTTTGGCGCGCTCGGCGCGGCGCCCACCACGTCGCGCGGTGCGCCTCGCGGCATCGACCCGACACTCGCCTATGTGTCGCACATCATCGGGCAGGATCCCCCGCGTGACGAGCGATCGAATGGCCGCCATGAAATCGTTGGCGGTGACGATGGCGGTGTAGTCTCAGACACTGACGCCGACTTGCCCCGCTTGTCCAGCGCCGCGAGCCGCTGACGCCGCCCCTTCGCGCGCGCGTACCATGCGCGCATGACCCTCCCGGCCCCCGCATCGTCATCCGAGTCCACGGCGGCAACTGCCAGCGACACACCGTACGCCGGGCTGAACCCCGACACCGTTCTCGATGCGCTCGACGCCGTCGGCCTGCGCGGTGACGGCCGGTTGATCCAGCTCAACTCCTACGAGAACCGAGTGTTCCAGGTGTTCCTCGAAGACGGCAGCGTGGTGGTCGCGAAGTTCTACCGACCGGGGCGCTGGAGCGACGCTCAGATTCTCGAAGAACATGCCTTCGGCGCCGAATTGGCGGCCCGCGAAATTCCGGTCGCGGCGGCTTGGCCGCTCGCGATCGACATCAACTCGCGGCACGCTGCCAGCGTCAACCTGACGGCCACGACGCTTGCCCATCGCACGACTCCTCACGGCGCGTACCGATTCGCGGTGACGCAGCGCCTGGCCGGCCGCGCCCCCGAACTCGAAGCGCCCGGCACGCTGGAGTGGATCGGCCGTTTCATCGGCCGCATGCATGCGGTGGGCGCCACCGCCCGCTTCAAACACCGCCTGACGCTTGACGTGCCGACCTTCGGCACTGACAACCGCGACTGGCTGCTGGCGAAAGACCTGATCCCGCCCGACGCGCTGCCCGCCTGGCGCGAGGTGACGCAAACCGCACTCGCCGCCGTTCAGTCGGCGTTCGATGCCGGCCCGGCGCCGCGCTCACTGCGCCTGCACGGCGACTGCCACCTCGGCAACGTGCTGTGGGCCGCCGACGGGCCGCACTTCGTCGACCTCGACGACGCCGTCAACGGCCCGGCGACACAGGATTTGTGGATGCTGCTGTCCGGCGACCGCGCATCGATGAACCGCCAGCTCGGCGCAGTGCTCGACGGCTACGAGGCCTTCATGGATTTTGACCGACACGAGCTGCGCCTGATCGAACCGCTGCGCACGCTGCGCATGCTCCACCACAGCGCCTGGATCGCGCGGCGCTGGAACGACCCGGCCTTCCCGGTCGCCTTCCCGTGGTTCGAGAGCCCGTCGTACTGGGCCGAGCAGACGACCCGGCTTCGCCAGCAGATCGAGGCGATGGCCGAGCCGCCGCTGGGCGGTGGGTAGGCCTTTATGCGCTAGCCAACTCACCACTGCAGAGGCGCAGAGGTCGCAGAGGTCGCAGAGTTGCGCAGAGTGAATACAAATGACTTATCTTCTCTGCGAACCTCTGCGCCCTCTGCGCCTCTGCGGTGCGTGAGTTGGCTATTTCAAACGAACTGCCGCTCGCTCCGCAGCGTTCAGCCCACCAGCAGCGCGTTTACCCGCTTCACATACGCCGCCGGGTCTTCGAGCTGCCCGCCTTCGGCGAGCAAGGCCTGATCGAACAGGATTTGCGCCAGGTCATCGAAGTGCGCGCTGCCTTCAAGCTGCTTGACGAGCGCATGTTCGGCGTTCACTTCCAGCGTCGGCAGCGACTTCGGCGCCGTCTGCCCGGCCTGCTTCAACATGCGCGCCAGATGCGCGCTCATGTCGCCTTCTTCGACCACCAGACAGGCCGGTGAATCGACCAGCCGCGTCGTCAGGCGCACGTCCTTGGCACGGTCCTTCAGCGCCCCCTTGAGCCGGTCGAGCACCGGTTTGAAGGCGGTCGCGGCCTCATCGGCCTGCTTCTTCTCGGCCTCGTCCTGCAGGCCGCCCAGATCGACCGCGCCCTTCGCCACGCTTTGCAGCGCCTTGCCGTCGACTTCATACAGATGGCTCAGCAGCCATTCGTCAACACGGTCGATCAGCAGCAGCACCTCGATGCCCTTCTTGCGGAAGATCTCGATCTGCGGGCTGTTCTTCGCCGCCGCCAGGCTGTCGGCGGTGATGTAGTAGATGGCCTCCTGGCCTTCCTTCATGCGGCCCACGTAGTCGGCCAACGACACGCCTTCGTCGGCGTGCGTGGTGGCGAAGCGCAGCAACTTGGTGAGCCGCTCGTGATTCGCGTGGTCTTCGCCGACGCCTTCCTTCAGCACCGTGCCGAAGTCGGTCCAGAATGCGGCATAACGCGCCCGCTCAGCGGCATCTTCGTTGTCGGCCAGCGCTTCGAGCATCGACAACACGCGCTTCGTCGAGCCTTCGCGGATCGCCTTCACATCGCGGCTTTCCTGGAGCAGTTCGCGGCTCACGTTCAGCGGCAGGTCGGCGCTGTCGATCACACCCTTGACGAAGCGCAGGTAGACCGGCAGCAGCGCCTCGGCGTCGTCCATGATGAAGACGCGCTTCACGTACAGCTTCACGCCACCGCGCTTGTCGCGGTTCCACAGGTCGAACGGCGCTTTGGCCGGGATGTAGAGCAGCTGCGTGTACTCGCTGCGCCCTTCGACCCGGTTGTGCGTGTAGGCCAGCGGCGCCTCGGTGTCGTGGCTGATCTGCTTGTAGAACTCGACGTACTGCTCGGGCGTGATCTCGTTCTTGCTGCGCGCCCACAGCGCCGCCGCCTTGTTGACCGGCGCCCATTCGTCGCGCGTGGCCTGCTTCTGCGCCTCGGCGTCCCACTCCTCCTTCTGCATCAGCACTGGCAGCGAGATGTGGTCGGAGTACTTGCCGATGATGGACTTGAGCTTCCAGCCGCTGAGGAACTCTTCCTCGCCATCGCGCAGGTGCAGGATGACGCTGGTGCCGCGCGCGGCGCGCGTGATCGTCTCGACCTCGAAGTCGCCCGCGCCCTCGGAACTCCAGCGCACACCGGCGTCCGCCGGCACGCCGGCGCGGCGCGATTCCACCGTGATGCGGTCGGCGACGATGAAGCCGCTGTAGAAGCCCACGCCGAACTGGCCGATCAGGTTCGCGTCCTTCTTCTGGTCGCCCTCGAGCGCCGACATGAACTCGCGCGTGCCGCTCTTGGCGATCGTGCCGAGGTGCGCCACGGCTTCGTCGGCCGACATGCCGATGCCGTTGTCGATGATCGTCACGGTCTTGGCAGAGGCGTCGAAGCTGACCCGCACGTCCAGGTTCGGTGCGTCTTCGTAGAGCGCAGCATTGTTCAACGCCTCGAAGCGCAGCTTGTCGCAGGCATCCGACGCATTCGACACCAGCTCGCGCAGGAAGATCTCCTTGTTCGAATACAGCGAGTGGGTGACGAGGTGCAGGATCTGCTTGACTTCGGCCTGGAATGAAAGAGTCTGTTTGTCCATGATGTTTCTTGTGTGGCGATCTCGGACGGCACCGCGCCGCCCTACATGCGCTGATTTTGGGCCACCGCAGCGGAATTCAATTCGGCCCCGCGATGTGCGCCGAGATGTGCGCCGAGATGTGCCGCCGAGAAGTGCCACGCCAACCTCACTTCGGCCGCGGCCACTTGACCTGCTTGTCCGGCTGGCTGAGGCGCCCGGCGCGCACTTCCTTCACCGCGCTGACCACCGCACGCGCGACATTGCGCACCTCGTCCTGCACCGCATGGTCCTTGTCGAGCGTGTCGTGGCTGTTGAAGTAGGGCTCGTAGAAGCCGATGTAGCGGTCGAGCTTGGCGGCCGCGCCGGCGTCGATCAGGCCCATCCATTCGAGCCAGTCGCACAGGTTGCGGCGGTGCACTTCGACGCCGGCCACATCGCCGTGCACCACCACACCGTAGGCGCGGCCCGCCACATGCTTCGGGAAGTCCCAGCCTTTCTGCTCGATGCGCTTGGCCTCGCTCACCGTCTTGCCGTGCGTCGTGGTCGGGTCGGGGTTGCCGCCGTCGGCGCACACCATGCGGTCGATCAGCAGCTTCAACGGGCTCGGCGACTGATACCAGTACGTCGGCGCGAGGATGATGACGCCGTGCGCCGCCACCCAGCGCTTGTAGATCTCGGCCATCCAGTCGTCGGCCTGGCCGAGCGCGTGGTTCGGATAGCAACTGCAGGGCCAGTGGCAGAGCGGCATCGCGCTCGACACGCAACCCTTGCACGGGTGGATGGTGCGGCCGTACTCCGAGGTGACGAGGCTCAGGTCGAGCACGTCGGCCTGGACCCCCAGGCCCTCGACTACATGGCGCGCGCTCTCGGTGAAACGCCAGGTCTTGGAGATCTCGCCGGGGCAGGTGCCGTCGTTGCGCGCGCTTCCGCAGATGACGAGGACGCGCGAAGGCGTGGCCTTGTCGTGCCAGCGCTTCTCGGCCAGCCGCAAGCGCTTGCGCGTCTCCAGCCACTGCACCGAGACCTCGTAGGTGGGGTCGGCAAAGCCGCGACCTGCGGGGCGCGTGACGGGTGCTTTCCGGCCTTCCTGCACTGCCCCCCAGGCGATGGCTTCGAGGCGCGCGATGGAGTCGCTTTCGACCGCATAGGCGGGGTCGTAGAAGCGGGTCGCGAAGCGCTCGTGAAACTCGGCGCGGGTCAACGGTGCGAGCGCCTGGCCGGTGCGAATCTTCGTCATCGAAAGCCCCTGAAATTGAACACATGATGTTGAGAACGGATCAGGATCCGCAGCGCTTGCTTTGATCCTTGTCGGACGGCCACTCAAGCTGGCGCTGTCCGCGTCCTACAGCAAAATGCCGGCATGCAGCTTCGCACCGTCTCCGCCACCCGCTACATCACGCCGCTGCGTGAAGGCGGCTCGCTGCCGGCCATCGTCGAGGCCGACGACGACGGCCTGTACGTGCTCAAGTTCCGCGGCGCCGGCCAGGGCCCGCGCGCACTCATTGCCGAACTGCTGGCCGGCGAGATGGCCCGCGCCTGCGGCCTGCCGGTGCCCGAGATCGTCTTTGCCGAACTGCACCCGGACCTGGCCCGCACCGAGCCCGACCCGGAGATACAAGACCTGATCCGCGCCAGTGCCGACCTGGTGCGCGGCAGCGTCGGCCTGAACCTGGCGCTCGACTACCTGCCGGGCTCGGTCACCTTCGATCCGCTGGCGCTGCAGCCCGGCGCCGAGCTCGCCTCGCGCATCGTCTGGTTCGATGCCTTCGTCAGCAACCTCGACCGCACAGCGCGCAACACCAACATGCTGGTCTGGCATGGCAAGCTCTGGCTCATCGACCACGGCGCGGCGCTCTACTTCCACCACGACTGGCGCGACTTCATAGACCGCGCGACCAGCCCGTTCGCGCTCATCAAGGACCATGTGCTGCTGCCGTTCGCGAGTGCACTCGACGCCGCCGATGTGTGGATGACGCAGCAGCTCACGCCCGAACGCATCGACGCCATCGTGCAGCTCATTCCCGATGCCTGGCTGGAAGACGAGACCTCGTTCGCCAGCCATGCCGCTCACCGCGCAGCTTATGTTCGGTACCTGACGCACCGCCTCGCCGCGCCGCGCGCCTTCTTCGAGGAGGCCGTTCGTGCCCGATCTGCACACGTATGACTATGCGGTGGTGCGCGTCGTGCCGCGCGTCGAGCGCGGCGAGTTCGTCAACGCTGGTGTGATCGTCTCGTGCGCCGCGCTAGGGCTGCTGCAGGCCGGCATCGAACTCGACGAGGCGCGATTGCTGGCGCTCGACCCGGGCGCCGACCTGGCCGGCATTCGCGCCGCGCTGGCGACGATCCCATTGATCTGCGCGGGCGGCGATGCGGCCGGCGCGCTTGGCCGGCTCTCGGTGCGCGAGCGCTTCCACTGGCTGGTGGCGCCGCGCAGTTCGAGCCTTCAGACCTCGGCCGTGCACACCGGGCGGTGCACCGACATAGCGGCGCTACTCGACGCGTTGATGCAGAAGATGGTGCGCGCTACCGCCAGTTCGCCATCGCCTCGCCGAGGCGCACCGGCCGCGCCGCCGTCCACAACGGGTTGAAGCGCAAGTCACAACCCGGGTCATGCGCGTCATGCGCGTTGCGCGGGAACAGCAGCACCACCGTCGAGCCAAGCAGGAAGCGGCCCATCTCGTCGCCCAGCTTCAGCGCGATGTGCCGATCGTCATAGCGCCACTCGCGCAAGCTCGCGCTGCGCGGTGGGTTGACCACGCCGTGCCACACCGTGGCCATGCTGCCGACGATGGTGGCGCCCACCAGCGCCAGCCCGAACGGGCCGCGCGCCGAGTCGAACACGCAGACGACGCGCTCGTTGCGCGCGAACAGCCCCGGCACGCCGCGCGCCGTCGTCGGGTTCACCGAAAACAGGTCGCCCGGCACATGGATCATGCGCAGCAGCCGGCCGTCGCACGGCATGTGGATGCGGTGGTAGTCCTTCGGGCTCAGGTAGATCGTCGCGAAGTGGCCGTTCTCGAACGGCGCAGCGAGTGCGGCGTCGCCACCGACGAGCGCGGTGGTCGAGTAGTGATGGCCCTTGGCCTGGAAGATCTGATCGCGTTCGATGGCGCCGAACTGGCTGATTGCACCGTCCACCGGGCATACCAGATCGGCCGTCGCGAGCGGCCGCGCGCCGGGCTTCAGTGCGCGCGTGAAGAACTCGTTGAAGCTCGGGTAGTGGGCGATGTCGGGGTCGGCCGCCTCGCCCATGTCGACGCCGTATTTGGCGACGAAATCAGCGATCAGCTTCGTCGTGCGCTCGCCCCAGCGGCGCGATGCGCGCCACCCTGCATAGGCCGTCAGCGCCCGCTTTGGCAGGAAGTATTGGGGCAGGACTTTGAGGCGGTCGGACACGGTGGCGGCCACGTTGACGAAGCCGCGAATTCTAGTGGGGCGCGGCCGGGCAAGCGCGCCACGCTACCGAGGCAGCGCGTTGACCTCGCGCTCCCAGCGCTCGATCAGGCGCTTGCGCTCCACCGCCTTGCCGTACTTCTGGAAGTCGTACTTGATGAGGCGCACGTTGTCGAGGTTCGGGATGCGCGCGTCGGGCGTGAAGGTCTTGTTCGCCGGCACCTGCAGTGAATTGGCCTTCGCGCCGATGCCCTGCCCGGCCGGGCTCATCAGCCAGTCGTAATAGCGGCGCGCGGCCTCGCGGTTGCGCCCGCCCTTGACCAGCGCGATGCCGCCGATCTCGTAGCCCGTGCCTTCGCAGGGCGCGGCGCTCTTCACCATCGTGAAGCCTTGCTGGCGCTCGTTCTCGAAGCCGAAGATGAAGCTCACGCCGATGCCCACCTCGCCCTTTGCCACACTCTTCGCCTGGGCCTGGCCGCTGCGCGTGTACTGCGTGACGTTGCGGTGCAGCTTCTTGAGGTAGTCGAAGGCCGCGTCCTCGCCCATCAGCTGCACCAGGCCGGCCAGGATGGTGTAGCCGGTGCCGCTCGAGCCGGGGTTCGAGGTCTCGACCTCGCCCTTGTACTTCGCATCCGCCAGGTCGGCCCAGCACTTCGGCGCCGGCAGCTTCTTCTTGCGCAGCACGTCTTCGTTCCAGCCGAAGCCGATCGCGCTGGTGTAGAAGCCGCCGACGTAGTTCTCGCTCATCGCATACTGGCGCACCGCCCAGCCGTGCAGGTCGTTCAGGTACGCCGGCCGGTACGCATCGAGCAGGCCGACCTCGGCGGCTTGCAGGTACGGGTCGCCGGTGCCGCCCCACCACAGGTCGGTCTTCGGGTTCTGGCTCTCGGCGCGCAACTGCGCCAGCGCTTCGCCGGTCGCCTTGTGAACCTGCAAGACCTTGATGCCGGTCTGGGCCCGGAACTCCTTGGCCGCCAGCTCGCACCAGCCCTGGTCGGTGGAACACAGCGCGGTGAGCTGCTGGCTTTGCGCCGTCGCGCTGCCGGCCATCGCCAGGCCGAAGCTCAGGACAGCGATGGCGCTGACCCGCCACGAAGCAAAGATCAACTCACTCACCGCAGAGGCGCAGAAAGCGCAGAGTTGCGCAGAGAAATCCAAAAATTTTTCTTGTCTTCCTCTGCGTTCCTCTGCGCCCTCCGCGCCTCTGCGGTGGTGAGTTGGCTATTCAGCCGTGGCCTCACTCGCTGATGCTGAGCACGTCGCCGAAGCCCTGCCACTGCGTGCCGGTGAACTTCGCCAACTGGCCCTGCTTGACGAGGAAGAAGTCGGTCGGTGTGGTGTTCAGCGCCATGCCCGGCAGCAACAGCGGCAGCTTCAGGTTCTTGATGTTGGCGGCCTGCTTCATCACGTTCTCGCGCGTCAGGTCGTTGCCGCACTGCTTCAGGATCTGGACCATCGTCTGCGCCGTGATGTAGGCGTAGAGGTTCGACGCGTCTTTCGGGTCGCCGTCGCGGTAGTAGCGGCCCATGAAGGCGCGCCATTCGAGCATCGAGGGGTCGTCCTTCCACTGCGGATCGTTCGGGTCCTTGTAGTACTGCAAGGTCATCAGGCCGACCGCCTTGTCCAGGCCCGCCGGCACCAGCACCGAGCCCACCGAGGCGCTGACGTTGTTGATGATGTGCAGCGGCTTCCAGCCCGAATCGAAGGCCTTGCGCACGGCCTGTGCGCCGAACTTCGGCGTCGTGATGTTGATGAAGGTGTCGGCGCCCGACGCCTGCAAGGTCAGCATCTGCGAATCGACGGTCGGATCAGTGACCTCATAGCTGGCTTCCGAGACGATCATCTTCGCGCCCTTCGCACCCAGGCCGTCCTTCACGCCCTTCAGCACGTCCTTGCCGAAGTCGTCGTTCTGGTAAAGGATCGCGACCTTCGCGTTCGGCTTGCTCTTCAACAGGTACTTCGCGTAGATGCTGCCCTCGGCCTGGTAGCTCAGGTTGAAACCCAGAGTCCACGGAAAGTTCTTCGGGTCGGCCCACTTGGTGGCACCGGTGGCCAGCAGCAGGTGCGGCACCTTCTTCGCGTTGACGTACTTGTGGATCGCCGAGTTCGGCGGCGTGCCCAGGGTCTGGAACAGCGCCAGCACCTCGTCCTGCTCGACCAGCTTGCGCACCTGCTCCACCGTCTTCGGCGGGCTGTAGCCGTCGTCCAGGCTGATCAGGTTGATCTTGCGGCCGTTGACGCCGCCGGCCTCGTTGATCATCTTGAAGTAGGCCGTGTGCAGCTTGCCGATCGTGCCGTAGGACGACGCCGGGCCGCTGTACGGCATGGTCTGGCCGAGCTTGATCTCGGTGTCGGAGGCGCCCGGGCCGTACTTCTTCTGCGCCAGCGTGGGCGCGGCAAGCGTCGCGAGCACGACGATGATGGCGGCCGACAGCACACGACGATTCGAGCTGAATTTCATGATGACTCCTTCTATGCAATGAACTGCGATGAACACAAACCGGACCGGCACGCTCACTCAGATCGCCGTGATCCGCCCGAGGACACGAAGCTGTTCCTCCACTTTGGTCAACGCGCCCGAAGCCGGCGCAGCCGACCGCCGACGATCCGGACGAACCCTGCGACGCCACTCGGCATCACGTACATGAACACGATCAGGAAGACGCCGTAGATCGCCCACGGCGCAGCCTTCGAGATCTGGTCGGCGAGGTTCGGCACGAACTGGATGAAGAGCGCACCGTAGATCGCGCCGGGAATCGACGCCAGCCCGCCGATCACCACGCCCACCACCAGCGTGATCGACAGGAACACGTTGAACGAATCGGGCGCCACGAACTGGATCACGATCGCCCCCAGCGCCCCGGCAATGCCGGTGTACATGGCCGAGACGCCGAAGGTCAGCGACTTGATCATCGCGGTGTTCACGCCCATCGCCTGGGCGGCTATCGGCTGGTCGCGGATGGCGACCATGGCGCGCCCCATGCGGCCGCGCAGGATGTTCCAGCCGATCACGAACAGCGCCACCGTGCACACCAGCACGACGAAGTAGAGCCACTGGTCCTGCGTCAGGCCGCTCCACTCGGGCGGCTCGGGCTTGACGATGACGATGCCCTGCACGCCGCCGGTCCAGTGCTCGAAGCCCTTGTATTTGAGGATCTGCGGCATCGCCACACCGAGCGCGAACGTGGCCAGCGCCAGGTACACACCTTCGAGGCGCAGCGCCGGCAGACCGAACAGGAAACCGACCACGAGACAGACCGCACCGGCGGCCGGAATCGTCGCCCAGTAGGGCACGCCGAACTTGTCCATCAGGATCGCCGCCACATACGCGCCGATGGCGTAGAACGCGCCGTGGCCGAGCGAGATCTGGCCGTTGTAGCCGGTCAGCATGTTCAGCCCGAGCAGTGCGATCGCATAGACCAGGGTCAGGGTGAACTGGAACACGCGGTAGTTGCTGACCAGGAACGGCAGCACGCAGGCGGCCACGAGCAGCAGCGCCAGGCCGATGAGTTTCGCGCGGCTCAAGGCCGGCGCGCGGGATGCAGGTGCGGCTGCGGGTGCGGGTGCGGGTGCGAGTGCTTGCGGCGTTGCCATGGTTCAGACCCGCGTCACGTGCACTTTGCCGAACAGCCCCGACGGCCGCACCACCAGCACACCGACGATCAGCACCAGCGCCACCGTCAGCTTCAACTCGGTGCCCAGGACCGAGCCGACCACGTTCTCGAGCACGCCGACGATGAAGCCGCCGAGCACCGCGCCGCCCGGGCTGTCGATGCCGCCGAGCAGCGCCGCCGCGAACGCGTACAGCAGGATGCCCGACATCATGTTCGGCTCCAGGAACACGGTGGGCGCGACCATGATGCCGGCCACCGCGCCGATCGCCGAGGCCAGCCCCCAGCCCAGCGCCAGCATCCAGCCGACGCGGATGCCCACCAGCCGGCTCGACACCGGGTTCTGCGCCGCCGCGCGCATCGCCAGCCCGAGCGGCGTGAAGCGGAAGAACGCGAACACCAGCACCAGCACCACCAGCGTGACGCCGATCGAGCCGAGTTCGTGCGACGACACATAGGAATTGCCGAACAGCGGCTGGGTCGGGAACGGGCTCGGGAACGGCTTGATCGTGTACGAGAAGATCCAGCCCGCAAGGCTGTTCAAAATCACCAGCAGACCGATGAAGACGATCACCACCGACAGGATCGGCGCGTTCTCGACCGGTTGCACGATGACGCGCTCGATCAGCACGCCGAGCCCGAACGCCACCGCCACCGTGATGAAGAACGCGGCCCAGTACGGCAGGCCGGCCTGCATCAGGCTCCAGGCGATGTAGGTCGAGAACATCGCCAGCTCGCCCTGCGCGAAGTTCACCAGGTGCGTGGCCTGGTAGATCATCACCAGCGCCAGCGCCACGCTGGCGTAGATGCCGCCGGTGGCCAGGCCGGACAACACTTGATGCAAGAGCACGTTGAGCGTCATGGCGGACTCAATAGCCGAGGTACGAGCGGCGGATCGCCTCGTCGCTGCGGATCGCCTCGGCGGTGCCCGAGATCACGACGCGGCCGGTTTCCAGCAGATACGCCTGGTCGGCAAGCTTCAGCGCGAGCGCGGCGTTCTGCTCGACCAGCAGCATGCTGACCCGGTCTTGCTGATTGATGCTGCGGAAGATCTCGAACAGCTCTTGCACGATCAGCGGCGCGAGGCCGAACGACGGCTCGTCGAGCAGCAGCAGGCGCGGCCGCAACATCAGCGCCCGCGACACCGCGAGCATCTGCTGCTCGCCGCCCGACAAGGTGCCGGCCTGCTGCAGCCAGCGTTCCTTCAAGCGCGGAAAGTAGCCGAACATGCGCTCGAAGTCGGCCTCGACCTCAGCCTTGTCGCGCCGCGTGTAGGCCCCCAGGCGCAGGTTCTCCTCGACCGTCAGATTGACGAAGGTGCCGCGCCCGTCCGGCACATGCGCCACGCCGAGGCGCACGATGCTTTCGGTGGCGCGGTTGTCGATGCGGGTGCCGGCGAAGTCGATCTCGCCGCGCGTCTTCACCATGCCGCAGACCGCGCGCAAGGTCGTCGTCTTGCCGGCGCCATTCGCGCCCAGGATGGTCGTGATGCCGCCCTCTTCGACCGCGAAGTCCAGGCCGTGCAGCACATGCGTAGGGCCGTAGGAGGCGTGCAGGCCGCGAACGTCGAGCACCTTGCTCACTGGCGCACCCTGCGCACGTCGTGCGGTCCCGCCGGGCGGGAGCATGGGCACTTGGGGCGGCCCGGCGTGTTCACGCAGCCTCCACCCCGAGGTAGGCGCGAATCACTTCGGCATTGCTTTGCACCTCGGCCGGCGTGCCGTCGGCGATGACGCGGCCGAAGTCGAGTGCCACGACCTGGTCGGAAATTCGCATCACCATGTTCATGTGGTGCTCGACCAGCAGCAGCGTCAGCTGCAGGCGCGCGCGCACTTCGCGCAGCAACTCCATCAGCACGCCGACCTCTTCATGGTTCAAGCCACCGGCCGGCTCGTCGAGCAGCAGCAGCTTCGGCTGGCTGGCCAGCGCCCGCGCCAGCTCGACGCGCTTTTGCGTGCCGAACGGCAGGTCCATCACACGCGCCTCGGCCACGGGGCCAAGCGCCAGCAGTTCGATGAGCTGGTCGGCGTGGGCTTCGAGCGCGTCTTCCTCGCGCCGCACGCGCGGCAGGCGCAGCGCGTTCTCGAAGAAGCCGGTGCGGCTGCGGCAGTGGCCGCCGAGCAGGATGTTCTGGCGCACCGTCATGGTCCGGAACAGCGCCAGGTTCTGGAACGTGCGGCCAATGCCGAGCGAGGCGATGCCGTGCGGCGCGGTATCGACCAGCGGCTGGCCCTCGAACAGGATCGCGCCTTCGCTGAAGCTGTAGAGCCGCGACAGGCAGTTGAAGAGCGTCGTCTTGCCCGCACCGTTCGGCCCGATCAGGCCGACGATGTGACCGGTGTGGACCGAGAACGAGACTCCGTCGAGCGCCGTGATGCCGCCGAAGCGCACGCTGACGCGATCGACGCGCAGCAGTTCGGGGGGCGAGGTGGTGGGGACGATCTTCAGCTCCGAGGTCGGACGGCAGCGCCAGGATCGTCGCGTGCCATGGGGGACGAAGATATCGGGACTTCAGAGAATTCAAAGGGGCATTACCCTTGCTTTTCGAGGCTCGAAAACCCGGGCTGAACGCAGGTGCCGCCGACCGCCCTGGGCCGGGACCAAGGCATACTTTGACCGATGAGCCCCGCACCTGAACCCATCGCCGACCCGGCCCACCGATCCCTCGCCGGCCTGATCCGCCAGCACGCGCACGAGCGCCCGCACAGCCCCGCGCTGCAACAAGGCGACGAGCGCCTGAGCTACGCCGGGCTCGATGCCTTGATGGACCGCGTTGCCGCCTCGTTGCAGCGCGACGGCCTGCGGCCGGGCGACGTGATCGCGATCTGCGCCAGTGCGTCCGTGCGCTATGCGGCGGTGTTCCTCGGTGCACTGCGGGCCGGCGTGGTGGTGGCGCCGCTCGCGCCGTCGGTGACGAGCGCGACCTTTGCCTCGATGCTCGCGGACGCACAGGCGCGCTGGCTGTTCGTCGATGCGGCGGCATTGATTGCACTGAGCCCGCTGGCCGGCGAAGCCGACGTGGCGCGCTGCATCTCGCTCGACGGCATCGCCGCCGGCCGTGCCTTCGATGCCTGGCTGATGCCCGACGGCTCCCGCCCCGAGCCGGTCGAGGTCGGGCCCGCGCACCCGTTCAACATCATCTATTCATCCGGCACCACCGGCGCGCCGAAAGGCATCGTGCAATCGCACGGCATGCGCTGGTCGCATGTGATGCGGGGCGCGACCTACGGCTACGCCGCCGACGCCGTGACCCTGCTCGCCACGCCGTTGTATTCGAACACCACGCTGGTGGTGTTCTTCCCGACGCTGGCGTTCGGCGGCAGCGTCATCCTGATGGAAAAGTTCGACGCCGCGAAGTACCTCGCGCTCGCCGCGCAGCACCGCGTCACCCACACGATGCTGGTGCCGGTGCAGTACCAGCGCATCATGGCGCTGGCGGCGTTCGATGGCCACGACCTGCGCGCGTTCCGATTCAAGTTCTGCACAAGCGCGCCCTTCGCCGCCGCGCTGAAGGCCGACGTGGTGGCGCGCTGGCCGGGCGGCCTGGTCGAGTTCTACGGCATGACCGAAGGCGGCGGCACCTGCATCCTCGAAGCCCACGTGCACCCCGCCAAACTGCACACCGTCGGCCGGTCCGCGCCGGGCCACGACCTGCGGCTCATCGACGATGCCGGCCGCGAACTGCCGGCCGGCGATGCCTCGGCCATCGGCGAGGTGGTGGGCCATTCGGTCGGCATGATGAGCGGCTACCACCGCCAGCCCGACAAGACGCGCGAGGCCGAGTGGTTCGATGCGAACGGCAAGCGCTTCATCCGCACCGGCGACATCGGCCGCTTCGACGCCGATGGCTTCCTGACCTTGCTCGACCGCAAGAAGGACATGGTCATCAGCGGCGGCTTCAACGTCTACCCAAGCGACCTGGAAGCGGTGCTGCGCGAACATGCGGCGGTGGCCGATGTGGCGGTGGTCGGTGTGCCGTCCGCGCAGTGGGGCGAGACGCCGATCGCCTTCGTGGTGCGGCGCGAAGGCAGCGCGGTCGGTGCCGACGAATTGCTGCGCTGGCTGAACGGGCGCGTCGGCAAGACCCAGCGGCTTGCGAGCCTGGCCTTCCTCGACGAGCTGCCGCGCAGCGCCATCGGCAAGGTGCTGAAGCGCGAGTTGCGTGACGCGCATGTGGCGAGCGGGAATGCGCCACGCTGACTGAAGCCCACTGAAAACCACTGAAAGCCCCCATGACCACCCCCATCTACCACTCCCTCGGCGCCAGCGGCCTGAAGGTCTCCAAGCTCTGGCTCGGCACGATGATGTTCGGCGACCAGACCTCCGAAGCCGAGGCCGCGAACATCGTCGCGGCCTCGTTCGATGCCGGCCTGAACGCCATCGACACCGCCGACGCCTACGCCAACGGCGAGTCCGAACGCATCACCGGCCGCCTCATCGCCGCGCAGCGCGAGCACTGGGTGCTGGCCACCAAGCTGGCCAACCCGATGGGCCCGGGGCCGAACCAGCGCGGCCTGTCGCGCCTGCACATCCTGCGGGCGGTGGACGCGAGCCTGGCGCGCCTGAAGACCGACTGGATCGACGTGCTCTACCTGCACCGCGAAGACCCGACGACACCGCTCGAAGAGACGCTCACTGCCGTCGGCCACCTGATCGAACGCGGCAAGGTGAATCACTTCGGCGTCTCGAACTTCCGCGCCTGGCGCATCGCGCGCGTCGCCGAGATGTGCCGCGCCATGGGCATCGCCCCGCCCATCGTCTGCCAGCCGCCGTACAACGCGATGTCGCGCCAGATCGAGACCGAGCTGCTGCCGTGCTGTGCCCACTACGGCGTCGCGGCGGTGGTCTACAGCCCGCTGGCGCGCGGCGTGCTGAGCGGCAAGTACCTGCAAGGCGCGACGCCGCCCGAAGGCTCGCGCGCGGCCCGCAACGACCCGCGCATCCTGCAGACCGAGTTCCGCCCCGAGTCGCTCGCGCTGGCGCATCGCATGGCCGAGCACGCGCGCTCGCGCGGCCTCACGCCCACGCAACTGGCGCTCGGCTGGGTCTGGAACAACGCGCTCGTGAACGGCCTGATCGGCGGCCCGAAGACGCTGGCCCAATGGCAGGACTACCTGGGCGCGATCGATAGCCCGTTCAGCGCCGAAGACGAGGCCTTCGTGAGTGGCCTGGTCGCCACTGGCCATGCCTCGACAGCCGGCTACAACGACCCGGCGTATCCCGTGGTCGGGCGAGTGGCGCGCAACTTCAGCGCGGCTTGATTTCGCGGAACACTTCAGAGGTGATCGCGTCCACCTGCTGCGGCGTCATCTTGGCGAATACGCCGGCCCATGCCGACGAGCTGGTGTTGTAGACCTGGTCCCCGAACAGCTCGCCACTGCTCAGGTTCGACAAGCTCACCTTGGCGTCGATGTAGGCATTGCCCGTCATGATGCCCAGGAAGATGCGGGCGCCGATGCCGACCTGTCGATAGTCGTTGACGTAGACCGATACCAGCGTGCCGGCATCGCCGGCGGAGCGGGCCGGCCCGTCCTGCCAGACGAATGCGATGTTGGCGTCTTTGGCGTGGTCCGCAAAGGTCGTGCGCCACTCTTCCTTGAAGCCGGCCCAGTCCTTCGCCTCGACCACCGCCTTCGAACCCGTCATGCTCAACGCGACCTTGCGGGACGACTCGACCGGCACCCGGATCGACTTGGAAGCGAGTTCGACCGGTGCCGTGCCCGCCGCGCCGGGTGCCGTGGCAGCTGGGGCTGACGATGCCGCCTTCGGCGGCGCCGAAGCACAACCCGCCAACATCGAGCCCACCAGCAGGCAGGTGAATCCAGATTTCCGCATCGACCGGTCAGGGGATTGGTGGTTCATCGAACCAGTACAGGACCCGAGCCCGCGCCGTAACGCGGCCATAACGCCTGCCGATTTACAACCTCATTGGTACCCGGCATCGGCTCGGGCATGGAGGCACAGATGCAAGCAACAACAGCGACCCGGGCGACCCCAACGCCATCCCCCAACGCAGCGAGAGCGCACCTCGGCGCCTTGTCTGGCCAGCGGCGCTGGGGCACGCTGTGGCGCGACCTGGCCGCAACCGCGCTGGTGCTCGCCATCACCGCCTGCGGCGGCGACTCGGACGCACCGCCCGCAGCCCCGCCAGTCGTCCCGCCCGCCGCGACCGGCAGCGTCAGCGGCACGGTGGTGGCATCGGGTACCGGGCTGGCACTGGCCGGCGTGGCCATTACCTCGGACAGCCGCTCCACCAGCAGCGCCGCCGATGGCAGCTACACGCTGACCGACGAGCCGGTCGGGGCCGCCCGGGTGCTGGCCTTCGAGCGCGCCGGCCACGCGAAGAGCGTGCTCGTCGTGGCGGTCAGCGCCGGCATCACGGCCCGCGCCAACGCCCGGCTGACGCCAATCGGCGCGGCGCAGAGCTTCGATGCCGCCGCCGGCGCCACCGTCGCGGTGGCCGGCAGCACCGCGCAGGTCAGCCTGCCGGCGGCCGGGCTCGTCACCACCACCGGCGTTGCCGCGACCGGCCTCGTGACCGCCGAGCTCACGCCCATCAACCCGGCCACCGACCCGGCCAACATGCCCGGCAACTACACCGCCCAGGCCGCAGTCGCCGGTGGCGCGGCGCAGCCGATCGAAAGCTTCGGTGCGCTCAACGTGACTCTGAAAAACGCAGCCGGCAAGCCCTTGGACCTGGCGCCCGGCAAGACCGCGACGATCCGCATTCCGCTGGCAACGCGCTCGGTCAGCCCACCCGCCGCGGTGCCGCTGTTCTACTTCGACGAGGCCGCCGGCCTGTGGGTGCAGCAAGGCAGCGCCACCCTGGCCGGCAGCGCACCGAACCAGTACTACGAAGGCACGGTGAGCCACTTCACGACCTGGAACGCCGACCAGGTGATCGACACGATCCGCGTCATCGGTTGTGTGCAGGACGTGGCCGGTGCGCGCATTGCTGCCGCTGAAGTCAACAGTTATGGCAGCGACTACTCGGGCCGCGCCAGTACCGCCAGCAACGCCAACTGCGACTTCGCGGTGGCGATCCGCAAGGGTGGCGTCGCCACCATCGTGGCGCAGGTCGGCAACCGCAGTTCGGCGCCGAAGCGGGTCGGCCCTTCGCAGATCGACATCTTGCTGGCCGGCGCGCTGGTGCTGAGCGCGGGCGGCGCACCGCCATTGATCGTCGAGCAGCCGCAGTCGGTGACGGTGCTGCCGGCCGGTTACGCAGCGTTGCGCGTCGATGCGGTCGGCTCGCCGGTGCTGCGCTACCAGTGGCAGCGCAACGGCGTCGACATCGCGGGCGAGACCACGCCGTCCCTGTTGATCTATCCGGTGCTCGCCGGCGACAACGCGGCACGTTTCAAGGCCGTCGTGACGAACGCCTATGGCAGCGCGACCAGCGACGAAGCGGTGCTGACGGTCAACAGCGTGCCGCAGCCACCGCTGATCAACGGCCAGCCGCTGCCCAAATCTGTACTGGTTGGTGCCAGCGCCAGCTTCGACATCGTGGCCGTGTCGCAAGGCGGCACCCTGACCTATCAGTGGCGCCGCAACGGCACGCCGATTCCAGGCGCTACCGGCACCAGTTACGTCATCGCCGCGACGGTGGCGGCCGACAACGGCAGCGCGTTGAGCGTGGTCGTGAGCAGCAGCAACGGCACCAGTGCAACTTCGAACAGCGCCCTGCTGACGGTCGGCGTGCCGGCTCCGCTGGTGATCAGCAACGGGCCGCAGAACGCCAGTGTCAGCGTCGGTCAGAGTGCGAGCTTCAGCGTCAGCGTGACCGGCGGTGCCGCCGCACCGAGCTTCCAGTGGCGCCGCAACGGCGCCAACATCGCCGCTGCCAACGCGGTCAGCTACACGACGCCGGCGACCACGCTGGCCGACAGCGGCGCCACGTTCTCGGTGGTGGTGACCAGCGGCGCCGAGACGTTGACCAGCGGCAACGCGACGCTGACGGTCACCCAGCCCGTCGCCGGCAACGGCTACTACCTGCTGGCTTCGGCCGGGCCGACGGTGCTGGCCAGCATCACGTTCGCGAACGGCGTGCAGGACGTGCCGACGCAGGCGCTGCTGGCGGTCAACGCGGCCGCACCGGGCAGCGGCGCGCTGACGCTGGAGCCGGTCGGGCAGACGCGCTTCCTGTTCAGCGGCGCGATCGAAGGCACGGTCAACGCCGGCCAGGTCAGCAACCTGCGCAGCCGCATCGGCACCTACTTCAAGGGCGGCCGGCTGTACAAGATCGACCAGGTGGTGGCCAATGGCGCCGCGCCCGCGCCGCAAGTCGTGTCGGCCTTGTTGACGACGCAGGTGTGCGGCGAGAGCGGCATTGCGGCGTCGCCCACCTACGCGCGGGGCAACGACCTGAGCAACCCGCCGGTCGGCTGGGTGTTTCTGCGCGGCCCGGGCGCCGACGCTCTGTGCGACACCGCCGACGACAACTATTGGGCGGTGCGGCTCGACATGGTGGGCACCGACCTCGCGCGCACCTTGCCGGGCGAGCCGCAGGTCGACATCAGCACTGCCAACGGCGGCTTCGCCGGTGTGGTGCTGCGCGTGGGCAACCAGATGCGGCGCACCGACGCCGACATCAACAACGCGAACACGGTGCTTTTCAACATCGATTCCGCGAGCTACACCAACCTCGGGCGCGCCTTCGGCAGTTCGATGCCGGGCATCTGGCTGTTCATCGAGGGCGGCAAGCTGTGGGGCGTGAACCTGGCCGCACCGGCAACGCGCACCGAGCTGGCCACCTTAGCCGCTGGCGAAACGGTTTCGCCGGTGATCGCCACCGATGGCGCCAGCGCCTTCGTCGGCCTGAGCACCTCGACCAGCGCGCGGGTCCTGCGGGTTAACGAAAACCTCAGCAACACCATCACCGTGGCCAGCTTGAACCAACCCCTGGCGAACCTCGCACTGTCGCTGACGCGCGTCGTGATGCAGACGCAGGGCAGCCCGGCGCAGCTGCTGTCGGTTGCGAAGGCGGGCGGCGCCACGACCACGCTGCTGAGCCTGGGCGCGGGCGTGATCGCCGGCCCGTTGCTGGCAGCCGGCGAGAACGTCTACCTGGCGCAGTACCAGTTCGGTGCCAACGGCGCCAGCGTCAGCACCTTCATCGTCGGCACGGACGGCGCCAACCCGGTGACGCTGACCAACACCGACATCAAGCGCCCGGTGGCGGCCGCGACGCTGGCGCTGGCCGCCGGCACCGACAGCACCTACGCCGTGGTGCTGGCCGATGGCGTGGCCAGCGTGGCAAGCAACGCCGGCGCCACCTTGCGCGCGGTGAACGGGGCGACGCGCGCCACGCTCGTCACCTACGGCAGCCTGCCGACATCGCCCGACGGCGTGGTGGCCGGCATCACCGGCGACCCCTTGCAATATGGTCAGGCCGGCCTGTTCACCTTCATCGGCACCGCGTCCGGGGACGGCGACCTGTACTTCTTCAAGAGCGACGCCGCCGGGTTGATCCGGGTCACGAACTTCATCCCCGCCGCGCCCGCTCAGGCGGCGCGGGTGGGGGCGCAGGCATTGCCCTTGCTGCGGACGAAGCGCGACTTGCTTGTACGCTGATACGGTTCGTTAGGCAGAAGACCGCCGTTTCAGAGTTCGGCGCTTGCGCTGCGCCGGGTCACTGTGTTCCGTTCATGTCCCCCGGCCAGCCTGACGGCCGGCCTCCTCCTTTACTTCACTCCACACGGCGACCCGTCACAGCGCCCCCATCACCACCGCAGCCCCGGATCTCAAAGCCGTTCGCGCGCGATAACGGTGCCCGCTGGCGAGGGCGTCGGGTGACCGGCGCAGTGAAGTGAAGGGGGAGGTGTCGACCGCAAGGTCGGCACCGGAGGAGAGAGCCCGGACACAAACAGCCCAGTGGACTGGTTGTGCCTGGCGAGCGCCCGGGGCTTTGCTCCGGGCATGAACGGAGCCGGTTACCCGGCGGCCTCGTCAGCACCGCGCGGAACTTTGCACCGGGCAGACCGTGGACGCTTTGACCTCGCAGCGCCGAACGGCGTGGAGCTATCAGCTCACGCCGCCCACGCCAGCAACGCCGCGTGCACCAGGTTGCGGTTCAGAAAGCTGTCGCGAAACTTCGGCGGCACGGCGTGCTGGGAGCGCTCGATGAGCCAGTCCGACGCGCGACGGGCTTGCAGGGCCGCAGCGGCGGTGTCACCCAGGCCGCGCAGCGCCTGGGCCAGCCACAGGGCGGCCAGCGGCGATTCCGCGCCGTTGTCACCATCATCATCACCGTCCACCCCTAGCAG